>JBDIBA010000024.1:0-29783 GCA_039812705.1 Acidimicrobiia bacterium
CTCGTCCTTTAGTTAGTAGCCAGCTTGGTCTTCCACGCGTTGCCATCAGAATCGACTCCCACCACGTGCGATTCGTCAATTGCAGCGACATCGACAATCCGCGTCTCGGGAAAATACGACTCGACAAGGGCCATCTCATCGAGATCGATTAGCAACAACTCGGCTTTGCCGCGCGGAGCCACGACAACATGGCGGTCATCAACAAATGCCCACGTTTCAATGGGCGACTCGTCTTCGGTTCCCGCCGCGTCAACAACGTGCCAGTTCTTGGTTTCCAACTTCATCAGCAGACAACCGTCGTTGAGCCATAACTCCAAGCCGTCCTTGCCTGTGCGAAATCGCGCGATTGGCCGCTGTGTTCCTTGCCCAAGGCGCATCTTTGCGCTGCTTCTGCCACTCACCGGGTCAAGCACACTTAGCGACCCGCCGCCAAGAAGAACAAGCAGCCGACTGTCTGGAACATTGACCGCACTGTTCACATTGCCAAGCTCTGTAAGTTCAAGTGGCGCTGCGCCATCGGCAATGCGCAACAGTTGAGGAACATCGCCGGGCAGTACAAAGTAATCGGGCACTAATGCCCACGCCTCTTTCGAACCGGCAAACGTCCAACCGTCGGCGTACACCCCTTGAGCAACGGGGGTTTCGGGATTGTCGGGCAGATGCACAGTGGCGGTAACTGTCTGTTTGGCAGTTGTCTGTTTGTCAGTTGCGACAACAAGCAGCGCGAGCGTTCCTTCAATGACAATCAGTTCTTTGTCTTTGTCCATTGAAAACATGGCTTTCTTGCGCCACTTTGTGTCGTAGCGCCAAAGGTCCTGCGAGTCCTGCATCCGGAGACAAAAACGGCCATCTGTAATCACGCGAACCTGTCTAGTCGCTACACGTCATTACCAAAGGAAAGCTCTAATGGAAGTTGCGAGACTTGAGGGAAGGCGACCCCGAAACGATTAATGGCTCCAAGCGGTTTGCAACAACATTTACCGCACCTTGGTTCTTTTCAACCGTTCCGCGAATGATGAGCGCCGAAGAAGCCATGGCAATCTGGCGGAACCGCTGCCACACGCCCACCGAGCAAATGACATTCGCCAAGCCGGTTTCGTCTTCGAGACTGAGAAACGTCACACCGTTCGCCGTACCCGGACGCTGCCTGTGCGTTACAACACCACCCACCATCACTGCCGAACCCGTCTCTTTGTCTGCCAAACGGTCAACACGGACGGCACCGCGCTTATCTAAGTAAGCACGCGCCAGCTCCACTGGATTTATTCCAGCGGTAATGCCTGTTGCCCAAAGATCTGCGGCCATCTCTTCGGGTTGGGTCATTTTTGCAAGACGCGGCGCGGATTCGCCCGTCACTACTCCCTGCAATCTTCCCGGACGGGACTGCACAACCGCACCGGCACTCCACAAAGCCGAACGTCGCGACATGCCAAAACAATCAAACGCACCAGCTGTCGCCAACGCTTCGACCTGATCTGCATTCAAAGCGTTCGTCCGCACAACGTGTTCCATTGACACATATGGAGAATTTTCTGCAATCGACGCAGCCAGTTCTTTGCCAATCGTGCGAACGTACTCAAGGCCGACTCTCACAGCATTGTCACTCTCGATACTTGCAACCGCCCTACTTGCATTGACGCACGGTCCGCGCACAACAACACCGTGACGACGAGCATCTGCAACAAGGCTTTGCGGCGAGTAAAAGCCCATCGGTTGCGCATTCAACAACGAGGCCAGAAAACAATTCGGATAGTGGAGCTTGATGTAGGAGCTGGCGTACACGAGGTGTGCAAAAGACACCGAGTGGCTTTCGGGAAATCCGAAGTTTGCAAACGCAGATAATTTCAGGAAGATTTCGTCGGCCACTTCGCCAACAATTCCATTGCACGCCATGCCCTCATATAGCCGCGAACGAAGACGCTCCATTTTGGCCGCAGAACGCTTGGAGCCCATTGCTTGGCGCAGCTGATCTGCCTCACCCGCACTAAAGCCGGCAACATCAATTGCCATTTGCATCAACTGCTCCTGAAACAACGGCACGCCAAGGGTCTTCTTCAGGGAGGGTTCCAAAAGTGGATGAAGGTAGGTAACGGGCTCCTCCCCGTTGCGGCGCCGGATGTATGGATGAACCGAACCACCTTGAATGGGCCCTGGGCGAATGAGGGCGACTTCAACAACCAGGTCGTAAAAACACCGCGGACGCAAACGCGGCAGCGTTGACATTTGTGCACGACTTTCAACCTGAAAAACGCCAATGGTGTCTGCCTTGCACAACATGTCGTAAACAGCGTCTTGTTGAGGCAGTTTGGCAATATCGACATCGACTTTGTAGTGGT
This sequence comes from Acidimicrobiia bacterium, assembly GCA_039812705.1. Lineage (GTDB taxonomy): Bacteria > Actinomycetota > Acidimicrobiia > Acidimicrobiales > JBBSGY01 > JBDIBA01. Next base: position 2,337 of record JBDIBA010000024.1, read on the forward strand.
CGCGAATCATGTCGACCGCGTAATGCAACGCCGACAACATCCCAAGACCAAGCAGGTCAAACTTCACCAGTCCCGCCGTTGCACAGTCGTCTTTGTCCCACTGCAACACACTGCGGTTCTCCATTGACGCCCACTCAACCGGACACACCTCGACAACTGGCCGGTCGCAAAGAACCATTCCCCCGGAATGAATGCCGAGATGTCTTGGAAAATCTTGGATGTGCAATGCCATCTCGACAACGGATGCGGGCATTTCATAGTGCGCCTCGGGGTCCAAGGGCGCCCATCCATCGAGACTTTTTGACCACGCATTCTGTTGGTCGGTGTTTGCGCCAAAGGCCTTGGCAACATCGCGAACCGCAGACCGCGAACGATAAGTGATGACGTTGCACACTTGAGCAGCACGTTGTCGTCCGTAGCGTTCGTAAACGTATTGAATGACCTCTTCGCGCCGATCGCTTTCGATGTCGACATCGATATCCGGAGGACCGTCGCGCTCTGGTGCAAGAAACCGCTCAAACAACAAACCAAGGGCAACTGCATCTGCATTTGTAATCCCAAGCGCGTAACACACGGCACTGTTTGCAGCAGATCCTCTCCCCTGGCAAAAGATGTCGCTGCGACGGCAGAACTCAACAATGTCGTTGACAATCAAGAAATATCCCGAAAACCCAAGCTGCTCTATGAGACGAAGCTCATGTTCAATCTGGCGATAGGCACCGGGAACTGTTTCAGCAGCAGGCGGGCCGTATCGGCCCAATGCACCTTTATATGTAAGACAGCGCAACCAGGTGTTGTCGTCATGGCCATCGGGAACGCCGGAGTTTGGAAGTTGCGGAGCAATCAACTTGATGTCGAACGCACACTGCCGGGCAAGTTCTGCGGCACGTTCAACCACGCCGTCATACCTCCAAAAGCGAGTGAACTGTTCCTTTCCCGAGCGCAAATATGCTCCCCCGTTTGCGGGAAGCCAGCCATCTATTTCTTCCAATGAACGTCGGGCGCGAATGGCTGACACCACATTGGCAAGACGTCTTTGTTTGACGGTTGCGTAATGCGCGTTGGCGGTTGCAATTGACTGAATACCCGTTTGCTGAGCAATGTCATACAGCGCGCTGTTGCGAGCGTCGTCACCTGCGATGTCGTGGTTCCACAACTCAATTGCAACGTTGTCTTTGCCAAATATCTCGACAAGGTCAAGGGCACGCGTTTTAGCGGCCTCGAACCCACCATCTGCAAGGGCTTTGGGCACCGCGCCTTTCCGACACCCGCTCAACACCAACCAGTTTCCCCGGTGCATGTCTGCCAACTTGGCCATGTCATAGATGGGCTTGTTCTTCTCTTTCCCGGCCATCTGCGCCTCTGAAATGGCCCTTGCGAGAGAGCCGTAACCCGTCGGATTTCTGGCGAGGACAACGATGTGTTCGCCTTCGGGATCTGGAATGCCGTTTTGTCGCTGAGTCAGCCCAAGGCTTAGCTCGGCGCCATAAATAGTGGGCAGCCCCACACTGCTGGCCGCACGAGCAAACCGAACCACTCCATAGAAGCCATCGTGGTCGGTTAGCGCCAAAGCCTCAAGGCCAAGACGAACCGCCTCGTCAACCAGCTCCTCGGGGTGCGAAGCACCATCGAGAAAGCTGAAATTGGAGTGACAATGCAGCTCTGCGTAGGGAAAACGGGCCATCTGTCAATGCCTCTTACGGATGCCTCAAAACTTCCAGATTGCCTGTCCAGGGCCTCCTGGCCGATGCCGATGCATACTTCGTGGCCAAGGATCGGCAACCGGGAGCAGGAAGCTCCGCCCTTACAAGGGTTTCCCTTGTTCTCCTGCTGGGAGGACTGGGTTGTTCGTTGCTGCCCGCGCTTAGCCACATCAACGCGCCCGAGATTGTTCCGGTGCTGCTCTTCACGGCTGCATTTGGACTTCTGGCCGTATCGCACGGCAGAGCGTTGAGCTCCGCCACCACGGCTTCAGACACACTGGCGCAGCTGCGCAACGCAACTTCCGCCGAGGCGCATTTCCGCTCTGTCATCAGCGATGCATCAGACGCCTTCATGGTGCTTGACCGTCAAGGACACATCCTTGAATGCAAGCAGCGCGAAGGACTGACGACTGGGTACTCATCTGAAGAACTCCTTGGTAAGCGACTTGTTGACGTTCTGGCGGCTCCCTCTCAAAAAGAAAACGCCATTAAAGATTTCGATCAGCTTTGGGACAACCCGCAGTGCATCAACGGCAAGTACATAAACCGCGTGTTTTCCAGCCGCATGGAAACCGAACTGCACTTCGGCATAACTGTCTGGATTGACGTTGACCCCAATGGCAATGCAGCCCGCATGAACATGCTGATTCGCGATGAAGGTTCGCGTGTTGCACTTAGCCGAGCAGCAGACAAGGCAATCGCAGCAGAGCGCGAAATGCAGTTGCGCTTGGAAGAAGTAAGCAACGTCAAAAACCAGTTCGTTTCATCTATATCTCACGAATTGCGCTCGCCGTTAACCAACACGCTTGGCTATTTGGAGCTTCTTGGTGATGGAGACGCCGGCGAACTCACTGGCGAACAGGCTCACATGGTTGAAGTTGCGTCTCGTAATGCGCGCCGCCTCCGCACGCTCATTGAAGACATCTTGACTCTGTCAAAGATCGAGTCTGGCGCGTTTAGCGTGCAGTTCCGACCTGTCGACGTTGCAAGCACAGTTCTCAGCGTTGTTGAGCGCAACACATTGTTTGCTCGCGACCGCAGCGTGAACTTGTCTGTACTTGGACATGTAAACGCAGGCTTCTTGGCTGGCGATCGAGCTGAACTTGTTCGCGCACTGGACAACATTGTCGGCAACGCAATCAAGTTCACGCCTCCCGGCGGCTCCGTTGACATTGAAGTAAAGCGTCAAAACGAAACGATTGCCTTTTTGATCAAAGACAACGGAATCGGCATTCCGCTGGAAGAACAACGAAGCCTGTTCAACCGCTTTTACCGCGCGACAACTGCGATCTCTCAACAACACCCTGGGGCGGGCCTCGGCTTGACCATCGCCAAGGCAATCTTTGACCACCACGGCGGTTCAATTTCAGTTGAGTCTGACGTTTCAACAGGCACGAAAGTGACCATTGAAATGCCGGCGCTGCCAATTCCTGCAGATGCGCTGACCAATGTTGCACATGACGCTGGTCAAGAAGACTCTGACAGCGGCCCAGCAAAGACCAATGAGCCCAAAGGTGAAGTAAACGACTAGTCATACTTAGCCTCTAGCCACCACGTTTTCGATTCGCGCAACACCAAGTAGGCAACTTGATCTTTAGTGACAAGTTGCAAGCACGCGCATCTGACGGAACGAGCTTTTGACCACCAACGCTGATCAATCAGCCACGGCCCTCCCCATGCAGCGATTGTCTGCTGCTTGCCATCTAGCGTCATGACCTCGGGCGCGGCACTAATGGCTCCGCGTGCATCGACTACCACTTCACAGCCTTCACCGTCTTTGACTTCAATCTTTTTCCGACGCTTATAAACAGTTGCCGGATGCGGAGCGGGAAACGAACCCGGCCACGGCCGGTCTAGCTGCATGCTTTCATCGGTCGCGCTTCCCCATGCCATGAAATGAACGCGTTCTGGATATGTGCGGCCACCTTTGAGTGCTGCAGTAACCACGCCTTCTTCACCGACAAGGCCCTGCACTCGCACCAATGCTTGGGCGGCCCTTTCGTCGGCATCGATGTCACCGCCCCAAAAGCCCAACTGACGACCGTTGTCGGGCATGACCCCTTCGGGAATCAGAACAAGACGGCCAATGCCCTCGGGCGCACCACCAAAAGCCGGATGCGTGTTTCGTTTCAAACAACTCTCGACTTGCCAACGCAAGCGGTCTGCAATTGAAACCGCACTCAGACGGCCATCGTGACGCCAAATACGCGCAAGGACTTCACCATTTGTCATGTGCGCTTCGATGACCAAACGGTTGCAGGCAAGCCCTTGTTCGCCAAGGTTGGCGTGCAAACGGTCTGCAAGAGACTTCATTGCAAAGCTGGCCATGTCGAGGCTCTGTAATGGTTCTTCGCATTGATACTCAACCGAAAGATCGTCAATACCTTGGCGTGGATGAAACTGCTCCTCTTCTTCACCACTTGCCAGGCGATGCGCGTTGTTTCCCACCGCCCCAAAACGTCCAACAATGTCTGCCCGCGGAATGTCTGCAAAGTCCCCAAGGGTCCGAATGCCCAACCGCTTCAGCAGATCAACAAGATTTGGCTGTCCTAATGCGTCTATGGGCTGACTTGCCAAGAAGTCTTTAGTGCGCGAAGTCTCAACAATTTGGTTGCTATGCGCAGCAAGCTTGGCGGCAAACAAACCGTCTGCAATGCCGACACTTACACTCTGGCAAGCAGTGACCCCACCCGCAGCGGCATCGCCAATGCTTGTCGCGCAATCTCTAAGCGCGTCTTTGACAAGCATGGCCACATGTTTGGCCAGCGCGGCATCACCGCCGAAATATCGCGAAGGCCCGCGCGTGGGAACAGCGCACAACCCCGGTGCCAACACTTCAATCTTTGTGGCGAGTGCCTCTATGCAAGCAACCACGGGCTCGAACAAAGCCAACGCGCGTGAAACGTCCGTCTTTAGCGACCCAAACGCTGAACAATCAACAACCAGTGTCCTCATTGCAACAACTACCTGACTGCCGCGGCCTTAAGACGCCAGGGCAACCATTGCCTGACGAGCAACAGACGCTTTGCCTCGCCCAACGACACTGACCATTAAGCGCGGCTTGGCCAAATAGCCGTAACCCTCAAACAGGCCATTCATCACAAAGCCCTGACACTTCAACCGCAAGTCTGCGAGTGGCCAGCTGTTGGAGTTGTCGACCACTGGGACCAGCACCGCACCACATTCGCGAGCCTTGGCAGTCAGTCGCCTGGCATCTGTGTGACTGACATTGCCCGGCGGACGCACCAGCACAACATCGACCGCTTCGACCAAAGCAGATGTGACCGCAACCCATTGCTTGCCTGCTTCAGGCACAAGCGCAAGGCGTTTCAAACACACACCCGCTTCAACAGCTGCGTCTACACCCAGGTTCGCCATGTTGACAGCTGCGCACCACGACCCTTCTGCAGATGCTGTCGCAATGGTCAACAAAGCAAGACTGGTTGACCCCGAAACCACAACTGTGCTGCCGCGGCGCAAACCACCATCTGGAAACAAGTTGCGCACCGCGGGCGACAAAGACAACACGCGCTGGCCGGCCAACACCGTTGACTGACCAAGACCTTGCGTGTCTTTGTGCAGCCACAAGTGCCTTTTTGCGTTGGGTGATGACGACTGCGCGCCATCTGAATTGGAAACCGAACCCGGGAGAAGCTGACTGTCTAACACCTGGGTCAGTATAGCGAACACATGTTCGCTGTCTAGAAGAACTTCAAACTTTTGTTGGCTTCAACATAGCCACCCTCTGCGACACCCCTGCCAGTGCTCAGCAGGCAAGGCCCGGGCCCTAGTGGGAGAACTTGTCGCTAATGCGCACGACCATTACTGCAATGTCATCGCATGCTTCGCCTTGGCTAAACCTGCGGACGCGCTCCCCCACGGCCGAAGCAATTCGCTGCGCATCGCGGCGGTCTTCGACATCTAAACCACTAAGCGTTTCCACTAACTGTTCTTCACCGAAGAACTCTCCATTGGAATTGCGCGCTTCTGTGACGCCATCAGTAAAGAAGACAACGCTGTCGCCCGCCGCCAACGTTGTGCGGTCCTCAAACACTTCAATCTCCTCGACAATGCCAACCAACGTTCCAGGAATGCCGACCCGGTTGACATTCCCATTGGCTCGCAGCACCAAGAGCTGCGCATGACCAGCAAGGCCCACTGTCATTTCAACGGTGCGAGTTACCTCATCGGCAACAAACAAAGCCGTTGCAACCGTTGCAAACGGCGTCTCGCCACTTTCGCGACACAAGGCTTCGTTCAACATCTGCAACAGGGTTGATACACGACGCGAACGCAATGCCGTTGTGCGAATGACATGGCGCACAAGCGATGTCACCGCCGCCGCGCCAACACCTTTGCCCATCACATCGCCAATTACTGCAACGACATCGCCGTCGCGTTGTTCAAACACGTCGTAAAAGTCGCCGCCAACCTCAAGCCCTTCTCCCGCTGGGGTGAACTGAGAACCAAACTCTGCAAAGTCAACAACTGGAAACTTCGACGGCAACAAGCTTTGTTGCAAAGAATGCGCGAGCTCAACCGACTTGCGTCGCGACTCCACAAGTTCAATCTCTGCACGACGACGCTTTGTGATGTCGTCAATCAACAACATTCCAGCAACTGTGTTTCCATCGCCATCTGCAACAGGAACGGCCTTCATAACCGCATAGCCCTTGCGACTGCCGCCAACCGAACCGGCCGTACCGATTGGAAACATAAACTCGCAATCTTCTTCCGGCGTTGATTGGCCCGATGCAAGTGCGCGAATGACCGGTAGCTCGTTTGCGCGGTATCTACTGCCATCTGCACGAGACACTGCTACTTCAACATCGTCATCGACCAGTGAAAGATCGTGCAGTGAACCAAGCAGCCGTGACGCTTGGGGGTTCATTCCGACAACGCGACCACTTGGCGCTTCAACAACGACCACACCTGTTGGCATTTGCGACAAGAGCGCCTGAAGCCGGCGCGAAGTCGACTGTTGCTGAATGTGTGCAGAACGCTCTGCTTCCCAAGCCTTTTTCAACTCATTCTGCGTTTGCACTTGCTGGGTGACATCTGTGTAAACGACCACAAAGTAAGGAGTGTCTGCTTCGGCGTTCTCGGCCTCGATTGGCGCGACCGAAAGCTCTGCCCAAAACAAAGCGCCGTTGGCGCGATACATGGCAAGCGTTGCAGTTGCCGGGCGCTGACTTGCGACAGCTGCGCGCAAAATCTCGATGGCATCAACATCTGACTTGGCGCCAAGCAAGATGTCGTGGGACTTGCCAATGACATCTGAGCGGACCATGTGGGTCATGTCCTCGAAAGCCGAGTTGACCCGCAAAAAGCGCAACTGGCCTTGTTCTGCAACACAGATGGCCCAGCTGCGACCCGCCGCCTCTACGGACCGTGCAATCAGGGTTAGGTGATCAACGGAACGGATGCTGTCGGGCGAAAACACAACGGCAGCGTAGGCCGAGGCTGCGACATTGAACACTCAAGTCGCAGCCTCGGCCCAGATCGATTAACCAATGGCGAAGAATGCGCCCTCTGGGTGGTTGTCGATGAAGGTCTTCAGCTGTGAAGCCGAAACGGTCTTGCGACCCTCGCTTGCCGGGTCATTGACCGTGTAAGAACCCGAAGAGTTCTTGCCGGTGATCACGATGAAGTGACGAATGCCGCCTGCGTTGAAGATGCCGCGCGCAGCCAGCGGCTTGCCTGCTGCGAGAGAGCTGTCAACAAAGCTGAGGTCTGAACCCAACTTGTGTTGAACGGGCAAACCCAACTTTGCAGCCATTGCCTTGATGCCGTTGGCGTCGGTGCCGCCACTGGCGTCGCCGTCAGCCATGTTGAGTTCGGTAATCAGCTGAGCGTCAGTACGCGAGCTTCCGAGGGACGAGTTATAGAAACGAGCGATCATCGACATGCTTGTCGGTCCACAGTTTGAGTCACCGTTGCTGTAGCCAGAGCCGCCACCGCTTGGGTTGAACTGGTTGATGTATGGGACATTCAGCGTTCCCGTAGCGCCCGAGTCGCGCAAGCTGCTGCTACTTGAGCTGGTGCTGCTTGAGCCGGTGCTGCTTGCAACCGTGGTTGCTGTCGAACTCTTAGTGCTTGAACTCTTAGTGCTTGAACCAGAAGTTGAGCTCTTAGTGCTTGAACTCTTGGTGCTCATGCCGCTTGAGGATTCCGAGCTGTCGTCGGAGTCTTCGTCGTCACTTGAGTCTTCGTCGGAGTCTTCGTCGTCGCTGGACTCTTCGGACTCATCATCGGAGTCTTCTGAGTCATCGTCTTCGTCATCCCACTTAGATTTTTCGGACTCTTCTGAGTCCTCGTCGTCGTCACCCCAACGGTCCGACTTGTCCATGTGCCACGAGCTCTGACGGTGGTGCCGCTTGCCGGACTCGTGGGCCTGGGCGGTCTGCATGCCAACAACCGGAATGGCAAGCAGCAGGACGCAGAAAACAGCAATCATGAACGACCGACGCGATTTCATTCGCCGGTCCCGAGACGTCATAAACGACATTGGATACCTCTTGGGGGGATTGGTTCGCGTATTATGATGCGCACCGCCCACCCGGCTTACGCCAACTCAGCCCCGGATTACCCAAATCCGCCCAGGTCTTACGCAGCTCACCGGCTCGGCCGCCGCTCCCTTCCCAACTACGGCAAAAGCACAATTTCCGGCAAAATTCGCCCAAAACTTGTGCTTATCTCGCATTCGGCAGCACCCATCGAGGAGGGTCACGATGTTCACTATTGGATCAATGGGCCGCGTCGGAGCATGCGGTGACAACGCAGCAATGGAATCGTTCTTTGCGTTGCTGCAGAACAATGTGCTCGACATCAAGCGATGGAGAACAAGAGCCGAGCTTCGCTCGGCGATCATTCGTTGGATCGAGCGCACCTACAACCGCCGTCGCCGGCAACGCATTCTCGGCAAGTGCACACCTGTCGAGTATGAAGCAATCAATGCCGTTCAAGTAGCGGCATAATTCAAACCACCCGTGTCAACTAAACACGGGGCAGTCCTTCGCGCATTAATAAAGTCTTAGAGCCCTTGCGCGACGAACTCCACGATGCGCCTAGTGCCGTGTATTTGAATGACCCACGCTGGCGTCAAGTCATTGAGCTATCACGTGCAGCGGTTCTCGCGATGGGCGAATCGGACTGGAGAGCATCACTGCCAATTACCTCGAATTGGGACGGTTAGTCCGCCCAAGTTCAGCGACCAGTGACAAGAGGCGTAATGGCCGCTCGTGTTGCCGATAAGTTCGGAGGTCCATGACGCGGCCGAAATCAACCACTGTCATCTTTGTCAGACACGGGAAAACACCGACAACCGGCAAGGTGCTGCCTGGCCGCACTGCCGGCCTGCATCTTTCAGAGGAGGGCTCTGTACAGGCAGAAATTGCGGCCGAAATCATCACTGAGTCTTTTGACAGGAAAGTTGCCGCCGTCTATTCATCGCCACTCGAACGCGCGCGCGAGACGGCCAAGCCAATCTCCAAGGCTGTCAAGCGAAAGGTCCAGATCGACGAAGACCTGAACGAATGCGACTTTGGCCGATGGACAGGCAAATCCTTAGACCGCTTGCGACGGCTGGACGCGTGGGACATGGTCCAACACAGCCCAAGTCACTTTCGCTTTCCCGGCGGCGAGTCTTTCCTTGAAATGCAAACCCGCATCAACAATGCGATTGTCGACCTGTGCGCCAAACACAACGGCCAAACAATCGTCATTGTGTCTCACGCCGATGTCATCAAGGCCGCGCTTGCAACTGCGCTGGGCATGAGCCTGGACTCCTTCCAACGCATCACCGTCTCGCCTGCATCAATCAGCGTCGTTTCATACGCGCCTGCACCACACGTTCTCTGCATCAACACAACAGACCTAAAAGAAGTGACACCCTCATGAGCGAATCATTTGAAATCCACGAACTCGACCGCTTCACCGTTGCCGCCATTGGCGAACCCGGCTCGCGCTTGTTCTTGATGCAGGCAAACGCGGGCGCGGAGGTCATCACCCTCAAGCTTGAAAAACAACACGTTGCCGCAATTGCACTTGAGCTTGGCGAAATGCTCCAAACGCTCCCCCGTCCCGGTCACTTGCCCGAAGACCTTGACCTGATTGAGCCCTACGACATCGCGTGGGCAGTTTCGGGATTAAAGGCAATCTGGCACGAGGCAGCAGATCGCGTTGTCCTGCAAGCCTTCGAGTTCGAGCCCGATGCGTTGACGGGGATAGACCCAGATTCGCCCGACGAAGTGATCGAGGCGCTTGAAAACACAACGCCATCTGCAACTGCAAAGTTCTCTTTGACGCGCGAGCAAGCAGGGGCACTTTCCATCCGTTGTCGGCTACTCGTTGAGGCAGGTCGCCCGCCATGTCCGCTTTGCGGATATCCGCTTGAACCTGACCACGCTTGCCCGCGCACAAACGGCAACCGTCCGCCCAACACATAACTCGGCTAACCAAACCAGAATGCGATTGGCCGCAACTACTCCATGACAACCCTGCAGGAGCTGTCATCCAACTCTGTTTGCGAAGTAAAAGGCCGCGTTGAGTGGAGCTCCAACAACACCTTGATTGTCGGCTTTGCATCCGACAACAACACCGAGCAACTTGCCGTTTACAAACCAGAAGCGGGCGAACGTCGCCTGCACGACTTCCCTATCGGCTTGTGGAAGCGCGAGATTGCGGCGTACCGGTTTGCACAGTTACTCGGATGGCCGAACATTGCAGAAACCATTGAGTTTGTTGGGCCGTATGGCATTGGCTCGTTACAGACATTTATCGAACACAACCCCGAAGAACACTTCTTCACATTCGGCGACGATCGCAATCGTCAAGAAGAACTGCTGTGCGTGGCGATCTTTGATTTGCTCATCAACAACACAGATCGCAAGGCCGGGCACTTCATTGTCGACCCCACCAACAAAATGTGGTGCATTGACCACGGCCTTAGTTTCAATAATGCGACCAACCTACGAACCGTCTTGTGGAAGTTCGGCGGTGAGCACATGGACAGCATCGATGTTGGGCGCAGCTTGTTGAGTGACATCGAGTCCGCAATGCCCGTTTTTGCCGACGCCTTGGAGCCACATCTAGACGCTCAAGACCTCGGCGATCTTGCAGCACGAATCGAGCAGTTTGTTGCCAACCCGAAAATGCCGGAACTGACATCAAATCGCCAGCTCCCCTGGCCGCTGGTCTGATGATCGGCATTCGTTGATACCAAATATCGCCTTGACACCGCCACCGCTGCATTGGACCATGCAAAAGCAAACGGCAGGTGACAAGATCAGGACATCTTTGACCGCACCACCAGCAGGAAGGTCGCGAATTTGTGTCTACTGACCAGATAATCCTCGCAATTCCGGCAATGCCTCAATACATCCGTCTCGCCAGAGTCACGGCATCGGGCCTGGCCACACGCCTTGGCTTTGGCATTGATGACATCGAAGACCTCCGCCTGGCAGTTGACGAAGCGTGTTTCTGCGTCATGGGAACCGGCATCGCGCACCACGAACTTGCCCTCATTTACAAGATCGATGAGAAGAGCCTTTCGGTCGACGGCAAGGTCACCTCTGAAAATGCAATCGAGCCTCCCCCGACGCACGAGATGACTCACCTCATCTTGGATGCACTTGTTGATGAGCACACCATTGAGCACCACGGCAATGAAGCCGTCTTTCACTTCAGAAAAGCAGCACACGCGTGATCAGCGAGTCCACGAACGAAACCGAATTGCTTGAAAAGTTCGAGGCATTCAGCAAAGACCGCAGCAACGAGGAGCTGCGCAACGAACTGACTGAAGCCCACCTTGGCATTGCTCAGTATTTGGCTGCACGCTTTGCTCACAGAGGTGAACCACTCGATGATCTCGTGCAAGTTGCATCAGTTGCGCTGCTGAAAGCCGTCGACCGATTTGAGCCTGAGCGCGCCGTCAAGTTCTCGACCTTTGCAACACACACAATTGTTGGCGAGCTGAAACGACACTTCCGCGACAAGGGCTGGGCAGTTCGCGCGCCACGACGCATGCAAGAGCTCTACCTGCAAGTAAACCGCACAACCAGCGATCTTGCTCACGGACTCAACCGCTCACCTTCCATTGCCGAACTGGCAAAGGCCGTGCAGGCAAGCGAAGAAGACGTGCTTGAAGCAATCGAAGCCGGTCAGGCTTACCGTTTCTCATCACTCGACGCGCCAGCTGCCAGCGAGGACGGCGACGAGACCGTTGGTTCCCGCGTTGGCGCAGAAGACCCACACTTGACCGACGCAGAGAACCGCATTGCGCTGTCTCCGCTTGTCCATTGCCTTCCCAAGCGAGAGCAGACAATTCTTCAACTGCGCTTCTTTGAAGGACTGACTCAGGCAGAGATTGCAGAAAGGCTTGGCGTCAGCCAGATGCACGTGTCTCGATTGCTATCTCGAAGCCTCAATCAACTACGCGAACAGGCATCGGCCTAACCGTGAAGGTTGTCTTGATCATCAACCCCGCTGCGTCGTCGGTCAACCCCCGCACGCGTTTGGTCATTGAACGCGCGCTACGCAGCGGCCACGACACAACTGTTATTGAGACAAACAAGCGCGACCACGCAACCGAGATTGCCGAAAAGGCCGTGCACGACGACACCGATGTTGTTGTTGTTTTGAGCGGCGACGGAACGGTCAACGAGGTTGCCAACGCCCTGGCCGGCTCAAAAACCGCACTGGCTGCACTGCCCGGCGGTTCGACAAACGTCTTTTGCAGATCAGTCAACATGACCAATGACCCTGTCGAAGCAACGGGCATCTTGTTGCACTTGCTTGCTAATGACAAGCCGCGTTCGATCGGCCTCGGCTCTGCAGATGGCCGATACTTCTTGATGAACGTGGGCGTTGGTTTCGATGCTGCGGTGGTTGAACGCGCGGAACGAAAGTCTTGGATCAAGCGTTATGCCGGACATCCTTATTTCGCACTCGTGGCAATGCTGCAATGGGGCCGCACCGCAGCCAAGCGTGACGCAGACTTCCTAGTCAACTTTGACGCCGAGAATGCAAAGACCAAACCGGCTTCGGTCGAGAGCTTCTTGACACTTTGCTTGAACGCAAACCCCTATACATACATGGGTCAATTGCCCTTTGACATTGCACCCGAGGCAAACTTTCAAAGCGGCTTAGCTGCCATCAGCATTCACAGACGTGCGTTGCCAACGATGGTTGGTGTGTTGCTCACTGCACTAAAGAGCGGTCGACGCATCACATCTAGTTCGCGTGTTGACTATCGAAGCGACATCAAGCACTTGCGGATTACCAGCGACAAACCATTTCCCTACCAGGTTGATGGCGAGTTCCTTGGAGAAGTCAATGAGCTTGACCTCAAACACCACACCAACGCGCTGCTTGTCTACGCACCCATGCCAGACACGCAATAACTCAGTCGTTATCGGGGTCAACAAGCGGAACGGCAATGTGAACTTCGGTGCCGCCGCCGTGGGGACTGTTAAACGCAATGCTTCCCCGCAGCTGGGTTTCAACAAGGCTGCGAACAATCGCCAAACCGAGGCTCTTTGTCTTGCCTGCAACCACCTGGTCTGAAATGCCACAACCGTTGTCGCTCACCCTGATGTCAACGGTTTCACGATCGTTCGCCATGGCAACGCCCACACAGCAAACAAAGTCGGGGTCGTCTTCATGCCAACCCACAAAAGCGTGCTCGACAGCATTGGCAAGAATCTCCGCAAGAACAACTGCAAGTGGTGTTGCAATTTCGGCGCTGACTTCACCGGGGTCACCCTCGGACTCAAAAGCAATCTCGCGTTCTGAATGTGAAGTCTCTGACGCAACACTGATAAGCGGATCAATCAGCTCCTTAAAGGCAAGCTGTTCGCTGGCATCGCGAGACAGAATCTCGTGAACAAGCGCAATTGACCGCACGCGGCGGTGTGCTTCATCGAGAGCGGTCCTTGCCGGGCCGACTCTCAAACGCCTGGCTTGCAAGCCCAGCAGCGACGAGATCGTCTGCAAGTTGTTCTTCACGCGATGGTGAATCTCGCGGATAGTTGCGTCTTTGGATATCAACAAGCGATCGAGACGACGAAGGTCGGTGACATCGCGCATCAACACAAGTGCGCCGTCAACAACGCCGTCTGACTTGAGCGGAACGCCCACAATGCTGAGGCTGACGCTGAGACGCGGCTCGAACTCTCTAACCACGGGCTGGCCAAGGTCAAACATTTGGTCAGTAACGGTGTCGTCAATGCCCACCTCAACCAAACGCGCACCCAAAACATTGGTAAGAAAACCCATGCGGTGCATGCAGTTCATTGCGTTTGGCGATGCAAACTGAATGCGACGCTCCGAGTTCACAATCAAACAGCCGTCACCAATGCGCGGAGAGGTCTTGTCTTCGATCAATTCATCGAAGGGGAACTCTCCTCTCGAAATCATCTTTGCCAGGCGACTAAACACGTCCAAATAAGAACGCTCCAATTGGCCCGGACGACGATTGAATGACAGTGCCGATTCGCGCGACAGGACAGCAATGACCTTGTCATCGCAGACAACCGGGATGCACTGCACACGAATGGATTCGCCGGTGGTCATCAACTGCTCGTCGCCATCGACCATTTCTTGCAGGCGCCAGGTTCGTGCAACAGTCGGACGCTCCGCTTCGTCGATCAAGCGACCGATCAGGACGTCTAAGTGAGATGTCTGGCTTGTTGTTGGCCGCGCTTGACCGACAACAACGAATCGCGTGCCCTCACTGCCGACAACCGGCACAAAGAGCAGCAGATCTGAAAACGAAAGGTCGCTGAGCGAGCCCCATGCGTTGACCAGCCGCGTGAGATGCGCAATCTCGCGATCTTCAAGAGCCGAATACTCCTTGACAAGGAGTTCAAGTGAGCTCATCTGCGGAAGCCGGAAATAAGTGGATTGGGCGGAGCAGGCGGGCGCCTAACCCACAAATCCAATGCGGTTGGAAGCCGCAGGGCTGCCGATTTCGACGTAAGCGATCTTGTCCACGCGAGCGCCCACCTGGCGACCCGTCTTGTCTGTCAGCCAAAGCGCGTCGGTGCCTGAAAGTGCCTTGTCGATGGTCTTTTTCAGCTCATCAGCCTTGACGGAAGGGTCTAGCTCGATGTCAATTTCCTTGGCCGTCTGGATGATTCCGATGCGTACGTTCACTGGCGCTTCTCCTGAGGATTGCTGAATCGTGGCCATGGTATGCCGTCTGAGGCCATCGGCGCGGCCTCATTCCATGAGATCCCTAGACTTGGGCACCATGTGTGCCGAAGACAACAACATGCGCACCGATGCCTGGGCAGCCACCATGGAAGGCCACTTTGGCGACGCCATCCGCCATGCCCATGCCGATGAGAAGGCCGAAATTGGCCCGTTTCAACCTCTCGGACGCGAGGCACGCGAGGAAATCCAGGAAATGAGCCTGGCCAAGGGCGCCACAAGGGCCCGCGGCGCGGGAAACCGCCAACGCGCCGAAGAGCCCGACCCTCAGCGGACCTGTTTCGAGCGCGACCGAGACCGGATCTTGCACTCCGCGTCCTTTCGCAGGCTTGCCGGAAAGACACAGGTTTTCGTTTTTCCCGACGACCACCAACGCACGCGGCTGACACACGCCCTTGAAGTCGCCCAAGTCGCGCTGTCCGTCGCGCGCAATCTGCGACTTAACGAGACCCTTGCAGAAGCCATTGCAATTGGACACGACTGTGGCCACGGACCCGGTGGCCATGCCAGCGAAGACGCGCTTTCGCCGTTCGTTCCGGGCGGTTTTAACCACGCAACTTGGGGCGCCAACGTTTCGCTTGCTCACCTCAACTTGTGCAATGAGACCCTCGACGGCATTCGCAATCACTCATGGTCGCTCCCGTCCCCCACTACGCCCGAAGGAATTGTTGTCAGCTGGGCTGATCGCATTGCTTATGCCTGCCACGACCTTGAAGACGCGGTCGAGGCTGGCATCGTTACCTATGACATGGTTCCCGAAGTTGTTCGTGAAAGATGCGGCACAAACAGGTCTGCGCAGTTGCGCACCTTTATTGCTTCAATGACCGAAGCGGCTGCAATGACGAACGTGGTCGGCATGACCGAGCCGATTGCGGAAGCATTGGCCGCACTGCGCAGGTTCAACTACGAGAACATCTATTTGCGCCCGGCCTCACAACATCAGGCCGACTTGGTCATTGACGTGTTGCGACTCCTTGTTGAGTTCTACGTTGACCGACCCAACCTCATACCAAACGTGCAAGCAAAAGGTGGGCTGTCGGCGGGCAGTGATGTTGCCCTGCACGAAAGCGTTGCATACGTGGCTGGAATGACCGACCGGTACGCATTCCAACAAGCGATCATCCACTTGGGCTGGGAGAAAGACCGCCTGCCGGCGGGAATTGACTTTTAGAACATGTGAACCGGTCGACAGTAGCGACACGGCATGAGCATTTTCTCTTGAGCTTCTTCGGGCATGCGCATTTCAATGACGTTTACCGCTTCAACAACTCTCCGGCAACTGACAACGTGAAATGTCTTGGTGTCGGGGTCTCCGAGAAAACGAATGTGGCGCGTGCACAGGTCTTTCAGTCGATCTAGGTCAACACCTTCGGCAGCCAGGATCTTTGTCTTGTTCTCTGACCCACCAAGCGAATAGTCACCAATGCTTCCGTCGGTGCGGACAACGCGATGACAAGGAATGATCAAAGGCATTGGATTGTTCGAACACGCCGATGCAACCGCGCGAATGGCGTTTGGCTTTCCAACTTCACGAGCCAGCCATGAGTATGAACGCACCTCGCCATAGGGAATCTCCAACAGCTTCGCGGTAGCAAGTTGGCGAAATGGCGGCAGATTGTGAATGTCAACCTTGATCGACGCCGGTTTGTTGTGAACATGGGCGTCCAAACGCGCAGCAAACTCTGAGTCGATCGGTTGGCACGTTTTCACTTCTTTGTCGTCCGCCAAAGCAAGGGCTGTTATTCCCAAGTTGTTCGACGAAACAACCGCCATCCCCAATGGCGAGTTCCAAAGCCCTTTCACAAGTCCCCCAATAGGCTTTCCGAAACGCAATGCGCCCTCATTTGGCAATCGATTCGTTGATCTTCAACTGAGTCCGCAAGCGCTTGGCCGGTTTGCAGTCTTGAACAACCTTTGCCAGCAACGCAAAGTCGTGAGCAACATCGGGATCGCTGTTGCTTGCACTTGTCGGCGCACCGGTGTCTGTGTCGATTCGCAGTTGTTTGGAAAGCCGGACAGACCCGACAACTTGCGAACCCAACTCGCGTGCAATGGCATCTGCCCCACCACGTCCGAAAAGTTCGGTTTCATCGACCATGTTCTCAACGATGCCAATCAACTGACCGCCGGTTTCCTTGGCCATTGATCCGCTGCGGATCGCAACGCGCTGCGCAGATGCGCCGGGAGTTGTGACAACAAGTGTTTCTGCGTTCACAAACAATTCATTGATTGTCATTGCAACATCGCCGGTGCCCGGAGGTGTATCGATGATCAAGAACTCGGGACCGTTCCAGTAAACGTCGGTCAACATTTGCCGCAAGGCCTTGCCCAACATTGGGCCGCGCCACATCAATGGGCGGTCTTCATCAAGGAAGTAACCCATGGACATCACTTTGACGCCATGACACTCGGGTGGGTCAAGGTCGTGTTGATTGCAAACCTCGGGAGCAGAAGTCACGCCCATCATGGATGGAATCGAAAAGCCGTAAATGTCTGCATCGAGCAAGCCAACCGTATGAGACTTGGCAAGAGACACTGCAAGATTGACAGCAACGGTGGACTTGCCGACTCCCCCCTTTCCAGATGCCACAGAAATAATGCGCGTCTCTGGAGTGATGCCGCGAGCGTGGAAAACGGGAGCCTGACCAACGGGTTTTGGTCTGCGAGTGCTGGTTGGCTCAGTCGACATTGCCGCAACACTAGCCAAGGGTAAACAATGACCGGCATTAGCGGCCACAATGTTCACCATGTTGCAAGTGAAGGATCTAACCGTGGAAGTGGGCGCGAGAGTCACGCTCAATTCGGCGTCCTTTACTTTGCATGCCGGGGACAAGGTCGGCCTCGTGGGTCGCAATGGTGCCGGAAAAACCACCCTCATGAAGACTCTCGGCGGTGAGCGTGAGGCAAGTTCGGGCAAGATAACCACGCAGGGCGCTGTTGGCTACCTTCGTCAAGACCCTCGCGCAGACGAAGAGAATGCAAACACTGTTGCTTTGCAACATGTTCTTTCCGGTCGTGGCTTTGACGAGATGGCCCAACGCCTGGAAAAGCTCCGCATTGCAATGGAGGAAACTCCAAGCGAAAGCAACGTCGAGCGGTACACAAAGCTGCAGCAGCGCTTTGCTGATGCCGGTGGTTACGAGGCCGAAGCCTCTGCGCGCAAGATTGTCGATGGGCTCGGGCTCAAGACTGACCGCATTGAGCTTCCTTTGCGTGTTCTTTCTGGTGGTGAGCGTCGGCGAGTTGACCTGGCCCGCATTCTTTTTGCCGGTTCAGACCTCCTAATGCTGGACGAACCGACCAACCACATCGACGTAGACGCGAAGAATTGGTTGATGGGCTTTTTGCGCAACTATCGCGGGGCGCTCTTGGTCATCAGCCACGACCTTGACCTTCTTGATGAGTCCATCAATCGCGTTCTGCATCTCGACGAAGGCCAGCTGCATGAGTACAAGGGCACCTATTCCCAGTACCGCGTGTCGCGTTCGGCCGATGAAGAGCGCCTCAGCAAACTTGCGCGCCGTCAAGAAGACGAGATTGCAAAGCTCACCGCACAGGCCGATGCCATGCGTGGGCAAACCGCCAAGCGCGCAAGAGTCGCCCGCAACCTCGACAAGCGCGTTGAGCGCATCAACGACAACCGCGTGCAGGCTCCGACTTCGCGCAAGGCCGCTCGCTACCGCTTTCCAGACCCGCCGCATTGCGGACGTCTGGTTCTGGAAGTCAGCAATCTTTCCAAGCACTACGACGGTCCGGCCATTTTCGAGAAGGTCAATTTTGCTGTTGAACGCGGTGAAAGGCTGTTGATTCTTGGACTCAACGGCGCCGGAAAAACATCGCTGCTCAAGATCCTCGCTGGAAGACAGCCAGCCAATACCGGCCATTTTCGACTCGGCCTTGATGTCAGCGCCGGTTACTACGCGCAAGAACACGAAGGAATTGAGTCCGGCGTAAGCGTGATTGACCACTTACGCCGCGATGCAAACCTTGGCGACGACGAGATCCGCGACCTTCTTGCAATGTTCGAGTTGCGCGGAGACCAAGTCTTTCAAGACGCAGGAACTCTTTCTGGTGGCGAGAAAACCAAACTGGCACTCACGCAGTTGGTTGTGGGCGGACACAACTTGTTATTCCTTGACGAACCAACCAACAACTTGGACCCTCCATCACTTGAAGCAATCGGCACGGCGCTTAGCTCCTGGAAAGGCGCGATGGTTGTAGTCAGCCACGACACACGTTTTGTTGAGCAACTTGCGCCGCAACGCGTCTTGATGATGCCCGAGGGGACTCTCGACTACTGGAGCGACGACCTTCTCGACCTGGTCGAAATGGCCTAACTGCCAGTCGGTGCCGAAATCGGCGGGCCGTCCTTGGTCAGTTTCGTCACGCCGACAACTGGCTGCACGGAAACATTGTCAATCCGCGCAACCACAGTCCCGGTCCGCTTTGTCACGCCCCCAGGCATGTCCAGCTGAAGAGCCAAGTGCATTGGATGCACCATGACGTTGAGAATCTCTGGGTCGTCGGTGCGAAACACAAGGTTTCCCGCGTGAAATATCGAAATATGGTCGGGCCGCCATTCCAGCCGAACCTCTTGCGGTTGGGTGAAGTCCGCCTTCGTTCCGTTGCTGAACTGCGGATACTTGTTGCGCATTAAATCGGTGTTGTCCAGCAGCTGCGTGCCATCGTCTGGAACGCTCCCCCACCAAATGTTGTAATTCGCCGACTGGCGGTTCGGGTCATTCGTTTCGATGATGTCAATCTCGCCCTCAACCGGCCACGGCGTGCGGCGACCTTCTGGTTCCTGCGGCCACATCAAACCGGCCAGATAAACGTCCTTGCCTTTTTCGATGCTCAGCGTGAACGAAACGTCGCCGTAAACAATGTCGTGCACTTTTGGCCCGCACATGCAAAGGCCACCCATCTTCGAGCCGTCGGCAATCAAGAGGAGTTGCCCGTTTTCAACACGGACTTGCGACGGGCTCCACGTTCCGCGACCGTTCGTTGCGGAACCGTCGTAGACAACCCACTTCGATTCGTCGATCTTGGTTCCGTCAAAGGTGTCGACCATTGCTTTGTTTTCTTCAGGCACGGATGGTGGCGCACTTTTCTTTTGGTCGGACGAAAGGGCGTTGGCAATAAGGGCCATCGAGACAACTGCGACCAAACCAACAATTAGATACGTCACAACCTTGGCGACGGTTTCGGGTTTGGCGTTCACGCGCTCAGCCTACGAGCCCGGCTTTGCTGCTGCCTGGTTACCTTGTTGCATGGTTACAGCTTCAGCGCGCGCAGCCTTTACGGCTTCGGTCATTCCAGGTGGTGGATTCAACGCCAAGAACGCGTCGAACTGCGTGATTGCCTCGGTTGGGTTGTTCTTGTCACGCAACATGGTGAAGCCCTTGAAAAAGCGTGCGTCCGGGTAGTTCGCGTCGGCTTCAATGGCGCGATCAATCCAGATCAAGCCCTCGTCTGGCAATCCAGCCAGACGGATGAGCCAGCCCTTGTACGCAAGCGCCGTGGTGTTGGAAGGGTCAAGGGCAAGCGCTTTGTCATATGTGCGCACGGCGTCGGCCGGCTTGTTGGCAGCCGTTTGATTCCCAGCAGTCTCTAAGAAAGCAGCAACCCGGTTCGCACGGTCGGTCTGGGAACCGCCTGTGGAATCCGTGGTTGAACTGACAACACCGACACTCACAACTACTGCCATCAAACCGAGCAACAAAGCCCAAGTGACACGCTGTTGGTTCTTGCTGGCGTTGAACTGCGGTGCGGATTTTCGAGTTTGCGGTTCGACTTCGCGTTGCGTGCGCCATTTGCGAACCGTTGCAAACACGATCAACCCAGCTATCAGAACAACAAGAGGAACCAGCAGCCAAGGGAGCAGGCCCGCGCCTTCTTTCTTGGCCGTCACCAGAGCGGAATCGCCATATCGCGAAACAAAGAACTCGCGAATCTGTTCGTCGCTGCGACCGGCTTTCACCTGCGTTGCAATCTCGGCACGCGAGCTAACAGCCATCGGCGCTTCGCTTTCGGCAACCGACAAGCCTGCACACGTTGGGCAACGGATTTGGTGCGATAAGGCCGAGACACGAGCCGCGGAGTCTGAACCGTTTTCTGTTGGCCATGAGGCAACGACAACGCAAAGCCCAACAACGACAGCAAGAAACAGCCAAACTAAACGCTTCACTGCTGCGTCTCTTTTGCAAGAACCGAGACCGTTACGCCGCCACTTATGTGACCGGTGATTGTGCCGCTGGGATCGACAATGAAGGTTTCGGGAAGCCCGCGAGCACCAAACGACAATGCAGTTGCGCCGGAGTCGTCCGCCAACACGGGCCACTCGCCACCGTTACGCGCAAAGAAGTCGGCAACATTGCTGGCCTTGTCTTGATATGCGACCGAAATCATTTGCGGGCCGTTTGCTTTGTCCTTGGAGTGCAGGTTGTAGAACGCAAGCAGCTCGGGATGTTCTTCAATGCACGGCTGACACCATGTTGCGAAGAAATTGACGACCACCCAACGGCCACGCAGCTGTTCCAGGTTCACGCCTTGACCGTTGCTTGACCCACCGGCAATGGATTGGCCGATGATTTGCGGCGCCGGCTTGCCAATCAAGGCGCTCTTGGCGTTCTGAGCCTGGCGACTTTCGGGGGAGGGTCGCGATGCAAAGACCGCAACCAGTGCCACCAGTACAACGACAACTATTGCGGCAATTATTCGCGACCGTCGAACCGACGACTTGAGCTCGGAATTGCTTTGACTGTCAGACATTGTCTCGTCCTGCATCGAAGCGAACCGCCTCGGAACGCTCGGCTTCAGCAATGTCTACAGGTGGGTCCGGCTGACGCCTTCTTGACAGATTGCGTGGCAACAAGCACAACACAATGCCCAGCGTGAAGATGCCACCAGATGCCCACAGCCAACTGACCATTGGCATGACAATCACAGAAATCGCGACCGGGTCTGCTCGATTCTCAGGAACACGCACCAGCGTTAGATAAACGTCTTCTTTGAAACCGCTCATGACCGACGGCGTCCCAACGGCTTGCGACGCGTTCTTGTAGACCGAGAGCGCCGGACTACGAGTCGTTGCATCGTCAACAACAACGCGTGCAAAGGTCGACTCGCGGTTCGCGAACCTTTGGTCCTCGAGGCGCTCAAAAGCAATCTTGTGCCCACCAACGTAAACAACGTCACCAGGACGCATGGCTAACTCTGTCCGGGTGGTTGCCGCGTTACTGCCGATCAGTCCAAATGCGAGAACGGCAAGTGCAATGTGACACACCATTGCCCCGGTCTTGCGGCCGAGCAACGCCACCCAACCATTTGCTTTGACGCTCAGGGCGACTTCACGAAGTGATGTCGCAACAACAAGCGAAGCCAGCAAGATGGCAATGACCACCCAGAGCCCGCGAGCCCCTGATGCAACCGAAATGGCGGTGACGGCAACAGACACGGCCGTGGGCACAAGCAGTCGGTTGCCAACCACGTCTGTCGAAGCGCCACGCCACGGCAAGACGGTCCCAACGGCCATCAAAAACAACAGCACAAGGCCGAGCGGCCGCACCATCGAATCAAAGAACGGCCGTCCAACGGCGACGCGTTCGCCCTGAAACACTTCGGCAAGTAGCGGGAAGACCGTCCCGAGAAGGACGACAAAGGTGAGCACGGCAAACACAGCATTGTTCGCCAGAAATGCTGATTCACGCGACAGCGGAGACTTGATTGAACCCGGCGAAGACAACGCGCTTCCCCGCCAAAACACCAGTCCGCAGGCCGACACGACGACGACTCCGAAGAACGCAAGCAAAGTCGGGCCGATTGCGGACTCTGTAAACGCGTGCACGGAATCAAGCACGCCCGAACGCGTAAAGAACGTGCCAAGAATCGTCAGCGAAAACGTTGCGGTGATGAGCGCGATATTCCAGATGCGCAACATCGCGCGACGCTCTTGAACCATCACCGAATGCAGATATGCCGTTGCCGTCAACCACGGAAGCAGCGACGCATTCTCAACGGGGTCCCATGCCCAATAGCCGCCCCAGCCAAGCACCTCGTAGCTCCACCAAGCACCCATCAAAATGCCGACAGTCAAGAAACCCCAAGCAGCTAGCGACCAACGCCGCGTAACGGCCAACCACTTCTCGTCCAATCGCCCCGTAATCAACGCAGCAACTGCGAAGCTGAATGGAACCGTAAAACCGACATAACCTAGATACAACAGCGGAGGGTGCAAAGCCATCAATGGGTGGTTTTGCAGCAATGGGTTTGGGCCACGTCCATCGGCCGGGATCTCTGACAGCGTCTTGAAAGGATCTGCCGGACCAACCATCAACCCAAAGAAAAACGCTGCAACCAAACAGCAAACAACAAGCGCCCACCCGACAACCGGGTCTTGACGGCGCTTGGCGAACACTTTGACACCAAGGGCGATGTAGCCACACAACACAAGTGCCCAAAGAAGAATGGACCCTTCAAGCGCGGACCACATTCCCGCAATTGTGAAGAGCAAAGGAGTCTCGCGACTGTTGTTCTGAGCAACAAACTGCAGGGAAAAGTCGTGGCTCAACAATGCGTTCTGCATTGCAAGTACGCCAAGGCATGCACCGGCCAGCATCGTCCAAACAAAGACCGACATCTTGTTGTGGGCGTCGTTGTTGCCCGATAGCAACCTGCGAACACCTACAACCACACCGCCAAGTGCGGACAAGAAACCCAACAGTACGCCGGCATGGCCCACGAATGAGTTCATTGATTCTGCTGTCCGCTTACGCGCTCTGGGTGCTCAGCTTCATAGTCACTGGTGTGCCTAACCATGATGCGATCGGAATCAAACACGTTTGAACCCGTCTGAAAGCTGCCTTCAACCACCACTGGAATGTTGTCCTGAAAGATTCCAAGAGGCTGACCCGTGTTGCGAACGTCAATCGTTGCTCCCTTGTCGGCAAGTTGAAACTTGGTCACTTCGCCTTCTTCGGAGATGCTCTTGTCAACAACCATTCCCTCCAAGCGAAAGCGCTTGCCATCTAGCGCGTCACGCTCGGCAACAGCTTCGGACGCGGTCTTGAAGTAAACGGTTGCGTCACCAAGGCCACGCATCAACAAGACACCCAGCGCAATTGCAATCACAACGCCTGCAACAATCAACGCAATCTTTGTTTTCTTGTTCTGCGTCTTGGCGGATTCCAGTTCGTTGCGAATTTCAGTTGTTGTGCTCATTGCGACTTTGCTTTCGTGCGCGCAACGGACGAGGTCTGCTCCCGCGACGACTCTGTCAGTCCACGCAAAGCTTGCTTTTCTCGCATCAAGACGTTGATGACGTAAGCCAACAAGACAACGGAGACAATTAGAAAGGCAGCAATCACATAGCTCATTGCATTACTCCTGCTCTTTTGATTTCTTTGCGGCGCAAGATAATCGCGCGGTCTAGCTCTGCAGTTTCCATCTGACGCTGCAGCCTTTCCACGCGGAACCTGTGAACAAGAATCCAGGCAAACAGCAATGACAGTGCAAGAAATGACCACAACATGGTGAACAACTGCACACCTTCAATGGTCGGGTCTGGTCGAAGCAACGTGCGGCCCTGGTGAAGCGTTCGCCACCATTCGACAGAGAAGTGAACAATCGGAACGTCAATGATTGCAATCAACGCCGCAATTGCGCTTCTGCGTGCACGCTTCTCATCGGGACCACTAGACCTGCGAAGTGCCAAGTAGCCCACGAACAGTGTGAAAAGCAGTGCGGTTGAGGTCAGGCGTGCGTCCCAGGTCCACCAGACACCCCAAACCGGACGACCCCAGATGGCTCCGGTAATCAGCGCGAGTCCACAAAAGACAACACCGACCTCGGCTGCCGCGCCGGCAAGCGTATCCCAAAACATCGAACGCGTACGAGGAATGAGGTTGAGCGCGCTGGCAGCCGCACAAATACCAAACGCCGTGTATGTGACCCAAGCAGTTGCCGGGTGCACGTAGATCAACCGCGCGTATTCACCTTGAATGACGTCGGGCGGCACAACAAAGAGCGCGAATCCAACAAGGACTGTCAAAGAAACAATCGTTGCGGCTCCCAAAATACGAACCAGTAACTTCACGCATCCTCCATCAATGGACCAAATGCAACCGAACCGGCTGCCAAGTAAACAACTGCAAACACTGCCAACACTTGCACCCAAACGCCGTAGTCGAGACCAATACCAATGGCGGCTTCGCTGGCGCGTGTTGCCGCCAATAGCACCGGCGCAATCACCGGCAAGAACATCAGCGGCAAAAGTGCTTCGCGAGCACTGATTGCACCAGAGAAAGACCCATAAATGGTGCCAACTGCTGCAATGCCGGCCGTTGTCAGCAAACAAACAGGAATCATGTCAACGGCGGCCGACACATCGACGTTGTAAAGAACGACAACCCCTGCAAGCAAGATGCATTCCAAGACCAACAACTGCACACCCAGCGCTGCAGCCTTGCCAAGGAACACAGCAGTCGGACCAAGACCCGACATCTTCAAGAACTCAAACGCACTGCCACCGGACTCAATGGCAAAGGAACGCTGGATCGCCATCAGCGCCGACAACAACACGGCAATCCAAAACAAGCCAGGTGCTGCCTTGTCCAGCGTTGCGCGATCTGGGTCTAGGGCAAAGGCAAACAACACCAGCATCACCAGTGCAAAAGGAATTACGTGAGCGGTGCTTGCAAGGGAGCGCCGCTCAATCAACAGGTCCTTGCGCATTACCAACATTGCTTCACGAAACACGCAGCACCGCCTGTTCGACAATGCCGTTGCGCACTTCGACTTCTTTGTCGACAATGCCGGAGAAGAGGTCTTCGTGCGTAGTCAGAATCACGGTTCGAGCCTGACTGCGCGCCTCTTCAACAAGGTCGACCACGAGGGACTTTCCTTCCGAATCGAGGCCGGCAAGGGGCTCGTCTAACAACCACAACGCGGAGTCTCGGACCAACATGACAGCCAGTGATGCCCTGCGTCGCTGTCCCGAAGATGCCTGCTTGGCAGGAACGCGGCTTTCACGAGAATGAAGGCCTACGCGCGCCAGTGCAGGCTCAGCGGATTCGACGGACTTGCCGAGGCACTGGGCAGCCAGTTGCACGTTTTCCAACAGCGTCAGCTCGTCATAAAGGCTCGGCGTGTGTCCGAGGTAAGTGAAACGGCGTCTCAGAATTCGCGCGTTTGCCCCGACGTCCAAACCAAACACCTCGCAACTGCCCGATCGCAGACTTGTGAGGCCCGCAATCACGCGCAACAAGGTTGTTTTTCCCGCGCCGTTGCTGCCGCCAACTGCAACCAATTCGCCCTCGCCAACCGCGAGATCTGCATCAACAAGCACGGGGTAGTCATTGATGACACAGATTGCTGAACGAAGATTGACGGCCAAAATCACAACACGTTGACATTAGGGGCCAACAACACCCTTCGTTCGCTAGCCCTTATTCGCTACCCTCTTTATGTGAGCTGGAAATACACGACCCTGTCGATCCTGGGACGAATCTTCACTGCTGCCGGGATCATTGTCTTCTTGTTTGTCGGTTACCAGCTCTGGGGCACCAACCTGGCCGAGGCGCGCAACCAAGACCAGCTGCAAGAAGAAGCCAAGGCCCTCTTTTCCGAGCCCGGCTCAAATGAGACGACAACGACCACGGCAGCCCCCGGCTCACCGACAACCAAGCCTGGCTCGACACCCACGACGGCCGCCCCAACCGGACCTCCACCTCCCCCAACCGGCTCGGCCGTGGCAATCATCAAGATTCCCAAGATCAAGCTGCAAAAGGCAGTCGTTGAAGGAACAAACGTCGGCGACCTCAAGAAGGGCCCCGGCCACTACACAGGCACCCCATTGCCAGGGCAGCCCGGGAACGCGGCCATTGCCGGTCACCGCACGACATACGGAGCCCCATTCGGAGACCTTGGTTTGCTGAAGGCGGGCGACGAGATTGACGTCACCACCCGTCAAGGCCAGTTCGTTTACCGAGTCAGCAACATCAAGGTCGTCTCGCCATCTGACGTAAGCGTCATCAAGAACACTTCGGACAACCGCCTGACGCTGACCACCTGCCACCCCAAGTTCTCGGCCGCTCAGCGTCTCATCATCACAGCAGCACTTGCGCCGGGCGAGAAACCTGCACCGGCATCGGCCCCGGCAACCACCGCTCCCCCAACAACGGCAACAAGTGCTTTGCCTGGTGAGGCAACAACGACTACCGCCGCGCCCGAACAAGTTGAAGACATCACCAACGATCCGCTGAATGGCGCCGACCTTTCCGGCACCGAGTCCCACAAGGGCCCCGCGATTCTCTGGGGCGCAATTTCGGCACTCGTACTCTGCTGCACGTGGGGCGCGGGCCGTTTGTTCAGCTTCTGGCCATCATGGATGATCGGGACTCCGGTCTTCCTGGTGGTTCTCTTCATCTTCTTTGAGAACTTCGCGGTCCTGCTGCCGGCTAACGCCTAACAGCTCACTCGCCTAACAACCCACTCGCTCGACAACCCAGCCGAGGTTGGTTCAGCCGAGGTTGGT
>JBDIBA010000025.1:0-27349 GCA_039812705.1 Acidimicrobiia bacterium
GACCGCATGTCCGGAGGTTCACCGTGGACCTCCCACCACCTCACCGAGCGATTCGGATTGCTCGCGATCATCGCACTCGGCGAAGCAGTCATTGGCACAACCATCACACTCACCACGCCCATCGAATCCCAGGGCTGGACCATTGAGGTCGGCGTTCTCCTTGGCGCTGGAGTCTCGCTCACGGTGTGACTGTGGTGGATCTACTTCGGCTTGCCAATGGCCCCATTCCTCAACAAGGACCGATCGCGGGTCTGGCCATTCATCTTCAGCCACTTCTTTCTCTATTTCTCAATCACTGCAGTCGGCGCCGGACTCCACGTCGCCGCATACGAAGTAGAGCATCACAACGAGTTGGGGCTTGTAGGTGCAGTCGCTTCAATAGTCCTGCCCGTGACCGCATTCCTCCTACTCACCTACGTCGTGTGGCAACTGCTGACCCGCGAAGGAAGGCTGGACCCGTTCCACGCGTTCATGCTTGTCGTTGTCCTCGTGAGTGCGGCCATCCCAATTGCGATGGCAGTAGCCGGGGCGTCCTTGACCCGGTGTGTCGTCGCCGCAATGCTCGGGCCCTGGGCCAACGTCGTGGGCATGGAACTCTACGGTCGCCACCACGCCCAGCGACTCTTAGACGCGCACAAATAGACGCTGACCGCTCGCAACCGCTCAACCCCGCTCGCGCCCGCTCCCCGCCGCGCACCCAAAACAAGAACAACCGGCCAAAACGCCCACACCCCAAATCCACAAGTTTCACCACGCCCAAACCAGGGCAGAAACACAAACATGGCGAATCAGAACAATCAGCAACTGAATGCTTGGCAAGAAGCCCAGAGCAGGGTCATCGACCTCTGCAAGAACGCAAGCCCCGAAGACATGACCAACCGCGTGCCAGCGTGCCCCGAATGGACCGCGCACGACCTCTTGGCGCACATGGTTGGAGTCGGTGCAGACCTCATCTCAGAGGCGGGGCCCTCCGGTGACATCAATAACTGGACGCAAGGCCACGTCGACAAGCGCAACCAACTGTCACCGACCGAAATCCTCAACGAATGGCAAGAACTGAACCCTCAGGTGGAGCAGTTCATGCAAAACGGTCCCGAACAAACACGGGCCTTCCTACTCAACGACCTCATCATCCACGAGCAAGACCTTCGCGGAGCTCTCAAAGAACCCGGTGAGAAGGAAAACGAAGCCATGACCATGGCGGCCAACACGCTCCTTCCCAACCTGGGCAAGCAGCTGGACGAGAACAACCTGCCGGCGATCAATATTGAAGGACCGGGCATTAAACAAACTGTTGGCTCTAACCCGGCCCAAGCGACTCTTCGCACCAACGCTTGCGAAGTAACTCGCATGATCACCGGCAGGCGGTCCCCCACTCAGATCCAGCAAATGAACTGGGACGGCGACCCCAACCAGTACATGGACAACATGGTGATTGTTGGCAACATGCGCCAACAAGACCTCATCGAGTAACCGCACGCACACTTAGCGCGTCGAAACGCGCGCTTCAACAGATGGCCCGCGCCGATCCCCCAAGGATTCGGTGTGGGCCATTACTTTTGTGGCAATGAGTCCGATGCGCCGTCGTAATCAACCACCGATGCAGTCGACCAAGCCCGGAAAAGGTTCGGCAAGCAAGGCAAAGCAGAACCTCAAGGCGCGACTCTCCGACACCAGCTCCAAGCGTTCGCGCGCAAACGCCGCAACCACAGAATCACTGGAGCGCTCTCTCACCCAGCTTCACGAAACGCTCGCACATTGCAACGCGCGCATCGAAGCTGTCGAAAAGCGCGTACGCGAACTGTCCGAGAACGCCGACGCAGCACCATCACATGCAGACGTCATGGAAGTGCGTCTGCATTCCGCAAAGCTCGCGGCCGAACTGGCGCGGGCAACCGTAGAACTGCGCGGCGAAATCGGCATGGCAAATGACGAGGCGCGCCGCGCTGCACGAATGAGCCGCGACATCGCCGCCGACTGGCACAACCAAGACCTCGGCGAACTCGAAACCCGCAAGCCGAACTCGTCAAGCAACGCGTCTGACACAAATGACGGCGACAACAAGACCAACCGCGGTGGTTGGTCTGCGTCCGCCTAACTAGCGCGCGCAAGCAACCCTTAGGCTGCGCTCACGCGCGAGCGGTCAAACCTCAACCGCCACGCGCTTGGCGAACCAAGTCAATACCTGACTGCACCTTGGCTTGATATTCCGCCAGGTTTCCATTGCGCAACGCTTGGTCAGCAGCTTGGAACTCTGTGTTTGCACGGTCCAACAACGCCTGCGCATCACCGCTCAGTTGTGCACCACCCGTGCCTCCAGCACCACCAGCGGCAGGCGGAGTTCCGCCCTCACCAGCTGGAGGAGTTGTTCCACCGCCCGCACCTGGCTCAGCAGACTTCTGCTCCAAAGTTTCGGGCGCACTGCCAAACATCTTGGAAAGCGCTCCTTGCAAAGTGTCTTCCATTGCAATCTTGTCGCCCTGCACAACGATTGCCTTCTTGAACTCCGGCACCTTTGTCTGTTGCGCTTGTACATACAACGGCCGCACGTACATCAAAGAGTTGTTGACCGGAATGATCAACATGTCACCAAGCGCAACTGTCGAACCAGCGCGTGACAACAACGTGATGTACTGCGAAATGTTCGGGTCCGCCTGAATGCGGGCCTCAACCAACGCCGGCCCGTCAATCTGCTGACCGCGCGGCATAACAAAGGCTTCCATGTCGCCGTACTGATCGGCGTCACTCTTGGCCACCATGAACGCCGACAGCTCCTTGCGCGAATCGTCGGGCGAGTAAGGCACGAACGGTTGAATCATCAAGAACCGTTCCTTGTCCTCGCCGGGCAGCTTCATCAACAAGTAACTGGGCTCAATGCGACGCTCGGCTCCGGCACCCGACACGTTCGGCTGCGATTGCACCACAGTGGTGTTTGCATCGTTTCCGCCAAAGTTTGTGCCTGGACGTTGAGCAATGTTCCAACGGTCGGACTTCGAATAGAAGCCATTCGCATCGGTCAAGTGATACGAACCAAACATTGTCGTCTGAGTGCGGAACAAGTCTTCCGGGTAACGCACGTGAGCCTTCAACTCGGCGGGCATCTCGTCGCGCGTAAACAGCTTCGGGAATGACTTTTCCCACGCACTCACCACAGGGTCGCTGTGATCAATTGTGTAGAAGGTCATGTTCCCGTCGTAGGCATCAGTGACGACCTTCACCGAGTTACGCACATAGTTGAAGTTTTCACTGGACAAACTTGCAGAGTTGTTCGCAACAAGCGAAGTGTCTGCCGTCTCTCCATATGGATACCAACGCGATGTTGTGTACGCGTCTTGAACCCACTTGATACGCCCATCAACAACAACTGCATAGGGGTCGTTGTCAAACTTCAAGAACGGCGCGGCTTTGATGACACGTTCGCGAATGTTTGTCAGGTACATGGCGCGTGAATCACTCGTCACCAAGTCAGAGATCAGTGGCTCGATTGCACCAACACGCGATGCAAACGCCGCTCGCTTAAAGACATTGTCCAGTTTCACGCCACCGTTGCCTTGGTATTTACTGACCTGATCGCGACCGTCGGCGGCCGTGAAGTCCACTTCACCCTGCTTAGTGTTAACGATCGAATAGCTGGGCGTCTCTTCACCGAAGTAGACCTGAGGCACCTTGATCTCGGGCGATCCAGTCGGCGGCAGATCCTTCAGCGAAAAGTCGGGCTCGCCATTGGAGGTCACCGCGTTGGCAGGAGCGGCTACTGCTCCGTAACCGTGGGTGAATGCAAGGTGCTGGTTCACCCAAGATGTACGACCCTGCGGCAACTTGTTTGGATTGATATCGCGAACACTGACCATCATTTGGGTCAGTTGGTTGTTCATCTGATAGCGGTCAATGTCAATGTCGTTGAACTGAAAGTACGAACGCGACTCTTGAAGACGACGGAACGAAGGATTCACAAGGTCGGTGTCCCACAGCCGCACGTTGCGAATGGTCGCCGAGTTGTCCTTGAGCTGCTGTGCGGTCAAGTCCTTCGTGTAGTTGAAGTCGCGGACCGAGATGGTGTTCAGGTCAAGGGCGTCGCGAGTTGCGTCAACATTGCGCTGAATGTACGGGCGCTCTTTCTCCGACTCTGCGGGCTGCACAACGAAACGCTGAACGCCGGCGGGAATAAGAACGGCAACGAGAAGTGAAAGCAGCGTCGAAAGAACCACCGTTGTTGCGGGCCACTTGATGCTTTTCGTACGCGCGCCCACAAGGAATGCAACGGCAGCAATAATCGAAACGATTGCCAAGAGACCAAGGCCGGGCAACAAGTACTGCACGTCTGTGTAGTTAGCTCCAACAACACCCGGACCGCGGTCAGAAAAGCTCAGCTCGTAACGGCGCAACCAATACTGAGCCGCACGCACCAACGCAATCAGCGCGAACAGCACCGAGACGTGAATCATTACGGCGTTACCAATTCGGTCGCGCTTGAGATGCAAGCGAATTGCACCGTTAAGGAAATGCCACAACACAGTCACCGCAACGGCGAACACCAACGCAACAAGCAGCCAACGCGCAATCAACATCAACATCGGCAGTTTGAAAACAAAGAAGCCGATGTCTTTGCCAAACTGCGGATCTGTCTTGTTGAAATTGCCGCCGTGCAAGAACAGCATCCACTCTTGCCAATACGCACTAAACCCAACACCGCCAAGCACAGCCAGCGAGAGCGCCACTAGGAAGCGCAGCTTGCCTTTGTGATTCGCGGTCTGGCGCCTCCACTGGCGAACCAGTTCGTCCTGAGGAGCAAACGAAACAATGGTTGGCGCGCGCTTGTCCGCAATCAGCAGGTTGATCCACATGATCAGCGTGAACCCGGCGACGGACAACAAGCCCAAGCCAAAGCGCGAAAGCACGACGTCTCGCCAAACTTGAGAGAAACCGACCGAGCGGAACCACAACAGGTCCGTGTAAACCGTGGCCAGCCCGGCGAACAACGCGCCAAGCAGGATCAGCAGGGGAATAACGGCGACAAGAACCTTCTGCCCTTTTGAAAGGCCCTTTCGAGGAATGTTCATGTCTGGGCGCGAAAAGCTCATGGAGCCAGCTTATGTGGCTTCATGAGCTCATGACGGCCCAGCTTCCCTATCGGGCCAGTTCGACTCCGTGGTCAAATGCAGCACCCACGCGGTCGTCTACCAACACGTCCAAGTACGGACCCGAAATGGCAACGTATGGCGTTGCAATGTGGGCCGACAAGTCAACTGCCGGCAAGCGCGTTCCGCTGAACACATCGACTTCCAGCACCGGAACAAGCTGGTCACGCAGGTCCTCGACAAGCGCAAGCGCCATCGAACGCGCGGCGTCATTGCCAGCCCGTTCAATCTCGCCAAGCGGAATGCCGGTGCTGCCCTGAACACTGCTCGCACCATCGCGAACAATCTCACGGAACAACTTCATGATTGCGTGCTGATAGTGAGCAGCTTGGTCCTCAAGCGATCCGAGCAACTCGCCAATCGATGCAACCGTGCCTGCTTGGACTTGAGCAGTAATTGCGTCCTGTTCTTCTTGAAGCGCGTTCTTCAAGCGACGAATCGCCTGCGGGCGGTTCTTCGTTGTCGTGGCTTCGCGGCGCATCAGCATCAATCGGTCAGCCTGAGCCGCGCTACCGCGATCGGCCTCACCAATTAGCGCGCCCGTGCGCACCGATGACCGCTGTGCGCTGGACTGCTGGTCACGCTGAGCACGACGTTCCGCAACATCGACACCTCCACAAGGTGCGCTGCCACCGACTGGCCCGTCAAAGTCGTTCTGGTCCTCGCGAATATCTGCGTCACGCGTGCCAGGCAGGTCAACGCCCTGGTCGAGTCGTTCCTCTACCGGGCTCCAAAGGTTTTCTTCATCGACGGCGTCCAGTGAGGACGCGTTGTCAAAAAAACCAGCACCACCACCTGGAGTGTGTGCGCGGTTGTTGTTCTGGCCGTTGTTCTGACTGTTGTTGTCGTCGTTGTTGACTTCACCCGACGACGTTTGGGCGCGGTTGATCCCCGCGAATGAAGCGTTGTTGTCGCGCTGGTCTGACCGAACAAGGTCAATCACCGACTGCGACACGTCGTCATTCAAAACAGGGTCGTCCAAGATAATCGGCTCATCAAGATCGCGCGACTTGAGACCGGCATCTTCGGCAGCCTTCTGGCCTGCTTGGCTTGCTGCGTTACGTGCTTCTTCGTCAACGCGTTCCAGTTCGCCGGAAATGTCATCAAGTGTTTCGCGAACCATCTTGTACGCGTCCAACAAGCGCTGGCGACCCGCGCGCAATTCCTCAACCTGAGCAAGTGCAATTGAACGCTTGCGCAATACCGATTCCAGCTTTTCTTCCTGCTCTTGGCGGGTGCGCTCGACTAGACCTTTGGCCTCTTCACGCGCAGTGTCGATAATTGAACGACCCTCTTTGCGCGCGTCTTCTAGCTCTGCTTCAACCTGAGCGCGGTGGTCGGCATCACGCTTTGCAATCTCGGTTTCCAGCCGTTCCTTGCGTGACTCTTCTTCTTGAGTGAGGTTGGTGCGAACCTGTTCAACCTCGGCATCGGCCTCTTCGCGCATGCGACGGCTCAACTCGTTTGCCTGTTCGGTGCGCTCGGCAAGGATCGTCGACGCTTCGTCACGCATGCGACTTGATGCCTCATGCGCATCGCGTAGTGATGTTGAAACCTCGTCTTCGGCGCGTTGGCGAATCTCTGCGGCAGCTTCGCGCGCGCTGCGGAGAATCTGCGCGGTCTGTGCGCCAAGCAACTTGGTAACGGTCTCTTCATCGAGTTCTGGGTTTGCAGCGCGAGACTCGACATCGGCCAAAGCCAATTGCAATTCGGCTCGCATGTCAGCCATTTCGGCTGCTTGCTCGCTCAGTTGTGCAAGAAAGGCGCGGACTTCGGCAGGCTCGTAACCCCGGAACGCGGTGTTGAATTCACGGCGTGCAATCTCGTCTGGGAGGAAAGATTGCCGGGACGACAGTGGTGGTCGCGATGCAGACATGGCAGGAGCCTAACGGCACAAGCCACGCGAATCGAGGTTCTTTACGCACCTGCAAAAACGCGGGCGAATTGTCCGCGTAACGCTACGACGCGGCCAGCGCCGACGCGGTCGGAATGCCCGAAACGTCTCCGCCAAACTCACCAATTGCAGCAATCGCTTCGTCCAAGTTGTTGACGCCAACGACCTTCACTCGGTTTCCGACGCTCGTTTTTGCGTCGTCAACTTCGGCAGTTGGAACCAGGAACAGCTTCGCGCCTGACTTCTGGACGGCCACAGCTTTTTGAGCCACGCCGCCGACTTCGCCAA
Source organism: Acidimicrobiia bacterium (assembly GCA_039812705.1). GTDB lineage: Bacteria > Actinomycetota > Acidimicrobiia > Acidimicrobiales > JBBSGY01 > JBDIBA01. The sequence goes on from JBDIBA010000025.1 coordinate 7,321, forward strand.
CTGTTCCGTCACTGGCGATGGTCCCCGTTGTAGCGATTCTCTTATCCCCCGCCAACGAGCCGGGAGTCAAGTCATCGAGCACGCCAAGAGTGAATGCCAACCCCGCCGATGGCCCACCGACATCGTTGTTCTTGAACTCAACCGGGAACGGAGTGTCCAGCCTTGCGTTGTCAGTTGTCACCAAAACACCCAACAGTGCCCGGTTCGCATCGCTTGGATTGGTCGTCGCAACCACAGACAGCTCACGCGGCACGCCTGCAGGGTCTTTCACAGTCAGCTTCACCGTCTCACCCGGCCGGACCCGACTGACCGCATCGGTCAACTGGGTCGATAGGTCAACTTGTTGGCCATTAATCCCAACAACGACTTCCCCGACCTTGACCTTGTCGGCCATTGGAGTTCCGTCAATGACCTGCTTGATGAGGGCACCGGTCCCGACGTGTTTGACCGCGAACCCGGCGCGCTGCATTCCCACAGCAATGGCCTCTTGTTGCGAGTTCTTCATTTCGGCTTCATTGATCTTCGAGAACTCTTCGGGCGAGAGATCACCACTTACCGTTTGCTTCTTCTCTACGCGCTGAGTGGGCGAAATAGCGGCGTAAAGCAACTGCAACGGATGTCCCTCGCGCAAAGAGACCGTCGTCATCAAGAAGTCGCCATCATGAGGGTGGTCGCGGTCTGCCGGAACCGAAATCACTTCGTTGACGCCATACACATTGCCTGGGGCAAATATGTAATACGGCAACTTGATAAATCCGTTCGCCAGAATCACCAGCGCCACAAAGGTAAACACGGAAAACAGCCCGTAATTGCGAACCCGCTGCAACCGCTCGCCCATCAGACCTGGCCCTTCTCTCCCAAAAACAGACTGCTAAAGGCCTCCGGTGCCTCCAGGCATTCGGCCGCGCCATTGACGACCACTCGTTCTGCATCGTCAACCAAGTGCACCGGCAGCGAGAACGCCCTTTCAAGATCTTCAACAAGCAATGGAGTCAGTGCTCCACCTCCCACAAGGTGGATGCCCTGACTGAACAGGTCCTGGCCGAGGTCTGGAGGCGCCTGCACGAGCGTGGATCGCACAACATCAACAACGCCTTTACGGAACTGACTGAGCATCGGCGCAATGTCGTCGATTTCCAGAATGGCAACAACTTCTGAACCATCTGTGACTGAAGTACCGCCCGCTTCAATCAGCAGTTGATCTTCGCGCGGTTTGCCCGCGCATTCAATCAATAAGGCAGCGGCCGTCGTCTTGATCTCTTCGGCACTCTTGTCCGTCACGCGCATTCCGTAGTCGCGACGCATCAACGTACGAATCTCTTCATCAATGTCGGCACTGCCCAAGCGGATGCTTGATGCGGCAACAACAGCCCCAAGCGACAGCAACGCGGCCTCTGTAATGCCGGCACCAACGTCAATAATCATCGAGCCAATGGCATCGTGAATTGGCAGGTGCGCTCCAAGGGCACCGGCCAAGACGTGTTCGATGGTGTGGACATTGTCAACGCCGGCGGCCGTAACGCACTCACGAACAATTCGCCGCTCCACAGGGGTGGTCGCCGACGGGACCGTCACGACTGCATGCTGGCGGTCAAACACGCCCTTCAAATGGGGCTTTAAGAGCGCGCTGACAAAGGCTTCCAAGACTGCTGCGTCCGCAGCAACACCGTGTCTTATTGGCCGCGATAGATCTGCTTCGGTGCGCGAAGCAACAAGTTCGATGGCCTTGTTGCCCGTTGCCGCCACACCGGCGTTATACGGCTCCATGACAACTGCAGTTGGTTCGTCTGCAACCAAACCCGTGCCTCTTAGATGCAATCGCGTGCGAGACGTACCAAGGTCTAGTGCCAGTTGCCTAGCCAGCTTCGGTGTCCTTTGATGAATGACGCGAGCCAAGAACGTGAAGCGCGCGGGAAAACTCATTCACGCCTGCCTCAACACGCTCTGGCCTGCGTGAACGCAAATACAAAATGCCGGAACCCAACATGATGACGACCAGTGCCGAACCAATGTAGAGAAGCGCATTCACCCGGCTAATGCTAGAGCCGATGCTTTTGATTTTGAGCCACCAACCAGCGATTAACGAAAATTCGTGTGCCGCGTAGTGTGTTGCCGTGAGCAACTTTGGATCCGGCGACAACCCCTTTGAAGGAATACTTGGCAACTTGATGCGCGCAATGAGCGCAAACCAGAGCGGGCCCATCAACTGGGACATGGCCCGCCAAGTTGCCCACCTGCTGGCCACTCAGCCCAATGAACAGCCCGGCATTGACCCCCACAACCCAGATGCTCCCGGGTCATCGGACTCTTCCGATTTCGAGCGTCAAGTCGGCCAGGCCGGCGGGTTCGACATGCAGCAGCTGTTTGCCCAAGGGAATACGCAGCTCCCCAGCGAAGCCAACGTCGACCCAACCGACCGCATCGAGCTGGAAAACCTGCTCCGCGTAGCCGAACTTCAAGTTGGTCAGGCAACCGGCCTCGACACGGCAAGCGCATCACCAAGAATCGTCAACCGCACCACTTGGGTCGAACAAACTCTCCGCGATTGGAAGCCCATGCTCGAGGCGCTGGCCACTTCCCTCGCAGGTAACGCTCAAGACGCTCCCACGCCCGACAGCGACGACCCGATGGCCGCCATCATGTCCATGTCCAAGTTGTTGGGGCCCAGCCTGATTGCAATGCAGGTCGGCGGGATGATCGGTCAGATGTCCACGCGTGCCTTTGGCGCTTTCGACTTTCCGGTTCCGCGCAATGCAACCAACCCGGTCGAGCTGATTGCACCGAACATCACCTCCCTTGCAACCGATTGGAGCCTGCCGAAAGATCAGCTCAATCTCTTTGTATGCGTGAGTGAAGTGACCCGCACAGCCGTCATGAATCAACCTCACGTGGCAAACCGGCTGAAGAGTTTGATGACGGAATACGTTTCGGGTTTTCGACCAGACAGCGATGAAGCCCAACAGCGCCTTGGTCAGTTTGAACCAACCGATGAAGCTTCCATGGCAAACATGTTCTCGGACCCCCGCGCACTACTGGGAGCAATTCAAACCGCAGAACAGCGAGTCACACTGCAACGCACGAACGCTCTGCTCGCAGCCTTCGTTGGATACGTCGACCACATAACGAACACCGTTGTGAAAGACCTTGTGCCGACGCACGCGGCCATCGAGGAAGCCCTCAAGCGACGACGCGTCGAAGAGACCGAGGCGCAGCGCCTTGGAGAAGAACTACTGGGCCTCGAACTCAGTCAAACAACATTTGACCGCGGAACCGCATTCGTCAACGGCGTGCTGGAGCGCGCCGGCGAAGAAGGACTTGGGCGATTGTGGAAGTCCGAAGCCGACTTGCCGAACCCTGCAGAAATTGACGCACCGGGCCTTTGGCTGGCCCGAATCGACCTGCCGTCAGTTTGACCAACGCTGCTTTGGCGAATCTTTAGGGAGCCTCAACGGCACCGATAGCGGGAAGCTCTAACCGATAACCCAAACCACGAATGGTCGAAATGATCTTTGGGTCAGCCGGGTCGTCTTCCAGCTTGGCGCGCAAACGTTTGATGTGAACGTCAAGAGTCTTGGTGTCTCCCACGTAATCGGTTCCCCAAACGTGCGAGATCAACTCCGTGCGCGTCACGGCATGACCTGCGTTGCCAAGCAAGTACGCAAGCAACTCAAACTCTTTCAATGCAAGAGAAATTGCCTTGCCATCACGCTCTACGCGGTGACTGCGCGGGTCAAGTTCAATTGACCCGACTCGCAACAGGGCTCCACCGTCAACGGATTCCCCCTTTGCATTGAGTCGACCTCGACGCAAAACAGCTCGCATTCGCGCAACCAATTCCCGAAGCCGATGCGGCTTAGCAACGTAATCGTCTGCACCAACTTCCAAACCAATAACGGTGTCGATTTCGTCGACCTTGGCACTCAAGATGATCACGGGCACTTCGCTGGTGCTGCGGATCCAACGACAGACATCGACACCGGACATGTCTGGCATGACGATGTCCAACAAGACAATGTCGGGATTCACTTCTTCAAATGCATCTACCGCCTGGCGCGCATTGTTGAATGATTCGACTTCGTAGCCTTCGCTTTGCAGACCCACGGCAAGCCCAGCCGAAAAGGACTGGTCGTCATCGATCAGAAGAACTTTGGTCTTCCCGGATTTCATGTCTCATGGCCGCCTTGAATAATTGGGGCTCGAGTCTGATCGAGGATCGGTTCGAAACCCGCCAACAAGAGTGTGAACGAAGAGCCTTTTCCAGGTTCAGACTGGACTTTTACCTCGCCGCCGTTAGCAAACACCACCCGCTTAACGATTGAAAGACCCAAACCAGAACCGCCAGCACGCTTGCGTGAAGCGGAATCCAGGCGAACAAAACGCTCAAATATCCGCTCTTGGTCGGCCTTTGAAATACCCATTCCAAAGTCGGTCACCGAGATACGAGTTATCAATGGGTCGGCCTCGGCCTTGATGATCACCTTGCTGCCGGGATCAGACAGTTGAACCGCGTTTTCAACCAAGTGACACAGCGCCGACGTCAGTTCACGTGCGTTGCCGTAAACATTGGCGTTTTCCGCACAGTCAATCTGAATATCGACCTCGTGCGACTCGGCAAGAACTGCGACTCTTTCCACGCAGTCATTAATGATCTTGGTCGCATTTACGGTTTCGAAGTCGAGCGCGTCTTCGGCTTCGGCTCTCGTCATTGCATGAAGCGAATCAACCAACCTTGTCGCACGCTTGACCTCTGCGTGCAACTTTTCAAGCAGGTCACGTTGGTCGTCGTTCAACCCACCAGTTGCAAGTGCATCGGCAAGGATCGAGATTGACGCCAAGGGCGACTTCAACTCATGAGCAAGGGACGACAAGAAGTCAACTGTCAAAGTGTCGATAAAGCGCTGCTCTGTTGTGTCCCAAATGAGAACAACAGCGCCGTCAATCGAATCGTCAGGTGCTCGATATGGCAGACCAAACAAGACAAGAGAACGTTTTGGCGGGCCCTGCAAAACCAAAGTCTGATCGGCTCGAAAACCCTGCAACGCCTGCGTAATTACACGGCTAATTGCGCACGACAGACCTTCGGTTGCCGTGCCGGAGTTCACTTCATGCACCACTCGCGGAGAAATCCCCCGAACGTCGCGAATGAGCCCTTGGTGATCTGCAATAACCAGCTTTGCACTGAGCGCCGCGCCAGCATCAAGCAAGGCCGTAACCAAACGACCATCTGAGCTTGCAGAGACGGGTTCCCCAACCGCCTTAATGGATTGTGATGTACCCCCCGCCTGAGTCTGGTTCATGAAGTCCTACTGGTTTGTACCCTCATCGTCTTCTGGGTAACCGAGGTCCCACTCCAACACAAGGCCTTCACGCTCGGCATCGCGAGCAACACGCTCACGATTGCGACGGAACTGAGGGTCGTGCGGAGGAAGCAACACCAAACGAGCCTGAACACGCTGGCGAAACTCCTCGATCATGGAGCGGTCTCCGGTGACACCCTGGACTTCCCAGTGAGGAGCAACAGGACCCAAGTACACAACGCGCACATGGCCCCGAGTTTCTGCGGCTTCTTGGCTTGCGATGTCAGTCAACTGGTTCTCCCACAAAACAATTTTCGAGGACTTTACCCTGTTTGTGCACGTAGAGCTCCGCGATCAGTTCGGCATGAGCCGAGTTGCTCAGGACTCGCTGCTTGGGCGAGCAACCAACTTCGCGTTCACTTCACGCCTTTCGTCGCCTCGATAGAAGACGATCTTGATCTCGTCGTCAGGCTTCTTGCGACGCACCGCTTGCACCAAACCTTCACTGTCCGTGATCTGCTCACCATCGATCTCGGTGATCACGTCGAAACGAGTAAGGCCCGCCCGGTCCGCAGGAGTACCAGAAACAACTTGGCTTACAACTGCACCCTTGTCTGGTGTCAATTCGTAACGCTCTTTGATGTCGCTGTTGAGAGTCACCGACGTCAAACCCAAGAACGCAGGCTGCGTGTTCACACCCTTGCGCAGGTCTTGAATTGCCGGCTGCACGGAATTGATGGCAATTGCGAAGCCAATGTTTTCGAACTCGCCCCCAGAGCCACGAATGACAGCCGTGTTCATTCCAATCACTTCACCATTCATGTTCACCAAAGGCCCACCGGAGTTACCAGGATTGATTGCCGTGTCGGTCTGAATCAGGTTCTCGAGCGATGTTGAGCCGTCCGCGATGCTGCGGTCTTTTGCCGAGACAATTCCCGACGTAACAGACGGACCACCGGTCAGCGCAAGGGCGTTTCCAATGGCAACCACTTCGTCTCCAACTTGAGTCTTGTCGGAGTCCCCGAACTTGACGGTTCGCAGATTTGCCGGAGGATCAACCACCTTCAACAGCGCCGTATCAATTGTCGAATCCGTTCCCAGCAATCTTGCGTCACGCGGCTGGGTGTCGTCACTGAAAGTCACTTTGATCTGACTAGCGCCGGCGACAACGTGGTTATTGGTAAGGATCTCACCGTCGGTGGAAACAACCATGCCGGTGCCGCTCCCCTGGCCGCCTGCTCCGTTTGCGCTGATGGTTACAACCGAAGACTGCACTTGTTCCAACACTCCGCGAATGTTGTTGGGCGTAGCTTCACGATTGTCGGAGCTTCTCGTCGACGTCTGGTCTGCACGAATCGGCGTGTCGCCATCAACCACCGCAGCACCAACACCGCCGCCCACCAAACCACCAATCAGCGCAGCCACACTCGCAACCGCAAGCCAGCGCCACAGTCCCTTGCCCTTCTCATCCGTGCCGTCGACATCAGGCTCGCGCCAACCATGGGGCTCTCTCCAACCCTCGCTGGTTGCCCCATCTGACGAGCGCTCCGCTTGACGGTCCCCCAAGTGATGCTGCTGCGTTTGATCGTCGCGAATGGCTTGGTTTTCCCGAGTCGGGTTGTCAGATTCGCCGGGCCCTCCGGGAACCGTCGAAGGCCTTGCAAAACCGTCTCCATCAGGGCGTTGCGTTGGACGTTGCGGATCTTGGTTGTCTGACATCGACAGCTAGCTTAAGGCTGATTCCTTGAATCTTGCTGTGAAAACACTTAGGGGTCCCGTAAAACGGACTCACCTGCATCGTTTTCCAGAAGCAAGCGGTGATATCGATCGACAACACAGGCCCATTCAGCTGATAAATCAGAAGCCGTGCTTGAGTGTGTAATCAACATCAGCGAAGGACGAGATGTCGGTGTGCTTCACACCCTGGGTGTGCGTTGCACGTCTGCGCTGCTTGATGCCCACATCGACCCGGACCACAACCGCACAGTTTTCACGCTTGCCGGACCAGAAGTGATTCCTGCTACCCAGGCCCTCATTCGGGCAGCAGTTGAGTCGCTCGACATCAGCCGTCATCACGGCGTGCACCCGAGAATCGGAATTGTTGACGTTGTGCCATTTGTCGCTCTTGAAGGAAGCACGGTCCAAGACGCAATCGACGCGCGCAATGAACTGGGTCGCTGGGCTGCAGACTCACTTGGCATTCCCGTCTTTCTTTACGGGGAAGAGCGGACGCTTCCAGACATTCGCAAACACGCCTTTGCATCTCTTGCGCCAGACCTTGGGCCAACGACGCCTCACCCAACGGCTGGTGGAATTGCCCTCGGTCACCGAAAACCGCTTGTTGCGTACAACATCTGGCTTTCAGAACAAGACAAGAACAAGGCACAGGACATCGCGCGCGGAATGCGATCGCATACAGTGCGCGCTCTTGCACTCAGAGTTGGCAACACAAAGCAGGTATCGCTGAACTTGCTTGATCCGATCCGCTTTGGTCCGAAAGAAGCGTTCAACTATGTAGACCAGCTCGCGCGAATCGACAGAACCGAGTTGGTTGGCTTGATGCCAGAGGCAGCATTGGAACGGATCTCCCCTGAATATTGGGAAGTGCTGGACCTCGACACCGACCGGACTATTGAAAACCGGTTAGGCCACTTGCTGAAGGCTCAGCAAGGTCACACATGACAACTGGCCTTACATAACAACTAGTCACACATAACAAATAGAAAAGTTATCGATACAAAAGATGACTGATTAACCAGCAGACGCTTCGCGTGCTGCCTTGGCGCGCTCGCGACGAACCTTGCGACGCTCACGCTCGCTCATGCCACCCCAAATACCGAACTTTTCAGAGTTGCGCAGAGCGAATTCCAGACAATCGGTACGAACTACACAACCTCTGCAAACTTCCTTCGCTTCTTTTGTGGATGCACCACGCTCTGGAAAGAAGAGGTCTGGGTCTACGCCCATGCAGTTTGCACGCGACTGCCAACTACGGTCTTCGTCTGACACTTGAAAAAGTTCCACGGGCGGTCTCCCCATTGGCCCGGCCTTCCTGGCATTTGCACACCCAATTGGGCTTCCTTCGGACACACAACGGAACAGCCACAAGCTTTCCCCCTTGAGTTCCACCGCTTTTCACCGACTTGGAAACCGTTTCTCGTTTGTCCGAAAACGGACATTCGCGAGGCTTTTACCACCGATGTAATTACAGCGGTGTGATCTTGGTCGCTCCATCGCCATCTTGCAAGTGGGAGTTGAAGATTTCTTGATCCATCAACCGGATGCACAGTTGTTCAGACTGCTCCCCTCTCACCGCCAATGAATGGAATGATCTGGGACGTGAAAGTTCACTATCACCGATACGACGCAGTCATTGTCGGCGCGGGTGGCGCGGGTTTGCGCGCAGCCATTGAGACCGTTGGCAAATGTCGCACTGCAGTCATTACTAAGCTTTATCCCACCCGTTCGCACACCGGCGCTGCTCAAGGCGGCATGTGCGCGGCACTGGCAAACGTCGAAGAAGACTCGGCCGAATGGCACACCTTTGACACCGTCAAAGGTGGCGACTACCTGGTTGATCAAGACGCCGCAGAAATCATGTGTCGCGAAGCAATCGACGCAGTCGTCGAGCTTGAGCACTACGGGCTCCCCTTCAACCGCACACCAGAAGGCCGCATTGACCAACGGCGTTTTGGTGGGCACACCAGAAACCATGGCGAAGGCCCTGTGCGACGCAGTTGTTTTGCAGCCGACCGCACGGGTCACATGATTCTTCAGACGCTTTACCAACAGTGTGTGGCGCGCGATGTGAACTTCTTCAACGAGTTTTACGTTCTCGATGTCCGTTTCGCCGACGACTCGTCGACAGCAGCCGGACGCCGCGTTGAATCCGTCGTTGCATACGAACTGGCAACGGGAGACCTTCACGTCTTTGCCACCAAGGCCGTGCTTTTTGCATCGGGCGGTTTCGGCAAGGTCTTCAAGGTCTCATCGAACGCACACACGTTGACCGGTGATGGCCCTTCGCTGCTTTACCGTCGCGGCATTCCGCTTGAGGACATGGAGTTCTACCAATTCCATCCAACAGGCATCTACAAGCTCGGCATCCTTCTCTCCGAGGCCGCGCGAGGCGAAGGCGGCATCCTTCGCAACAACAGCAACGAACGTTTCATGGAGCGTTACGCACCAACAGTGAAAGACCTTGCTCCGCGCGACATGGTTGCGCGCGCAATGCTCACCGAGGTTCGTGAAGGCCGCGGCATTGGTCCAAACAAGGACTACGTACACCTCGACCTAACCCACCTTCCACCAGAGCAGATCGACGCAAAGCTTCCAGACATCACCGACTTTGTTCGCACATACCTTGGAATTGAACCCAAGAGCGCGCCCATCCCGATTCAGCCAACCGCGCACTACGCAATGGGTGGCATCCCAACCAACATCAACGGTGAGGTCGTCATTGACGCAGAAGGCACCGTGGTTCCTGGTCTTTACGCGGCCGGCGAGTGTGCATGTGTGAGCGTTCACGGCGCAAACCGTCTCGGCACCAACTCACTGTTGGACATTGTCGTGTTCGGAAAGCGCGGCGGTCGCGCAATGGGCGACTGGGTTCGCACTGTTGACTGGGCTGGCGATGGACAAGGCGCTCAGGCCGATGTCGAAGCCCGCATTACGCGCGCAGCTACTTCCAACGGTTCGCAAAAGGTCCACGAGATCCGCACCGAATTGCAGGACGAGATGATGGACAAGGCGTCTGTGTTCCGCACAGAAGACAGCCTTGCCTCGGTACAGGGAACCATCGGCGAACTGCGCACGCGTTATGCAGACATCAAGATCGATGACAAAGGCAAGACCTTTAACTACGACGTTGTTGAAGCGTTGGAGCTTGAAAACCTCATCGACCTTGCCGAAACAACTGTTCTCGGCGCGCGGGCACGCACGGAGAGTCGTGGCGCACACTTCCGCGACGACTTTCCAACACGCAACGACGAAGAGTGGATGAAACACACACTCGTAACCCGCGCCGAAAACGGCGACGTCACTTTGTCCTACAAACCCGTCACAGACGGACCATACAAACCCATGGAACGGAAGTACTGATCCGCAATGACTTCAGTTGACCTCAAGCAAAAGCCGGGAAGCACTCCCGCCGGCAACACCAAGATGGAACCGGGCAAGCCAGTTGACGTAACCCTCAAGATCAAGCGCTACAACCCCGACGTAGAGACCAAGCCGCATTGGGAAACCTACGTTGTCCAGTGCGAACCGACCGACCGCGTGCTCGATGCGTTACACAAAGTGAAGTGGGAACAAGACGGAACCCTTACCTTTCGACGCTCGTGCGCACACGGCGTCTGTGGCTCCGATGCAATGGTCATCAACGGTCAAAACGGCCTTGCCTGCATCCAGCTGATTCAAGACGTAGGCGCGCACATCACAGTCGAAGCCATTCGCGGCCTCCCAGTCATCAAAGACTTGGTTGTCGACATGGAACCGTTCTTTGCGCAATACCGCTCCATCCTCCCCTACCTAATTAGCAATCAAGAGCCCGGTTACAAGGAACGTCACCAGACACAAGAGCAGCGCGACCGCTTCGACGACACAACCAAGTGCATCTTGTGCGCCGCATGCACCACGTCTTGTCCCATCTATTGGGCGAACGACACCTATGTCGGCCCCGCCGCCATTGTTCAGGCGCACCGCTTCATTTTCGACAGCCGCGATGAGGCTCGCGAACAGCGTTTGGACATCCTTGGCGCCAAGTCCGGCGTGTTCAAGTGCCGAACGGCGTTCAACTGCTCCGAGGCCTGCCCTCGCGACATCAAGGTGACCAAGGCAATCGGCGAGGTCAAACGGGCCATCATCGCCGAGCGGGGCTAGCCAAAGCCGGGCAAATCGCCCAAACTCCCTGCTCACAACTGAAAAATAGATGGTGGGAATATCCGATATCTATTTGTCGGACCCTGATTTTTTTGGAAGTCTTTCGGCACGATCGTTGTTATAGGTATTGATCGCTGTTAGCCCCAAACATTCTCGACTAGCTCGACTCCATGACTGGTGAACCGTTGCTGAATCGTTCTACCCTTGAGTTCCGTTTTATTTATGTCGACTCAATGAGTGACTATGGCTGCACAAATCTCACCCGAAAAGCCGGTGAAGTGGTGCTTCGTCACGTCAGAGGTGCGCAATGGGGGTGATCGACGCAATGACTGAAGCCGTGAAACTGTTCGCAGACACTGCGGCCGACATCGTCAAACCGCGCGGCACCCTGGTGATTGTTTCGCCCCAGGTGCCCGACATCTACCCAACCAACGCCAGTCTTGCCACCTGGAAGGCCGTCCGTTCGGCAGTCGACCAATCGCTGATTCCCGTGGTCGTTTTCGAGAACCCAAGCGCCCGCAACAAGCGCAATCAGGGTCACGTCTTGGACTCAATCGTCAAAATGTGCAGCCGCCCGGAAGGTGGCGCACGCGTAGTAATCCGCCAACCCCACGAATCCGTTACCCAGGCAGCCGACCGCGCACGCGTGGGCCTCAAGCTGCCTGTCGTCGGAGTCGTCGTTGGTTACCCACCAGCACACCGCAGCTTTGACCACCCCGGCTCTTTCCCGCAGAGCCTTCGGCAACACTTCATGACAGATGCCGTTCGCCGTCCAGACATGGCCGTCGTCGCCTGCTACTCAGACGCCCAGCTCTACCGCGAAGAGCGCGTTGTCGTGAATAACGGTTTCAACGAATCCGTGCAGCGTCAGTTTGACCTCGACGCTTCAGACCTTGGTCACTACAGCACAGTCACTGCGCCAAAGCCTGCCCTGGTCCAAGACCTCAAGGACAAGGTCATGGCACGCATCGACCCCGTCTTTGCCGGCGCATACGAGCTCTTTGACGAATCCGGGGACTTGAACATCGTCGTCGACCAAATACCTCCCGCACGCTTTTTTAGCCACGGCATGAGTAATGAGGTTCGCGCTTCGTTCGCTTCAAACCTTGCCGACATGCTTGGAATCGACAGCACCGTCAAGGTCACCGAGCGCGGTATCGAACACGTCATGGAGCACTCCTTCCAACACGACTATTCATCGCCCAGTGCACCGGGCAGCATTGTTCAGCCCGGCGACACGCAAGATTCGTTTACACTCGGCACCTGATGGCGAGTTACCTGAGCCCAGAGTGGTTCAACGAAATGCAACAGGCTGCAGACTCTTGGCGGCCGAGCGACCCCGCGCCCGAAGCTCAAAACGAGCGGAGACAAATCATCATTGCCGAGAACATCACCAGCTCACCGTATGGCGATGTCAGTTATGTAATGACAATCGGCGAAAGCCTTGCCATCACGCAAGAGGCGGCACAAGAACCGGCCGACGTAACTTTTGTCCAGGACTACGAAACCGCTACCCAGTTGCACAAGGGCGACCTCAGTACGCATCAAGCCTTGTTTGACGGGAAGTTGCGCGTGTCGGGCAACCTCAACGCACTGCTTGAAAACGACGAGATGATTCGCGGCGTTTCGCCCGCGTTTTCAGCGGTGCGCGAGCAAACGACCTACTAGCGCTCGCGCTCGCGCCGTTCGAACGACGAACCGCTAATCCAGCAAGCTGGCTACGTCGTCGCGCTCGCTCAGCAATTCGTCGGTAGTCACCTTGATTTTCGCCTTTGCGAAATCACTCAGCTCAAGACCCTCCTGGACCTTCCATGACTTGCCGTCAGAAACAACCGGGAAACCAAACTGCAGGCCTTCAGGAACGCCATACTCACCACGACTAACGACGGCAAGTGAAGTGATACCGCCGGGGTTTACGACACTGCGAACGCTGTCAACAACCGCATTCGCAGCTGACGCCGCAGAAGAGACGCCGCGAGCTTCGATAATTGCCGCACCACGCTTCTGGACAGTCGTCAGGAAGTCGCCTTCCAGCCACGCGCGGTCAGAAATGACGTCGCCAACTGGCTTTCCGTCGATCTTCGCGTTCTCAAAGTCTGGATACTGAGTAGCCGAGTGGTTTCCCCAGATTGCCAAGTCGGTAACAGACGAAACAGCTACGCCGGCCTTTTGTGCAAGCTGTGTCTTGCCGCGGTTCTCGTCCAGTCGCGTCATCGCAAACCACCGCTCAGCCGGGACATCTTTCGCGTTGGACCGCGCAATCAAGCAGTTTGTGTTGCACGGGTTTCCAACCACCAACACGCGCACGTCATCGGCCGCGTGGTTGTTGATTGCTTCACCCTGCGGTTTGAAAATGCCGCCGTTAATGCTCAACAAGTCGCCGCGTTCCATACCCGCCTTGCGCGGCACGGAGCCAACAAGAAGCGCCCAGTTTGTGCCGTCAAAGGCCGTCTTGGGGTCTGAAGTGGTGACAATGTCAGACAGCAGGGGGAACGCGCAGTCGTCGAGCTCCATGGCAACACCGTTCAAGGCGTTGAGGGCGGGTTCAATCTCCAAGAGGCGCAGGGCAACCGGCTGATTCGGGCCAAACATTTCACCCGAAGCAATTCTAAAGAGCAGTGAGTAGCCGATCTGGCCTGCCGCGCCAGTAACTGTGACTTGGATTGGGGTCATTCCCCTTTCCTAGCTTGCTTCACGCTCCGATGCAGCAGCTTCGGCCAAAATCAGTTCCGAAGTGGCCGCTCCCAGAGTTGCAAAATGCACGAGGGATTCGACGTCAAGGAACTCTCGGGTATCTGAGTGAGCGCCCTCTCCCCATCCGCCCAAGCCATCGACAATCGAGTCGCACACAGAGGCAATGGTGTTTGCGTCAGACGCGCCGCGCGCCTCCATGCAGTGCAATGGCGCCCAGCCGAGGTTCTCTGCTGCCACTTGAGCAGCGGCGAGCACGGCGTTGTGTGCGTTAGGCGGAAACGCTGGACGCCAAAGCAGTGTTTCGACTTCCACTTGAAAGTCCGCGGTACCAAATGTGCGTAGAAACTCTTTCACGCGCTCAAACTGCTCGTCATACCGGCCACGAATGTCAATGCCAAGCAGGGCGACATCGCGCACGACATTTGTGCTTTCAGAACCTTCAACGATTGTCGGCGTGACTGACAATCCATTTGCGCCATCGCGAATCTTGTCCAGTGAAGCAATGATCTTTGCAACCATCTCAACCGGGTTGTGAACACGCTCGGGGTATGCGGCGTGACCACCCTTGCCCTTGACCTTCACCAAGATGTGGTGCACACCGCGCGCGGCATTACGCAACGCACGCGATGGGTCACCAAAATCAAAAACCATCGCACCGCGCGCGTGTTGCGCCATGTCGCACAACAACACGTCTGAGGTGAATGAACCCGACTCCTCGTCAGAGTTGAAAAACAGCGAAATGTTGGGGCTCTTCATTGTCTGCTGCAGTCGGCGCGCGATCTCAATCATCATCACGCACCCACCCTTCATGTCGAGCGCACCTGGTCCATAAAGTCGACCGTCGGCATACCTGGCTGGGTTCAGCTCTAGAGACCCAAGCGGATGAACAGTATCGAAGTGACCAATGAGAACAACGTCAGGACGCGTGCCAAGGTCGACGCGTAAATGTGGCCGCTCTTCTTCGCCGACTCTCATGAACTGCGGCCGGATACCGAGTCTCGCAAAGATGTGGTCAGCCAGTTTGTAAGCGCAACGGTCAAGACTGGCAATGTCCTTAGTAAACGACTCGACCTCAACCAGGTCCTTTGTGAAGTCGATCATTTCGGGCAAGAGCGCGCGAAAATAGCGCTCCGTCTCGGACTTGGGATTGCCTGAGGTCTCTGCCTGATTGCTCACAGCCTGTTACGCACCGCCTCGCCAAACTCGGAACACTTAACTGGTTTTTGATCCTGCGAAACAAGATCGAAAGTGAAAATGCCGTCGGCAAACGTTGCTTCGATGGCCCTCTCGATGTCACGGGCAACTTCGGGCATTCCAATGTGAGCAAACATCATTACGCCCGACAACAACAGCGAACCGGGGTTCACCATGTCTTTGCCGGCAAACTTGGGAGCGGTCCCGTGCGTGGCCTCGAAGATTCCGTGGCCCGTTTTGAAGTTGATGTTTCCGCCAGGCGCCATACCAATACCGCCGACCTGCGCAGCCAAGGCGTCTGACAAGTAATCGCCGTTGAGGTTTGTGGTAGCGATGACATCAAAGTCCTGTGGGCGAATAAGGACCTGTTGAAGCGCGTTATCGGCAATGACATCGTTCACCAACACACGGTCACCCGGGTCGCCGTTGCAGTCTTCCCAGGATACTGCGACATCGGAAAACTCATCGCGGACAACTTCATAACCCCAGCTGCGGAACGCACCTTCTGTGTACTTCTGAATGTTGCCCTTGTGGACGATGGTGACACTGCGACGACGCTGATCTACCGCATAACGAACAGCTGCGCGAATGAGCCGCTTGGAACCGGCTTCACTTATTGGCTTGATGCCAATGCCCGTGTTCGGCGCGATCTTCCAGCCAAGATCTTGTTCAAGAAATTGTGCCAAACGCGCCGCTTCTGGTGTACCGGCCTGAGCTTCCAAACCCGCATAAACGTCTTCGGTGTTCTCGCGAAAGATGACCATGTCGACTTCACGCGGGTTGCGAACAGGCGAGCTAACGCCCGTGAACCAACGAACCGGGCGCAAACAAACATACAAATCGAGCGTTTGACGAAGCGTGACATTCAGGCTGCGAATGCCGCCGCCAACGGGCGTTGCTAATGGGCCTTTGATTCCAGCCTTGTAGTCACGGAATGCGTCGACGGTTTCATCGGGAAGCCAGTTACCTGTCTCGTCAAAAGACTTTTGGCCCGCAAGGACTTCTCTCCACTCAACGCGCTGACCGTGCTTTTCAAGAGCGGCGTCAAAAACCGACTTGGCAACGGGCCAAATGTCTTGGCCGCATCCGTCACCCTCAATGAACGGAATGACGGGAACCGAGGAATCGTGCCCGATTTGTCGTGTTTCGCCGTCTGACATGAAGAGACTCTAGCGATTTACGACCGGCAACTGGGGGTCTTCTGTGCGAGAACGCTTCATTTCAAAGAAGTATGGGTAGCTACCAAGCGTGAGCGCCGCGTCGAAAAGCTCGCCCGCTTCCTCGCCTTGCGGCAGACGCGTAATGACCGGCCCGAAAAAGGCCCGGCCGTCAACGCCCAGCACTGGCGTGCCGACTTCATTTCCAACAAGCGCTTCAACTTCGCGTTGTCGAGCACGCAGATGCTCGTCGCGATCCTCATTCTGTGCCTCTTGCGCATACTGAGCATTAAGACCGGCTTCGCCAAGCGCACGCTCGTTTAGCTTCGGGCCGATTTCGTTGCCTTCCTCGTGGATGGCCATTCCGTAAGCCGTGTAGAGCGCCCCCAGGGCGCCTTCGCCCTCGCCTTCAATCACTGCGTCAATCACCCGACCGGGGCCCCAGGACCGCTGAACCTTTTGTCGGTACGCCTCGTCGAGGTCCTTGCCTTCATTAAGAGCCGCGAGGCTCATCTGCTTCCAGGTGATCTCGATCTGTCGCACCTTGGCCGCCTCAAGCAACCAGCGCGATGTCACCCAGGCAAATGGGCAAATAGGGTCAAACCAGAACTCGACTTGGTGCATTTTCGTCATGCCACTTGTTTATCGAAACTGACTTGTTAACGTGCCGGGCACATGGCCCGCAAGGTGATTGCTTCGGCGTTTTACTCAGTCAACGGAGTCGCAGAAGACCCGTTCAATTTCCAATACGACTCCTTCGACAAGGGCCTTGAGGACCACATGAACCAAGCCCTTGGCAATGTCGACGCCGTGATCCTGGGCCGCAAGCTCTACGAGCAATGGTCTCAGTACTGGACCCAGCCAGACGTTGGGGACGATTTCGGCGAGTTCATCAACCCTGTTGCAAAGTACGTCGCATCAACAACTCTCAAGGGCAATCTAGAGTGGAATAACTCCCAGGTTATTGATGGCGACGTCGAAACGTTCGTGAAAGAGCTGAAACAACAAGACGGCAAGGACATTGCTGTTTGCGGTGGCTTGGACACCTGGAAGCGCCTGTTCAGCGCTGGCGCTATCGATGAACTGACTCTGATTGTGCATCCGGCACTGGCAGGCAAGGGCCGTCCGTTGTTTGAGAACCCTCAAGACCAACGCCTCGAATTGGTCGACTGCAAGCGCACCACCGCCGGAAACGCTTTGCTGACATACGGCCTCAAGCAGTAGGCCTATTCGGTTCTAACTGTTGCGCTTTTTGGCAGCAGCAACCGTATTGCTAAGCAGCATTGCAATAGTCATCGGGCCAACACCGCCGATACGTGGCGTCATCCATCCAGCGACATTGACAACTTCTTCGTCGATGTCGCTCAAGATGCGCTTGCCGCGTCGCGTAATTCCGCCCCCAACCACGGCCGCACCTTCGCGCACCATGTCCGGCTTGACCAAACCGGGGACGCCCGCCGCCGAAACAATCACGTCTGCTTGACGCGTGTAATCACCCATGTTTGGCACGCCTGTGTGAATCACGGTCACTGCCGCATTCGCGTGTTCGCGCTTGAGCGCCAACAGCAGCGCCAACGGACGTCCAATGGTCAGGCCGCGACCAATCACGACCACATGCTTTCCGGCAATCGGGACGTCGTATCGACCAAGTAGTTCTTGAATTCCCGCAGGCGTGCATGGCAAGGGGCCAGGGGCACCCATAACCAACTTGCCAAGGTTGACGGGGTGCAGTCCATCAACGTCCTTGCTTGCATTCACACGCAAAAGCGCTGCTTCTTCATCAAGGCCGTCGGGAAGTGGCAGCTGCAGAAGAATCGAGTCAATCTCGGGGTTCTCGTTCATTGAGTCGATCACTTCGTACAACTCGTCTTGCGTGGTTCGCGCCGAGAGGTGCGTCCCCACCGACTTGATGCCGATCTCTTCGCTCACTTTGAGCTTCGAGTTCACGTAGGTGTGACTGGCGGGATCGTCGCCGACCAAAATCGTTCCCAACCCCGGCCTAACACCTTGGTCTTTGACCATCTGATCAATCTGAGATGCCAAGTTTGTGCGGATGTCTTCGGCAACCTTTGCGCCGTCAAGTGTGATTGCAGTCATTGTCATTCCTCAGTGCTTGAAGTGGCGCTCGCCCGTAAAGATCATTGCGATTCCGTGTTCGTCTGCAGCAGCAACCACTTCGGCGTCGCGCATTGAACCACCGGGCTGAACAATCGTTGTGACGCCCGATGCCGCAATCGCATCGAGGCCATCGCGGAATGGGAAGAACGCATCGCTTGCTGCGACGCCGCCCTTGGCGCGATCCCCCGCCTTGCGCGCCGCGATTGCCGCGGAATCAAGCCGGTTCTGCTGTCCGGCACCGATGCCGACTGCTTCGCCATGGTTTACAAACACAATGGCGTTTGAACTGACAGCCGCACAGACGCGCCAAGCCAGATCAATGTCGGACCAATCGCGTTGTTCGGGCTTTGCCTTGGTCGGCACAGTCCACTTGTCGTGATCAATGGTGACCGGGTCCGGAGTTTGAACAAGGAAACCACCGTCGATTCGGCGCAACTCGTAACGCTTTGCATTCGGTGGAGCCGCCTCAAGCACGCGCAGGTTCTTACGCTTGGATGCAAACAGTTCCAACGCTGCCTTGTCGTATTCCGGTGCAATCAACACGTCTGCTTTTGGATTTGCAACCATTTCTTGGGCAAGGGCTTCATCGATCGGACGGTTCAACGCAATGATTCCGCCAAACGCGCTGACTGGATCTGCATCAAAAGCACGGCGGTAGGCGCTGCCGATTGATGAATCAAGCGCGACACCGCACGGGTTTGCGTGCTTGACGATGACGGCGGCTGGGCCTTCCGAAATCTCGTGAACCAATCGCCATGCGGCATCGGCATCAAAAAGGTTCAAGTACGAAAGGGCCATTCCAGAGTGCTGAGTCATGGAATCCCACCAACCAAGTTGGCCGGCTTCGCGATAGCGCGCCCCGGTTTGGTGCGGGTTCTCCCCATAACGGAGCTCTTGTTCCCTGACCAGATTCAGATTGATGGATTCTGGAAGTTCCCCATTGCCGATTACTTCGTCGTCCATCCACGAGACGATGGCCGAGTCGTAAGAAGCGGTGTGGTCAAAAGCCTTGCGTGCAAGTCGGCGGCGAGTGTCGCTCGATAGGGCCTTGGCTTCCTTCAGCTCAGTGAGCACGACCTCGTAATCGTCCGGATTTGTGACGACTCCAACATGGGCGTGGTTCTTTGCCGCAGCGCGCACCATGGTTGGCCCGCCAACGTCAATCATCTCAATCGATGGCTGGGCGTCAAAGGGATAAAGGTTGCAGACAACCAAATCGAACGGTTCAATCCCCAAGTCTCCAATGTCCTTGCGGTGTTCCTCTTTATCGAGGTCGGCAAGAATTGCGCCGTGAATGCGCGGATGAAGGGTCTTGACTCGCCCGCCCAACATCTCTGGAGCACCAGTCACATCCTCAACGGCGGTGACTTCAATGCCTGCTTCGCGCAAGGCCGTACAGGTGCCTCCACTTGAAACAATGCTCCAACCCAGCTTCGTCAGCTGGCCTGCAAACTCAATGAGCCCGGTCTTGTCGTAAACAGAAATCAATGCACGCACGGCGCCAAAGTTACTCGCGCAAACGCCCCACTTCTCCCGCCTTTAACTCCCCCTCTCATCCTTCTCGTTCCCACCCCTCCCGTGCTTCTCGACTCACCCCTCCCGTACTTCTCGTTGACGTTACGCACCTTTCGCGACATCGCGACCTGGACTTTTGCGTTCATCGGCGTCCATAACGTCAACGAGAAGCAA
>JBDIBA010000026.1:0-24647 GCA_039812705.1 Acidimicrobiia bacterium
TCTTCAACCGTGGGCTCTTCAACCGTGGGCTCTATTGAGGCTCTCAATGTTTCAGTCGTTGTCGGGTCGCTCGCGCGGAACCCGATTAGGCGTCAGCTAAAAAACAGAGACGAGGTTCTCAATCTCGATGTGCGGGTCAAGACGGGCGAGTTGAAAACGGTCGTTCCGGTTACGTGGATGAATCCACCTGTTTGGGCATTGAAGCTGACGGCTGGCACGTGTGTCGGCGTTCGGGGTTCGGTGCGTCAGCTTTGGTATGGCAACAACAGCCGTTTCACGGACTTGCTTGCCAGCAAGGTTGTCCGGATTGCCGGGGCGAGTTCGCATCGGCGATTTTTGGACGATACGCTTGCAGTCATCGAAGAGCTGGAGCGACCGATGATCGCGTGAGCTACTTAGCGCTGGCAGAGGTTCCGCTGCTGCGCAGGTCTTCGCAGGCCTTCACGACACGCTTAGCCATCGATTCTTCGGCCCGTGTGCCGTAGGAACGTGGGTCATAGAAGGACTTGTCGCCGACTTCGCCGTCAACCTTCAAGACTTCGTCGTAGTTCTCAAACATGTGGTCGGCAATCGAACGTGTAAATGCGTATTGGGTGTCGGTGTCGATGTTCATCTTGATGACGCCGTTGTCAATTGCTGTTCGGATCTCGGAGAGCTCCGAACCCGAACCGCCGTGAAAGACGAAATCGAACGGGTGTGACCCTCTGGGAAGACTCAGCTTGTCGGCAACGAAGGCCTGGCCTTCGGCGAGGATCTCGGGGCGAAGTTTCACATTGCCGGGCTTGTAGACGCCGTGGACATTTCCAAAGGTTGCTGCAAGCAAATAGGAAGGTGAAGGAGAGTTTGTTTCGTCGAAGTGTGTTCCAAGGGCCGCGGCAGTGGACCAGAGGTCTTCGGTTGTCGTGTAGAGCTTTTCGTCGATTGCGCCAATGACGCCGTCTTCTTCGCCGCCGACCACGCCGATTTCGACTTCCAGGATCACCTTTGCTTTGCGGCAATCGGCAAGCAGTCTTTGGGCGATTTCAAGGTTGCGGGCAACCGGAATGGCAGAGCCGTCCCACATGTGCGACTGGAAAATTGGGTTCTTGCCTGCCTTGACCTCTTCGAGGGAGCGAGAAATTAACGGTCGAACGAAAGTGTCGAGTTTGTCCTCGGGGCAATGGTCTGTGTGGAGGGCGATGTTGACCGGATAATTCCTGGCGGCTTCCTGTGCAAAGGCAGCCATGCCCAACGCGCCGCTGACCATGTTCTTCACGGAGGTGCCGGAGAGGAATGCGGCGCCGCCGGTGGAGACTTGAATGATTCCGTCGCTTTCGGCTTCGGCGAAGCCTCTCAATGCGGCATTGAGGGTTTCGGTCGAGCTGATGTTGACCGCTGGGTATGCAAAACGCTGTTCACGAGCTCTATTGAGCATTTCGCGATAGGTCTCTGGTGTCGCAATTGGCACGGGTGATTCCTCCTGCTGTCTAGATCGGAGGCCTTCTCGAAATCCGAGCTTTCCTGGGGGATTTTTCTTGATTTTTCAGTTGTCTGCACCGTCAATGTGGTGCACCTTCGGGGCCTATTGAGGTTGAGGGATGACCATTCCGATTGCGGGGGCGGGTAGGGGCTGGCTGGCTGGGTGGAAGGCGATCATGCATGGTCCGGCAGCGAGGCGTGCTGCCAAGGCCGGGTTCTGTTGGGCGGCGATCTCCAAGGCTGTTTCTGCGGCCTCGGAGATTGTCTGGCGCACGCCTGCTTGATTGATGGGCCAAAGGCGGTGATGTGTGCCGTCTTCGGTGGTCGCGCGCGCAATCGGCAGGCCAATTGGCTGCAGGAGGGACTCGAACCCCTCGGCTTCAACAGGCACCGGAATTGGTTCGATCAGGTTGGCCAACGCCTCGATCGCCAACGGGTTTGCGGCGGACTTTGGCTGGTTAGGCGTGTTGGTGGCTAGAGCCAAAACTGCGCTTGCTTGTTTGGCGCGTCCTTGAGCGTCGCGGAAACCGCTGCTGTACAAGTACATGGAGGGCTCCGGCGCCCCAACAAGAAACCCCTGAGAGATTAATTCGCCGATGTTCGTGTTGCCCAGTTGGATTGCCCGTGTCGAAATGGGCGCTGGCTCCTGCGTGTCGTCGGTGTGGACAACGCTGTCGAGTTGAACGACTCCGTCTTCGGGGCCATTGGGGTCGTTCCAGAGCAAGGCTTCGAAGGTGTCGACCATGAATGCTTGTTGTCGGTTCACTCGTTCAGGATTACCAGACTGTTCGCGATTGTCGCGCGGAACTTGTGAATGCGGTTGGTGCGAATCGCCCACCGCGGAGGCGAGACAACAGCAAGCGGCTAGAAAGGAGAGGTGTTTTGGGCAATTGACATGGATGGCGTCTTGTGGCGCGGGGAAGACGCCATTGCGGGTGCGGCCACGGCGCTAACGCGCCTGCGTGAAGCCGGTTCGCAGGTTTGTTTTGTTACCAACAACTCTGCGAAAACTGCTGAAGGGTTTGCGGAAAAACTGCATCGACTGGGTTTCGATGCGTCGCCAGAAGAGGTGCTCCACGCCGGGCGTGCTGTTGCGACATTGGTCAAGCCGGGCGAGCGAGTTCTGTCATGCGCATTGGAGGGCGTGGCTGAAGCACTTGCCGACGTGGGAGCAGTTTGTGTTCAAGTAGAAGACATTGACCCGTTCGATGTGGAGGGCTTTGATGCGGTAATCATCGGTGGGCATCGCGGCCAAACTCTTGAACGGTTGGCAACGGCCATGCGCGCAGTAAGGGCCGGTGCGCGATTGCTGGCACCGAGCGGCGACCCGATGTATCCGTCACACGACGGCACCTACCTTGGCGGTGGCGCCATGACACATGCCGTTGCATACTCGGCCGGGGTTGAACCAACGTTTGCCGGAAAACCCTTTGCTCCGATGGTCGAACTTGTCCGAACGGTGTGCGGCGAGGTTTCGGGAGTAATTGGCGACCAGCTTTCGAGTGACGGTGGACTTGCTCGCGCACTTGACGTGCCGTTCGTGTGGGTTCAAACTGGCGTTGCGCAGGTGGCCCCACGTGCGTTGGGTGAGATTGAAGAAGGCGTCGTTGTGGTTGACGACTTCGCGGCGGCCGTCGACTGGATCATCGCGTGTGGCGATTGATGCTCAGTGAGTAGGCGACAACGCCTCGACCGTGCGCTGGTGAAAAGAGGTTTGGCGGCTGACGCCGAGGCGGCAATGGCCTTCATTGAGTCGGGTGCTGTCCTGGTTGGGGGAGCCCCGGCCGACAACGCTGCCCGTCAGGTGGACCCGGGTGAGCCGGTTGTCATTGTTGGTCCGCCGCCACGCTTTGTGAGCAGAGGTGGCGAAAAGCTTGATGCCGCGTTGGACCATTTCGGACTGGATGTCAGTGATTTTCGCGCCCTTGATGTTGGCGCCAGCACGGGTGGTTTCACCGACGTGCTGCTGCAGCGCGGCGCCGACTTTGTGGTCGCCCTCGATGTCGGTCATGGACATATGCACGAAAAGCTGCGTGCCGATGAACGAGTTCGAGTGGTTGAAAAGACCAACATCCGAAACGTCGCTCCAGGTGATCTCGGCGAGGCGCTGTTTGATGTCATCGTTTGTGACGTTTCGTTCATTTCGCTTCGAACGATCGCATCCGTCCTGACCGGGGGATTGACTGGCCCGGGCGCGTTATTGGTCGCTTTGATCAAGCCGCAGTTCGAGGCCGATCGCAAGGAAGTGTCGCGAGGTCAGGGTGTAATTCGCGATCCCGAGGTATGGGCCAAGGCAATCACCGATGTGCTGGCCGTGATGGCGGACAATGGAGCCGCAACTATGGGGGTCATGGTGTCGCCGATTCACGGGACGAGTGGAAATGTGGAGTTTCTCAGCGCCTTTCGACTCCACGTCGAGCGAGAAGAAGCTGTAAAGGCGCTGGACCAGGTTGATATCGGCCAAATTGTGATGTCACCGGCAATCCAGGCGCCGTCGGGCCAGAATGAAGTGGATCAGGCCCAAGAGAAAGAAAGTAACGGTTAGTAGATGGCAGGTTTCCTTTTCGTTCCTCATCACCGACGAAGCGAAGCAGTTGACCTGGTCCGAGACACTCTGACCTGGCTGACAAGCAACGGTCACAACGCCTATGTGCTGGAAGATGACGCAAGGGCTTGCGGCCTTACCGAGTGGGCGGTCGCGACGCCTGAAGACCTCAAGATCGACTTGGCTGTCAGCGTTGGTGGAGACGGAACAATGCTGCGCACCCTTGACCTGATGTGTCGTTGGGGCCTTCCGGTGCTGGGCGTAAATGTTGGGCACCTCGGTTATCTGACCGAAGTCGAACCCCAAGACGTCCGAGGCGCAATTGATGGTTTTCTCGCGGGCAAGCACCGCGTTGAAGAGCGCATGATGGTTGAGGTTGACGCAAGTAGTGAGTCCCGCGCCGAAGGCGGCGCAGTGACGCTTACCTTGGCGCATCGATTTGCCGTGAATGATGTTGTCGTCGAAAAGGTTGCGTCGGGTCACACGGCTCGACTTGAAGCCATCATCAGCGGACGACCGTTCCTTTCGTACGCGGTCGACGCAATGATCGTTGCAACTCCAACGGGTTCAACCGCGTACAACTTTTCTGCACGCGGCCCTGTGTTGTCGCCGACCCTGAGTGCATTGCTGATGACTCCCGTGTCGGCTCACATGTTGTTCGACAGGCCAATGGTGTTGGACGGCAATGAAGAACTTGAACTTAAGGTGATCGGTCGCGAAGACGCAGCTGTGGTGGTTGATGGTCTTCACGTCGCAACTCTTGGCCCTGGCGGGTCTGTCGTGTGTCGTCGTGCAAAGAATCCGGCGCGCATTGTCACTTTTGCTGAGCGCGATTTCCGCGAGATTCTCAAGGTTAAGTTCGGGCTGGCAAATCGGTGATGTTCCCGCGTCGCGACGCATTGGAGGCGCCCGTTCCGCGCCGTGAATACGCAGCGGTCACTGGCCGCGCGCGCGTCGACGCTCGCACTAAGCGACTCGTCAAGCGGTTGGCTGTTGGCGACATTGCAGTGATCAATCACGAAGATGTCGACCGTGTGGCTGCCGAAGCCCTGATTGAAGCGCGGCCAAAAGCAGTGCTCAACGCAAACTTTTCGATCACGACCCGTTATCCGTCGATGGGCGCACTGTTGTTGGTGCAGGCCGGCATTGTGCTCATTGACGACCTGGGTGCCGACGTGATGAAAATCAACGAAGGCACCAACGTTCGAATTGAAAATGACGCGGTGCTTGTTGACGGCCAAGTGGTCGCGAGCGGCAGACGACGCAGTGTTGCTGACATTGAGTCCGTTCAGCGTCAGGCCCGTGACGGTTTGTCCGTTGCGCTTTCGGCATTTGCTGAAAACACGCTCGAATACATTCGCACCGAGTCTTTCTTGCTGTTTGACCCGCCGGATGCGCCGAAGCTTGACGTCAACATGAAGCGTCGGCATGTGATGGTTGTTGTGCGAGGCCACGACTATCGCGAGGACTTGTCGCACTTGCGCGGCTATGTGCGCGACATGTCCCCGGTTGTAATTGCGGTCGATGGCGGTGCAGACGCTTGTCTGCAAGAAGGATTGAAGCCCGATGTGATCCTTGGCGACTTTGACTCTGTGTCGGACGAGGCGTTGAAGTGTGGCGCC
The DNA here is from genome assembly GCA_039812705.1 of Acidimicrobiia bacterium. GTDB lineage: Bacteria > Actinomycetota > Acidimicrobiia > Acidimicrobiales > JBBSGY01 > JBDIBA01. Next base: position 5,626 of record JBDIBA010000026.1, read on the forward strand.
CAACTCGTTGTTCATGCTTACGTCGATGGCGATGCTCCAGGCGCCCAACGTCTTGATGAATTGGGCCTCAAATACGTCACCTATGAGGCGCCGGGCATGAGTGAAGATGTGGCCATGTTGTTGGCTTACGACGAAGGCGCAGAACTGATTGTCGCGGTCGGCACCCATGCGTCAATGGTGGAGTTTTTGGACAAGGGGAGGGCTGGAATGGCTTCAACGTTTTTGACTCGACTCAAAGTCGGGCCTGTCCTGGTCGACGCAAAGGGAGTAAGTCGCCTCTATCGCGGTGTGTTGCGCAAGAGTGACCTGATGATTCTCGTTGGTTCGGCGTGCATTGCATTTCTGGTGATGGGCGCCGTTTCGGCTCCGTTTCGGACGTTCCTCGATGGCATCTTGTTCTTGATTGGTCAGTTCTTCTCAGACCTGTGGCGGACGTTGACGCCATGGTGAATTTCCGATTCCACATTGTTTCGCTGGTGGCGGTGTTTCTTGCGTTGGCGCTTGGGATTGGCATGGGCGTCACCGTCATCGACAAGGCCACGGTTGACTTGCTGCAGAACCGGCTCAACAACGTGCGTAATGACGTGCGTGATGCAAACGCACAGGGCTCGCGCTTGCAGATTCAGATTGACCAATCCAACAAGTTTGTTGATGAAGCCAGTGCATACCTTGTCAACAACCGCCTTGATGGGGTTGCGGTCACGATTATTCGCATTTCCGGCGCAGACAATGCGTCTATTGACCAGCTTGCCCAGCTGATTACCGAGTCGGGCGGTTTTGTGCGTGGTTCTTTGACCGTGTCAGATCGTGCCAACTTGGGCCAAGCAGACGACATCGATGACTTGTCGAGTGCGCTGGGTGTTGGCACGCGCGATCAAGCACAGCTGCGAACACAACTCACTGAACGCTTGGCCTCGGCCGTTGCCGGCAACTCGCCGAGTTCGGGTCTTCGCGATCTCGAGACACAAGGTTTTATTGCTTGGAGCCCTGGGCCAAACGTTGGTGACTTGGGCACGACTTCTTTTGCGGGCGGGCGGGTCGTTGTTGCGTCGGGTCCCACGGTTCGTGTTGCTAACGATGTCGTTGGACACCGTTTGGTCAGGCAGATGGAAAGGCAAGCCACCGGACGCGTGCTTGCTGTTGACACAGGCCTTGGCGCAACCAATGATCGCCAGGAAGTGCGCTCTGCATTTGTGAAGCCGCTGATTGACGATGCGGAACTGCGCACAAACGTTTCGACCGTGGACAACCTCGAGCAAAAGGTTGGTCGCGTGGCAGCGGTACTTGCCCTGAGTGATCTTGGTGTTGGCAGGGCGGGTCACTATGGCGTGGGCACCGGTGCAACAAGCATCCTGCCTCCGTTGGCACGCCGCTAAACAATGAACGCACCTTCTTCGGTTGCTGACGCAGGACACGTTTCTGACTGCACGGCGATAGTCGCCGCTCTCAACAGCGAAGAAACAATCAAGTCCACCGTTGTCGCATTGAAGCGCAGCGGTGTTGAGACGGTGGTTGTTGTCGATGACGGTTCAGTTGATGCAACTTCTGTCGAAGCGCAAGCTGGCGGGGCAGTTGTGTTGGTGAATGGCTTCAACCGCGGCAAGGGCTATTCAATCTCGCGAGCAGTTGAACAGTTCCCTGCAGACCGCTACTTGCTGGTCGATGCCGACACCGGTGACTCTGCGTCGCATGCGGTAAGCCTGCTGGATCTTGTCGAACAAGACAAGGCGGACCTTGTTGTGGGTGTGCTTCCATCGGCAGCAGGCCGGGGCGGGTTCGGGTTTGTGAAGCGGTTTGCGATTCGTGGCATTGAACGCGCGTGCGGACTGCGCGTAACGGCACCCCTCTCTGGGCAGCGTGCGGTTCGCGGCGCGCTGCTGCGTGACATTGCGTTGGAAAACCGTTTTGGCGTTGAAGTTGCCATGACCATCGACGCCAAGCGCGCGAACGCGCGAGTTGTTGAAATCCCTGTTGCAATGGAGCATCGACACACGGGCAGAAAGCTGTCTGGGTTTGTTCACCGAGGTCGTCAAGGTTTGCAGATTGCCAAGGCGCTTTACCCGCGGATCGTTTCGCCGACTCTGCGGGCGGGTGTGGTTGGGCTGACGCTGCTGGCTGTATTTGCCGTTATTGGACTGAGCGCACTTCATTCGAATCGACCAAGTGGCAATGCCTTTGCAATTTCGCCAACTGCAACCGTCGTCATTGTGCGCGACTTGACCTGGTCCGAGATCGATAAGAGCAATCCATCTCTTGTTGGGATTTGGGGATCGGTTGTCGCGCTGCAGAACTCCCCGGCGATAACCGGAACCGAACAAGAAGGTCCGCAGTCTGCTCGTGTTGTTGACAGTTGGGCAGAGGCTCTTGAAATTGCCAAGACAAGCAAAGCCTTTGTCGTAATTGGTGCCGATGACGCGGCAGTCTCGACAGGTGGTGTGCGTCCGCTGTTTGTTTCACACGCAGCGGCAGGCGGCGGCCAGGGCTTAATCCAATCGGCCGAGACGCATCGCGACGGCTTTGCATTGCGTGCAGACGTGCTGGAATCCGTCAGCTCTAAAGAGCCCGTGGTGACGCCGTATGAACCAATGGAAACAGGAAAAGCGTATGAAGCGGCAAGCAAGACCGCAGTGGGGCTTCAACGCGGTCTTGCAGTCAGACCACTGGCAATTGGCGCATTCGGAATCTTTGCGTTGATCAACTTCTCGCTATTGGTTCGCGGGTTGTGGCGCACTCGCAAAGCGAGCGATTTGTCGGATCGTGAAACTGCACGCGGAGTTGTTGGGAAAAAGTCATCGATTGCACTGCTCGCAATGGCTACGTATCCATGCGTGTGCCTGTTGAGCAACGCCTTGTTTCAGCGCGTCGCGTTCGACACAAACAATCAAACAGCTTTGGTCCTGATCGTTGCGCTGATGGTTGCTGCATCTGTTGGCGCGGCGATGTTGATCAAGCGATTGTCGTCTAGTTCGTGGTCGGCGTTGCGTTGGGTAATGGCTGCATCCATTGTCGTCATCTGTGTCGATTTACTGACGGGTGCGAAGCTGCAGTTTGGCGGAGTCCTTGGTTCTGACCCTGCTCTCGGGCGCTTCTATGGAATGGGCAATCCCGTTGCGGTCATCTTGCTGACAGCTGTGATTTTCAGCATTGTTGCTGCCGTTGAGGCCACGCCTCGCAAGGCCGAAGCTCTGCTGGTTGGTGCTGGAGCCTTTACGGCAATTGGCGCAATCGCCGCACTGCCCGGCCTTGGCTCAGACGTGGGAAGCCTGATCGTCTTTCCCTTGGTCGGCCTCGCGGTGGCGTTTTTCCAGACAAAGAGGGTCACTTCTCCGCGCGCCAGGGTCGCAGCAGTTGCAGCAGCCATTGCGGTGATTGCGATGGTCGTTGCGGTCGCAGTAATTGATTCTTTGCGGCCGGTCGACGAACAGACTCATCTGGGCAGGCTGTTGAGTGGTTCTGGAGCGGACGGAACACCGTTGTTGGAGATTGCGTGGCGAAAGATTGAGCGCAACGTCTTTGACTATCTGTTCCCGTTGAGCCCGCTCCTTGTGGTCGCTGTTTTTATGGCCTTTGTCGCTGTTTGGAAGACCAATTTCGCGGCCCGATTGCTTGCCACTAAATCGCCAGCTCGCGCCGGTACACTCGCAGCAATGGGTGGGGCACTAGCTATGTATGCCGCGAATGATTCGGGCGTCGTAGTGTTGGCCCTCGTCGGAGTTTTCCTAATTCCATTCGTCCTGTTCCAAGGAATCCAGGCTTTGGGACCTGTGGAGGTAAGTAAGAAGTGAACGTACTTTTGGCCGCTTTGGTCGGTTTTCTGGCTGGTCGCATGCTTTGGCTGGCAATGAAGGGCTCTTGGGCAACCTCGACACTGGTGCGCAAGAACTATCGCGGCGTCGATGTGCCGACGGCGGCCGGCCTTGTCCTGTGCTTTGCGCTGTTGTCCGTTGAAGGTCTGCGAGCCATCTTTGGTGCGCTCGGCATGGGCGAAGGCAGCGGCTTTTCACCCATGCGCGCGGCTGCTCTGGTTGTCGTCCTGGGCTTTGCGCTGCTTGGGCTGTTTGATGATCTGACCGGTGGCGACGACGCTCGTGGCTTGCGTGGTCACCTGCAGGCACTCGCAAAGGGTCAAATGACCAGCGGAATCATCAAGATGATCGGCGGAATCGCCGTTGGTTTCGTAGGTGCGTCTTTCTTGGGTGCAGAAAGCCTTGGCGGCCTCCTTCTCGATGCGGCCGTGATTGCCTTGGCCGCAAACATTGGCAACCTGTTTGACCGCCGACCGGGTCGCGCGATCAAGGTTGGCCTTCTCGGTTTCCTGATTCCTGCCGTGCTTCTTGGCTTGCCTGGAGAAATGCTGGCCCCGGCAATCGTCGTCGGTGCTGCGGCAGCCATCTTGCTTGACGACCTGCACGAACGCCTGATGATTGGCGACACGGGCGCTAACGCTCTTGGTGCTGCTGTTGGTTTGGGTATCGTCGGGGCAACAGGAACTTCGGGTACAGGCATTGCGCTTGTTCTGTTGATCATCCTTACGTTGGTCGGCGAGTTCTTGTCCTTCACCAAACTGTTCGAATCTATTGGACCGCTTCGTGCATTTGACCAGCTGGGTACGAAGCGTGCGGCTCGCCAAGGGTCCAACAAGTCTCAGCCCGAAGGGCCGTCTGCCGCCGGTGGCGCCGTTCCACCTGCTGCGCCTGAGTCCGCGCCGGTAACTGAGCCGACTCAGGACCGGAGCCAGGTGGACAACGTTGAAACCGCAGCTGCTCCCAGCTTTGGGGACTCTGTAAATCACCAGGCGGAATGGCCAGAGCTTCTTCGCGATGATGTTCCCGGAGCAGACACTCAGATTGACGACCTCGACGGCTCCGAAGTCAGCGACAGCGCAGATGACAATTACGGCTATGTCGCAGAGGATGAAATTATTGATTTGCGCGATAGCGAATCGGAAAGCGAACCAAATCGCGCTACTTTAGATACCGGTCATGTTGGTGCAACCTCTGGCGCGCGAATTCGCCGCGAACCTCGAACGAATTACTCCGCAACGCGCGGACAAGATTCGTGGACCACTGGACGTAGCTACGGTCGTTCCGCGGAACACAACGACGAGTTCGACGACTTGCCGGACTTTTCACCACGTTCTCGCACGACGCCTCGCGCTTCGCAAGACCGCTACCGCAGCCCATTTGACGACAAAGACGTCTAAACCCGAAACGAGGTTCGCCAGGTCATGACGAAGCACATATTCGTGACCGGGGGTGTTGTTTCCTCGCTCGGTAAGGGTCTAACGGCATCGTCGCTTGGGCGTTTGTTGAAGTGTCGTGGTCTCAAGGTTCGGATGCAGAAGCTTGACCCTTACTTGAACGTCGACCCGGGCACCATGAACCCGTTTGAGCACGGCGAGGTTTTTGTTACCGAAGACGGTGGCGAAACAGACCTCGACCTGGGTCACTATGAGCGGTTCACCAATGTCGCTTTGGACCGCGCTTCCAATGCAACCACTGGTTCGATCTATTCGACGGTGATTGCCAAGGAACGTCGAGGCGATTACTTGGGCTCCACGGTTCAAGTCATTCCTCACATCACTGACGAAATCAAAGAACGCATTTCGTCAATCACGGGCGACGATGTTGATGTCTTGATCACCGAGGTTGGCGGAACCGTTGGCGACATCGAGATCCTCCCGTTCTTGGAAGCCATTCGTCAGTTCCGTCTCGATGTTGGTCGCGACAATGTTTGCCTGGTGCACGTGACCCTTGTTCCGTACATGGGGCCAAGTGCAGAACAAAAGACCAAGCCGACTCAGCACTCGGTTACGGAATTGCGCAGTCGTGGCTTGTCGCCCGACGTGATTGTTTGTCGCAGCGAGAACGCATTGGATGCCAAGGTCAAGGCAAAGATTTCCAACCTTTGTGACGTCTCAATTGAAGGTGTTGTCAACGCCGTTGACGCCAGCAACCTCTATGAGATTCCGCTCAACATGCACAATGAGGGCCTCGACTCTGTTGTTTGCGATGTGCTGCGCATTGATCGTCAGGCAAACGAAATTGACCTAACGCACTGGAAGCAACTGGTGCAACGCGTTTCCAATCTTGGTCGCTCCGTGAAGGTCGGCATCATTGGTAAGTACATCAATCTGCCCGACGCCTACCTCTCTGTTGCCGAGTCACTTCGCCATGGTGGATACGAGAACAACGTGGCAATTGATTTGCAGTGGATCTCCTCTGAGGACATCACGCCTGAGACGGTTGGACGGCTGCTTGATCCACTTGACGCTGTTGTGCTGCCGGGTGGGTTTGGAAACCGTGGTGTCGAGGGCAAGGTCATTGCGGCCGACTACACCCGCGCGAACGAGATTCCGACGCTGGGTATTTGCCTCGGGTTGCAAGTAATGACCATTGCTTACGCTCGCAACGTTGCTGGAATGCAAGATGCCGACAGCCGCGAGTTCGATCCCAAGTCCAAGCACTTGGTGATTGACCTAATGGATGCTCAGCGCAATGTTGTCGAACTTGGCGGAACGATGCGCCTTGGTGCATACGACGCCGTGTTGGCTGCAGGTTCAAAGGTTCGTGAGATTTATGGAACCGACAAGGTCTCTGAGCGTCACCGTCACCGCTACGAGTTCAGTCCGCTTTTCCGTGAACGGCTCGAAGCAGCTGGCCTTGTGTGTTCAGGTACGTCGCCCGATGGCGAGTTGGTCGAGTTCGTAGAGGTCGCCAACCATCCTTACTGGATTGGTACTCAGGCTCACCCTGAGTTCAAGAGCCGTCCAGATCACGCTCATCCACTGTTTGCTGGGTTGATCGAAGCGGCGGCCGCGCGCAACGAGGGTCGCAACCCACGGGTGTTTATCGATGCGGACGAGCGTCGCAGCATTGCGCTTTAGCGGGGCTCTCATGAATCGACAGCATCGATGAACCGCGATCGCGCCATTGTCATCGGCGTGTTTGCGGCGCTGTTACTTCTTGCTAATCGAACGGGAAGCCTTGGCAGCGATTTCTTCTCGATTGAAACGCTGATGTATTTGGTGGCACTTGTGCCGTCGATTGTCTTGCATGAAGTCAGTCATGGCTGGGTGGCAAACAAGTTTGGAGACCCGACGGCCAAGCTTGCTGGCCGCTTGACACTGAATCCCATTCGCCACATTGACCCGGTGGGTACCGTCATTGTTCCAATGGTCTTGTTGTTAATCGGTGCGCCGGCATTTGGCTGGGCGAAGCCCGTGCCGGTGAACGTGTCTCAGATGTCTCGCAACCGCCAGGTGATGGTTTCGTTGGTGGGTCCGTTTACGAACATCTTGTTGAGCCTTGTCGCAACGCTTGCCATTGCGGCGAGCATTAAGGGTTTTGGTTCCGCGGGTTCGTGGGCAGTTGATCTGTTCGTGACGTTCGGAGTTGTCAACGTTGCACTTGCGGTATTCAACTTGATTCCCGTGCCGCCTTTGGATGGTTCGGCCATTGTGGAGCGCTTTATTCCGAAGTCGAAGCTGTCGGCGTATTTCAGATTCCGCGACAAGTCGATTTGGGTTGTGATGATTGTCGTCGTTGTTTTGCAGATGCAGTTCGGAATCATTGGAAGACTGATCGTGCCCTTCCAGGAGTGGTGGCTAGATCTGACGAAGCTTGTTGTGGGAGGCGTTGCATAGTGGCTGCACATTTGATTAAGCGTTTTTTCACCTCGCTATTTGCGCGCGACCTCAATGAAGAGGAGCGCACGTGGTTGTTTGCCCATCTCAATGTGGGTGAGCGAGACCTCTGGGAGCGATTCGAGCGTGCAGACCGCCGTCACTCGTACCAAGTCGCCAAGAGGGCTGAAAAGTTCTTTGGCGATGACGCAACCCCGGTGGTCATTGCGGCCGCGGCCCTTCACGACATCGGCAAGATCGAGGTTAAGGCCGGCGTGTTCCTGCGGGTCCTGGCAACCCTTGCTTCAACGACGGGAAGCGAGGCGCAGGTTTATTCGTGGTCACAAGAGCCGGGCTGGTTGGGCCGCGCAGGGCGCTATTTGCGCAGTCACGAACTTGCCGAAGAACACCTGGTAGCGGCCGGTTCAGATCCCTTGGTGGTCGCCTGGGCAAGGGAGCACGAGCTTGCGCCTTCTCGTTGGACCATTCCGCGGGAGGTTGGAGCCATCCTCAAGCGCGCCGACGACATCTAGCTAGCCGACTTCGGCGCCAAAAGCCGAGGTCGAAAGCGCGACGGGCAACCGGGCGCCCACTACGATCCACGGAATGGGTTTTGAGGTGCGTACCCCCGTCTTCGAGGGGCCGCTTGACGTCTTGCTGCGCTTGATCACCAAGCAGCAGGTCGAGCTGTACGAGGTTTCCATTGCCACAATCGTCGATGGCTTCCTCGCGCACATGGACCAAATGGAAAAGGACGCCGAAGCCCACGGCATTCGTCTCGACCTGGAACTAACCACGGAGTTCTTGCTGATTGCCTCCACTCTTGTTGAGCTGAAAGCGCGGCGGTTACTTCCGGGTCGCGAAGACGTGGATCTTGACGAAGAGTTGGCGCTTTGGGAAGAGCGAGACATCTTGTTGTCTCGCTTGGTTGAGGCAAAAACCTTCAAAGATGCAGCGCGCGCATTGCTGGAATTGGAGGAAAACGCCAAGGTCAGCTATCCGCGCACTGCCGGCATGGAAGACCACTTCATGAAGCTCAGTCCAGATCCGCTTGAAAACACGAGCGCTGACAGGTTGCGCGCGGCGTTCATGAAGGCCATGGCACCCAAGGAGCCCGAACCAACCGTTGACCTTCATCATGTGACCAACGTTCGCATGACGGTTGTCGACGCCATTGAATTGATGGCCATCAAACTCAGTTCCGAACCCGTTAAGTCTTTTGCGCAATTGACGTGCGACCTGGAGCACAAGGTCGAAGTGATTGTTCACTTTCTGGCGGTGCTTGAGCTCTATAAGCAAGGCCGGGTTGAGATTGATCAAACAAAGACTTTCGGAACCCTCAACGTCATGTGGAACTCCCAAGCTGACGACGAATCTTTCGTTGTCGATCTCGCAGAGCGCGTCTTGGTAGACGCTTACGAAGGCTGATTTATCAATGACATCTGAAACGCTCAATTCGACAACTAACGCCGATGAGCCCGTTGTGGAGGGCGCAATTGCTGACGAGTCCGCACACTCTGTTGAACTCGCAATTGAAACTGACGACCAGTTGCGTTCGGCAATTGAAGCTATTTGCATGGTGGCCGACGAGCCCGTCAGTGCGCAGCGCTTGGCAGAAGTATTCCGTCTAGAGGCCGCGCGTGTAACCGAGGCATGTGAAGCACTGTCGGGCGAGTATCGCGAAGCAGGTTGCGGTTTTGCGTTGGTCAACATTGCAGGCGGTTGGCGTTATCAAAGCGCACCGTTGCAAGCCGGCTGGGTCGAGCACTTTGTGTTGGATGGCCAAACTTCGCGCCTCTCCGGTGCTGCGCTTGAGACGCTTGCAATCGTTGCTTACAAGCAGCCAATTTCGCGTGCGCAGATTGCTGCAATTCGCGGCGTCAACGTCGATGGCGTTCTGCGAACCTTGCAGCAGCGCGGCTACATAACCGTGACCGGTGAAGTCGAAGGCGGCGGCCAGGCTCAGCTTTTCGGTACTTCGGCATTGTTTCTGGAGAAGTTGGGTATTGCCGGACTGGAAGATCTGCCGCCGCTGGGCGACTTTGTTCCCGATGCAGACCTCGTGGAGATTCTTGAACGCGGTCTTCGACCCAGCGCGACTCTTGATCTCAGCGAAGACGGCGACATTGACCTTGGTGATCAGATTGCGCAGGACAAATCAGACCTTGCAGAGGGACTCGACGCCGACGGGTTAGACGACGCCGACGACGACCGCTGAAGTGGAAGAACGGCTTCAAAAGATCCTTGCGTCGCGCGGATACGGCAGCAGGCGGGTGTGTGAGGACCTGATTGCCGAAGGTCGAGTAACTGTCGACGGCAATGTTGCCCAGCTTGGAGACAGGGCAGATCCAGATGTGGCGCGCATCAGTGTTGATGGCGCAGCCGTTTCCACTAAGTCCGGCCTTGTCTATTACTTGTTGAACAAGCCCGCCGGGTTCATTTCATCAGCGCAGGACCCGCAGGGTCGCAAAACGGTTACAGAGTTGGTGCCCGAAGAACCGCGCGTCTACCCGGTTGGTCGGCTGGACTATGAAACCGAGGGATTGTTGTTGTTGACCAACGATGGCGACTTGACGTTGCGCCTTACGCATCCACGCTTCGGTGTTGAAAAGGAATACCTTGCCCACGTTGCAGGTACGCCGGGTCGCCGCGCGCTGCATCAATTGCGTACAGGCGTTGAACTGGATGACGGCGTCACCGCACCCGCAAAGGTTGCACTGCTTGGTGAGTCCTTGTTGCGGATAACAATTCACGAAGGCCGCAACCGGCAAGTGCGACGAATGTGTGAAGCCGTTGGTCACGATGTGTTGCGACTTGTGCGCACGCGCATTGGTCCGCTGCAAGACGGAGAATTGCCACCGGGTCAGTGGCGAGAACTGCACGAACAAGAGCTTCGTGAGTTGAGCGAAGCTGCATTGAAGAGTGAGAGTGCGGGCGGCTCCAAATGACGAGCAAGACCGTTGGCGTGATTGGTTTGGGCATGATTGGTGGCTCTGTTTGCCTTGCGCTGCGTGAAGCCGGCCATAGCGTTCACGGGTTCGACTCTGCGCAGTCGTCCTTGGCTGAAGCGCTCGAAATGAACATCGTCGACGCAGAGCTGTGCGATGTCGATTACGACGTGATTTTTGTCGCCGCGCCCATTCCCGAAATTGGCGAGATCGTCGCCGATGCGCTTGTGCGCTACCCGGGTGCGGTCGTAAGCGATGTTGGAAGTGTCAAGGGTTCGATTGTCGCGGCTTGTTCTAATTCGAGGTTTGTCGGCGGGCACCCCATGGCGGGATCGGAAATTGCGGGAATCAAAGGCGCCGACAAGGACCGTTTCAAGGGCGCGACGTGGGTATTGACGCCCGACGAAAAGACTGGCGATGCCAGTTACCTGCTTGTCAAAGAAATGGTCGAGGCAATGGGCGCACATGTCGTCACCATTGATGCCTCAACTCATGACGACATAGTCGCCGTTGTTTCTCACGTTCCACACCTGGCTGCTGCTGCGCTGATGTTGGCCGCAAGTGGCGCCGATGGCGAAGATGCCCGCACGTTGCGACTCTCTGCCACGGGCTTCAAGGACATGACACGAATTGCCGCGGGGGATCCTGGGCTTTGGAGCGGTATTGCGTTGGCCAATGAGCAATCAATTGCGCGCGCCCTCGACATTTTGATCGCGCATCTCCAAGACGTGAAGTCGAGCATCGAAAACGGTGATCGCGATGCGCTTGTCAAGCAGTTGACCGAAGCAGCCGGGGCGCGTCGCGACCTGCCCAGCCGTCAAGGCAGACCGCGTGAAGTGGTCGAGATTGCAATTGATATTGCGGACAGGCCGGGCACGCTGCGCGAAGTGTTTGACCGCGTCGGTTCAAGCAGTGTCAACGTTGAAGACGTCCGAATTGATCATGCTGCCGACGGCACTCACGGAACATTGTTTGTGACGGTTGCAGCGTCTGATGTTGAAGCGGCGATTTCTGCGTTGCAAGGTGCAGGGCTGCCTGTCTGGCTTGTTGGTGAGAGCCGAGGTGAAACATGACTGACCAATTTCAGCTACTTGATGACAACACGCTGACAATCAGTGGCGGCGGTCCGTTGCGGGGAACCATTCGCGTCCCTGGTGACAAGTCGATATCGCATCGCGCATTAATGCTTGGCGCATTGGCCAATGGTAAGACGATCATTAAGGGCATCAGCCAAGGCGAAGATGTTGCGGGGTCAATGGCGGCAATGACTGCATTTGGCGCCGACTTTTCTGTTGAAAGCACCGGCGGTGGCGTCGGTGTTGTGACCGTGACGGGTGCTGGACGCGGCGCCATCAAGGAGCCTCAAGATGTGGTCAATGTTGGAAACTCGGGCACAAGCATCCGCCTGCTGGCGGGGATTGCGTCTTCGTTTCCGTTTCTGACCGTCTTTACCGGCGACGCTTCATTGAGAACACGGCCCATGAGGCGCGTGATTGTTCCGCTGTCGCAGATGGGTGCAGAGATCGTTGCGCGTAACGGCAATTCAAATGCGCCGGTCGTTGTTCGCGGTGGCTCGCTGCGCGGCATCAACTACACATCTGAAGTTGCCAGTGCGCAAGTGAAGTCCGCTGTGCTGCTAGCCGGACTTGGCGCAAGCGGGACGACTGCGTTTCGCGAACCCGTGCTGACGCGCGCGCACACCGAAGAGATGCTGGTTGCTTGTGGTGTTTCGGTTGACACAGAGATTCATCGCGATGGAAGTGCGACTCACAGTGTGCAGCCGGGCGAGCTGAACGCTTTTTCGATTGATGTACCAGGTGACCCATCGCAGGCGGCGTTTTGGCTTGTCGCCGGTGCTGTTGTCCCGGGCAGTGACGTCACGGTCGAAAACGTTTACCGCGGGCCCGGTCGCGGTGGTCTTGTTGATGTGTTGTCGCGGATGGGCGCAGATCTGCAGGTGACCGCGACGGGGCCGAACTCTTGCGACGTGAGGGTGCGCTATGGATCGCTATCCCCAACAGAGGTCGGTGGTCCCGAGGTTGCTTCATTGATCGATGAAATTCCGGCTATCTCGATTGCAGCGGCAACGGCAGACGGAACGATGTCGTTCAAGGACGCGGCGGAGTTGAGGGTCAAAGAGAGCGACCGCATTGCGACGGTCGTTGGTTTGCTCGAGGCAATGGGCGTTTCGTGTACGGAGCAGGCCGATGGGTTCACTGTTCGTGGTAATCCAGCCGCTCGTCTGGTCGGTGCGAACATTGAGGCCGGGCTAGACCACAGAATTGCAATGACGGCCGCGATTGCCGCAATGGTGGCAAGCTCGGCGGTCACCATTTCAGGATGGCAGGCTGTCCGCAGCAGTTATCCAACATTTTTACAAGACTTGGCGAAGTTGAGGAGCCACTAAGTGATCATCGCTATTGACGGACCATCAGGATCGGGTAAATCAACGATTGCGCGCTGCATTGCCGAACGCGTTCACCTTCCTTATCTAGACACTGGGGCGATGTATAGGGCCGTGGCACTTGTTGCATTGCGCAAAGGCGTAGCTCTTGATGACGACGTGAAGCTGACAAAGATTGCGGCTGAAACGATCATGCAGTTCCTCGACGAGCGCGAAGATGGCGTGCTCAAACCGCGCGTTGTTATTGCCGGAGTCGATGAAACCACAGCCATCCGCACCTCTGATGTGAGTCAGGGCGCAAGCATTGTTGCCGTCCACGCCGGCGTTCGCGAACGTCTTGTCGGCCGTCAACGAAACTGGATCCAAAACCGCCAAGGAGGCGTTGTCGAGGGTCGCGACATCGGGACGGTTGTGTTTCCTGAGGCCGAATTGAAAATTTTCTTGACTGCTGAAGCCGATGAGCGGAACCGACGTCGGATGCAAGATTCCGATGCGCCGGAGTTTGCCGAAATGGACGAGGGTCAGGTCGAATCCGAACTGCGCGAGCGCGATGAGCGTGACTCCAACCGTTCGCATTCACCGGCCGTTTCGGCGTCAGACGCGCTGCACGTTGACACAACGGGTCGCGACATTGACGATGTTGTTATCGAGATACTCACCGAGTTGCGTCAACGTTGCGGCGGCGAATTGCCAATGGGAAGTGCGCATTGATGGCCCAGTTGTTCTGGAAACTCGCCGGTCGCTGGGCGTACAACGCGGCGCGCGGGTATATAGACATCTTGAACGCGCTGTGGTGGCGTACCGATGTCAAAGGCGCGTCAAACATTCCAAAGTCTGGCGCTTTCATCCTTGCGCCTACGCATCGCTCCAACATTGACGGACCACTTGCCGCGACTTTCACTCGACGCCACATGCGCTACTTAGCCAAGCAGGAACTCTTCAAGTTTGAAACGCTAGGCAAGTTATTCATCAGCATGGGTGCAATCAGTGTGAATCGCGGTGCGCCAGATCGTCAGTCGTTGAACCGCTGTAAAGAAGAAATCGACGCCGGTTGGCCGCTGGTTCTGTTTCCCGAAGGCGCTCGCCGCGATGGCCCGATTGTTAACGAGGTGCTTGACGGTGCGGCCTATTTGGCGCTGCGTTGTCGGGTTCCGGTAATCCCGGTTGCAATTGCTGGTTCCGAACAGGCAAACCCTCGCAAGACATTCTTTTTCCGACCGGCCAAGTTGTGCGTCGTCATTGGTGAGCCTCTGGAGTTTGACGACCTTGTCGATGGCGCTCGAATCCCTCGCAATGCAATCAGTGCCGCCAAAGAGCAACTGACCAACAAGTTGCAGGAACTATTAGATGAAGCCAACGCCCGCAGATCGTAGAGTTCGACCATGAAGTCCCGCCCGTATGTGGACGCCGTTGTTTTCATGGGTGCCGCATGGGCAGACGTTCGTGCGCAAGTGCACGCACACCCCGAAAGTTCGAGTGAAGTTGCGTGGGCAACGTCGGGCTCCATGGTTCCTGGTGGCCGGGCCGCGCTTGCCGCGTGCGCCGCAAAGTCTCTGGGGCGTCAATTCGTTGAATTGATTGCTTGTGTTGGGGACGATGTTTTGGGTGCCGCGATTCGCGACGCTTATCAACATTGCGGTGTAACGACTCGATTGGTTGAAACCGTGCCGGGTGTTCCAACCGGCATTCGCCAGATCGTCCGCGACGCAAATGGCGCAAGGCGCATCGTCGGCATGCCCAATGCGAGCAATTGCTTAGACGAAGCCCACATGAGCCGTGCAGATACAACCATCTTTGGCTCCGACATGTTGTTTGTCACCTTGGAAGCTCCGTTCGACACTGTCGTGCGTGCGATTACAACGGCAGTCGCGCATGACGTTCCTGTTGTGTTGAACGCTTCTCCGTTGCCCAGCCCGGACGGCGTGATCGACATACCCAAGCGGGTCTTGTCTCATGTCGACGTGTTGCTGCTCAACTGGGAGTCCGCCATGTTGATGACCGGTTTTGTCGACCTGACCGGCCCGAGCGGGGCTGAGTTGTGTCAACGGCTGATGAATCTTGGGCCCAAGGCTGTTGTTGTGACGCTTGGCGAACACGGTTCGATCGTCGCCAATTCGCACAAGCAGGGATTGATTGAGCCGTTCTCGGGCCCGGTTGTAGATGAGGCGTGGGTTGGTGATGTCTTTGCAGGCGCGCTTGCCGTGGGTCTCAGCAGCCAAGCAAAGGGGCAGTGGCACTGGGAAGAATTGGTTGAGGCCGGCCGATTCGCTTCGGCTGCTGCCGGGTTGAGCGCGGGGCGTGAGGCGCAGCTTGATCAGTTGCCAACGAGGCAAGAGGTCGAGCGGTTGATTTCAAGTTCAATTAGCGCCAAGCGTCGTTCGACTCATCCAATCGGCTAATTGTTCTCGCGCGCGCTTGATGTGCGCGTTGATGTGCGCACCGAATCACGATGTTGGGACTACAGATCCAATGCTTGTTAGGACGGTATTGGCGTCGACGCTTCTGTCGTCATTGAGCGCCTTGTCACTGACCTCGGTTCCGAGGGCCAGTGCACTTGCCACAGCGACTGCGCCAACTAGGTCTCGCAGTTCGCGTGGGGGAGGAAAGTATTCCTCCTCGTCCGTTGCGGAAATCAGTTCGGTGCCGTTGAGCGGATTGATCTTCTGAAGAACTTCGTTAACCAACTCGTCTGGTGCCGATGCGCCGGCTGTCAGTGCGACGACGCCTTCAAGGTCGCCGGGGACTTCGTCGGGGGAGTTGACCCGCACGACTCGCTGGACGCCCATGGCTGTGGCGACCTTGGTGAGTGCAACGGTGTTCGAGCTATTTGCAGAACCGACGATTACGGCGGCGTCGGCGCTTGTTGCCACCTTGCGCAGCGCAGCTTGGCGGTTGGTTGTTGCAAAGCAAAGGTCGCTTCGTCCGGGCATCCAAAGGTCGGGGAAGCGTTCTTTCGCCGCTGCCAAGACGTCTGCCCAATCGTCATGGCTGAGTGTTGTTTGAGCCAGCAACGCAACAGGTGTATCGAACTCTGGAAGGTTCTCAACGTCTTTGCGTGTTTCGACAAGCACGGATGCTTCGGGCGCGACGGCAAGGGTTCCGATGGCCTCGTCGTGGCCGACGTGGCCGACATAAATGACCGTGTAGCCCTTGCGCGCGCGCACCTTTAATTCGTGATGCACCTTTGTGACAAGCGGGCACACCGCATTGACGCTGACCCCGCCGTTTTCTTTGGCGGCCGTGACGACTTGCGGTGCGGAACCGTGCGCGCTCAACATGAGCGGCGAGCCGGGCGGAACCTCGCCAACGTCGTCGACAAAGATGACGCCAGCGCGGCGGAAATGATCGACCACAAGTCGGTTGTGAACGATCTCGTGGTAGCAGTAGACGGGCTTGGGAAAGATTCGCACCATCCATCCAAGAGCCTTGATGGCCATCTCGACACCCGCGCAAAAACCGCGGGGTTCGGCAAGGAGGACTTTGTCAACTGGCACGGCGTCAGACTAACGAGTGTGGCGGGCTTAACTCACCCAACCCGCCGGACCGGTATCTTGTGATGGTGATCAGCCAAGAAACAGCCGACGAAATCCAGACCAAGCCGGTTGTTGCCGTCGTCGGGCGGCCAAATGTGGGCAAGTCCACGCTGGTCAATCGGTTTTTGGGCCGCCGCGAAGCAATTGTCGAAGAGCGTCCCGGTGTAACACGCGACCGTAAAGAGGTCGATGTCGAGTGGCGCGGGACGACTTTTCAGCTGATCGACACAGGCGGCTGGCTGGCTGGCAAAGATCCGCTGTCGGTCAAGGTTTCCGATCAGGCCGAGAAGGCAACCAAGGCAGCCAACCTTGTCCTTTTCGTCGTTGATGCAACCGTTGGCGTGACCGAGGAAGACGAGCGGGTGGCCGCGTGGGTGCGCAGGCTTGGGGTCAAGGTCATGTTGATTGCCAACAAGACTGATTCTGAAAAGATCGAGCCGCTGATTTGGGAGTTCGCGAGCCTTGGGTTGGGAGACCCGCTTGCGTTTTCTGCGCTGCATGGTCGCAACGCCGGCGATGTGCTTGATGAAGTCGTTGCCGTGCTGCCTCATTACGAGCATCAAGAAGTCGTTCGTACGTCGGCACTGGAAGAGCCCGCTGTCGCAATTGTCGGGCGACCAAACGTCGGAAAGTCGACGTTGTTCAATCGGATGGTTGGCGATGATCGAGCAGTGGTGCACGACATGGCGGGTACCACCCGAGACACCGTCGACACGGTCATTGAAACCGAAGACGGCCCCGTGCGTTTTCTCGACACCGCTGGCATGCGGCGTAAGTCGCGCATGGATGAAGGCTCTGAGTACTACGCGTCGGTTCGCGCGCTGCAGGCGATCGACACGTGCGATGCCGTTGCGTTGGTGATCGATGCGTTGGAGGGAATCACGAATCAGGACCAGCGGTTGGCAGAGCGGATCGACGTTTCGGGCAAGCCTGTGGTCATCGTGTTGAACAAGTGGGAGCTGACAGACGCCGAGACGCGCGCGGCGCTCATGGCTGACATGGAGTCCAAGTTCTTTTTCATTTCGTACGCGCCAATTCTCAAGATTTCCGCATTGACGGGCAAGGGTGTGCACCACGTGTTGCCCGCAATTCATCAAGCCGTCGATGCATATACACGCCGGCTTCCAACGGCTGAGGTGACGAAAGTGATCCACGCGGCTCAAGTCGCACATGCGGCGCCCGGTGCAAAGATCTTCTACGCAATGCAGGGTTCCGAAGAGCCGCCGACTTTCATCTTGTTCGCGAATCGCACCATTCATCGGACGTATTTGCGTTTCTTGGAGCGTAAGTTGCGCGAGCACTTCGACTTGGGTCCAAGTCCGATCAAGTTGCGCGTGAGGCTTCGAGGGGACTGATCTGTGATGGTTGAGATGAATCAGAGTCGCGATGCCTCAGGCGTTCCGGGTGATGGCGACGAGCTTGAGGAAGACAGCACGCCGTGGCATTTCAAGCTGATGATGATCGTGTTGGTTCTCTACTTGTTGTGGCGCGGATATCAATTGGTCGAGTGGGCCATTCATCAGCTGTTCTGATCCACTAACTTGATGACCCTGTACGCGCGCCACTTAGGTGGTTAGCAGTGCGGGCTGTGGCGCAGCTTGGTTAGCGCACCGGTCTGGGGGACCGGGGGTCGCAGGTTCAAATCCTGTCAGCCCGACTCAATCTTCTCTTGGTGTTGCCTCGTTTTGGCTTCGTTTTGGCGTCGCGTTGCCTTCGGTATCGGTTTTTCTTTCAGTTTTCGGGCCGATTCGCGGATTTCGCGCAAGAAAATCGCCGCGATCGACCGGTCCTGCAAGAAAGTTTCCGCGAGTGGCGCAGTGAAGGTCCGGTTGCGAAAGAAACTCGTGGTCAGAATCGGTCTCTGGGAGCACTGCGGCAGCTGGCCGGTGTTTTCACGTGAAACAAGAACGCGCAGTCGTCCGTGTGTGATTGGATGATGGCGAATGGCCATGAGGCCTCGAACTCAGCCCGGAGGAGCTCACATGCGCTACGGAACCGTCCTGTCTTTTCAGGAGAATGTCGAAGAGATCGTCGATTACTACGCGTCGATTCTGCCCGACCTGGTTAAGACCCAGGTGATGCCGCACAACGAGAACACCGGTGGCGAGCCGGGGACGGCCCTGCTGGTCGGCTTTACGCTCGGCGGGCAGACTTTCACGGTCATGCAGGGATTGCCGGACAGCTTGACGTCGGCTGTCTCGATCGAAGTTCGTACGGATAGCCAGCAGGAGTCAGATCGGATTTACGACGCGTTGCTCGATGGTGGCTCGGAGCTGGCATGTGGTTGGGTGACCGATCGCTACGGTCTGAGTTGGCAGGTTTCGCCAGTTGAATTGCTCGATTTGGTCAGCGATCCTGATCCGCAGCGAGCAGCTGCGGCCAACAAGGCCATGCAAGAGCAGAAGAAAATCGACCTCGAGCCGATTCGCGCCGCGGCCAATCAAGCGTCGCGGAGTTAGGACCGCGCACGCACGACCTGTCTGACGCAGGATTCGTGCTGTCCGGTCGAACCT
>JBDIBA010000027.1:0-23510 GCA_039812705.1 Acidimicrobiia bacterium
CCGGTTTTCACGCTGTGCGCAAGCAGGTGATCGCGAAGCTCGGTGCGAATGGTGTCAAAGTCAACCTGGCTCATGGCTAGAGCATGACCTATAAATTGATTGGCGTGTCGGCACCCGCTGCCAGGTCAAGGACATTCTTGGACAATGTCACTGGCACCTTGACCGGATAATCACCCGTCAAGCAGGCATCGCAAAGGCCCGCGCCGGGCGCAGCAATGGCCTCGCGGAGGTTCGCCAGAGACAAAAAGCCCAACGATTCGACACCTAAGTACTTGCGCATTTCTTCCATTTCGAGGCTTGCCGCAAGCAACTCAGACCTTGAACCCGTGTCGATTCCGTAGAAACACGGCCACTTGAACGGCGGCGAAGAAATGCGCATGTGAACCTCTACCGCACCGGCCTCGCGAAGCATCTTCACAAGTGCTCGCGATGTCGTGCCGCGAACGATTGAGTCATCGATGACAATCACGCGCTTGCCCGAAACGTTCTCTTTGAGCGGATTAAATTTTCTGCGGACACCACGAGCGCGCGCTTCTTGAGAAGGCGCAATAAACGTGCGGCCGATGTAGCGGTTCTTTACGAGCCCCTGGCCCATGGGCAATCCGCTGGCCAAGGCGTAGCCCTCGGCGGCTGGAATGCCCGAGTCTGGAACGCCCATCACCATCGCTGGTCGGTCGAAATACTTCTCGCTGAATGGCAACGGCGACTGTTCTGCCAAGAGTTCGCCCATTCGAACACGCGAACCGTGAACCTCTTTGCCGTAAAGCTGGGTGTCTGGACGTGCGAAATAGACATATTCAAAGATGCAAAGGCGCGGATTTACACGGCTTTCGTCATAAGGACGAACGGAGCGAACACCGTTGCCGTTGATGATGACCATTTCACCTGGGTCAATCTCGCGCACAAAGTGAGCGCCGATGACATCAAGAGCGGGACTCTCCGAAGCAAGCACCCAACCTCGGTCAATTCGACCAAGGCACAGCGGACGAAAACCGTTGGGGTCACGAACGCCGATCAAGGTGGATTCATCCATCGCGGCAAAGGAGAAGGCGCCCTCCAACTGGGGCAGCACTTCCATAAAAGACTGCTCCAGCAGCCCTTCGCCTTTCGCAGTGCTTTCGGCGTCGCCGACAATGTCCCCCGCTTCGGCCGCCTGGCTGCGTCGCAGGGACTCTTGGCGCGCGGATGCCTGTGCAAGCAGTTCGACCACCAAGTCGCTGTCGCTGGAGACCGTTCCAGGAAGCATGCCGTGTGACGAGACAAGAGATTCGGTATTCGTCAGGTTCCCGTTGTGCGCCAACGCAAAACCAACACCGCTTGTCTGACGGTAGACAGGTTGAGCGTTACGCCAGCTGCTTGAACCGGTCGTGGAATAGCGAGTGTGGCCAATGGCCAAGTGGCCAACGAGTGGGCGCAACGAGTTTTCGTTGAAGACGTTGGTGACAAGACCCATCTCTTTGAACACCATGATCTCTTGGCCATCGCTGACCGCCATTCCCGCGGACTCTTGGCCGCGGTGTTGCAATGCGTAGAGACCGTCGTATGTCAGATATGAAACCTGACGCCCGGGCGCCCAAATACCAAAGACGCCACACGCGTCGCGGAGGGTGTCTGCCTCTTCCGGACCCTTTGCTCTCGACTCTTCTTGGCGGCCAGAGGGGTTCGGAGAAGGAAGCACGTTGTTAATGCTGCCACAGCATTGCAACCCGGGGCGCAGTGCGTTGGACATTGAAAACCGCCAGACGCCACATAGACGTTCAGAGGCGAATAATCTCAGAAGCTTGATTGACCTTCACCTGCATTCCCGCATTTCCGATGGCACGGACACACCATCCGAGCTCGTGACTACCGCCGCCAGAAGCGGGGCAGAACTGATCGCACTCACAGACCACGACGCCGTCGACGGAATCGAGGAGGCGAGGTCGACAGGTTGTCAACTGGGCGTCGAGATAATCCCCGGCGTCGAGTTGTCGTGCCACACGGCAACGTCCAACGTCCACATTCTCGGATACTTCAAGACGGACACAGATCCTTCCCTCCTAAAAGAACTGCGCCACCAGCAGGACTTGCGCCGCAAACGCAACACTCACCTCATCGAGGAACTCCAAGCCCGCAATCTCGACATCACCATTGAGGACGTCTTGAAGCACGGCACCGGTCCAAGCGTTGGCCGTCCACACTTCGCGGCCGCCCTCATGGAAAAGGGTTACGTCGATTCCGTGGACGAGGCATTTCGCCGCTATTTGTCGGATGGCCGACCAGGTATTTCCAAACAACGAGGCATGGATGCCTCGCAGGGAATCCAGCTAATCAAGCGCGCCGGCGGCGTTGCCGTCTGGGCACATCCGTACATTGGCGGCACTGTTGCTGACGACCTCCAGCCTCACTTAGAAGAGTTAGTGAACAGTGGATTAGACGGAATCGAGTGCTGGTACGGGTCCTTCACCCCAGAGATGCGCAAGCGCCTGGCAACAATCGCCGAGAAGAAAGAGCTGCTAATTACGGGCGGTTCTGACTATCACGGCAAGTACAAGCCAGGACTGCTCCCGGCCGTTGGGCGTGGAGACCTTGCGATTCCGCGTGAATGCGCAGACGAATTGCTTTCAAGACTTAACTAACAGTTCGCTTTTATCTTCATTCGCGCCACGACCTAAACGCAGTTGTCATATAAACGCCCGACTTTTTCAGAATTTGATTGATATCGTGCGCCCCTATTGCCGAATTAGGTAATGGAACGTCGCGATTCTGGAGATTTAGGTGGCAGGACAAGCACGCGGTCGCAAAAAAGGCGCAATGACAGATGAACACCTGCAAGCACTTGCAAAAGGTCGCAGCGAAGGAAGCTCCGTTAGGCGATATCTGGTTGCCCTAGAAACGCATAAACCAAAACGCGGTCGCAAAAGAACGCCGGAATCCATGAAACGCAGGCTTTCTGCAATCCAAACCGCTCTAAAGAACGCCGATCCGTTGCAGCGCGTGCAACTCATCCAGGAACGCATTGACATTGAGAACGCTCTCGATGCCGCGCTGGACACCGTGGACATCAAGCGCCTAGAGGACGATTTCGTCAAGTACGCACGCACATACGGCGAACGCAAGAAGATCAGTTATGCAGCGTGGCGTGAAGCCGGCGTGGACGCCGCTGTCTTGAAGCGCGCAGGAATCAAGCGAACCGACTGAGATCCTTACGCGGCAAACCTGCAACCAAGGTGCTTCAGTCGATTTTCCGCGAATAGCCAGGAAGGTTTTGAACGGGGTCGCCCGTCAACATTTCATAAGCCTTCACATAACGATCGCGTGTCTGTTCAATGATGGTTGTAGGTAGTTCTGGCGCGGGCGGTGTCTTGTCCCAATCGAGGGTCTCCAGCCAGTCTCGAAGCACCTGCTTGTCGAACGCTGGTGGCGTTTCGCCCCGCAACCAGCCACGAACAGGCCAATAACGCGAGGAGTCCGACGTCAGGATCTCGTCACAGACGGAAAGCTTGCCGTCAATGACTCCGAACTCGAACTTGGTATCTGCCAGCACAAGGCCACGGCTTTCGGCGTGACTTGCCGCGCGACCGAACAACTGCAAGGCAAGCTCGCGGGCCTCATCAAAGACCTCCTTGCCAACGACATCGACGGCTTGTTCCTCGGTGAGGTTGATGTCGTGCTCACCGGCCTCGCCCTTTGTTGACGGGGTGAGCACTGGACGATCAAGGGCGTCTCCAAGACCCAGACCCTCAGGCAGCTTGCGACCGTGAAGGGTGCCGCGGTCTTGATACTCGCGCCATCCGCTGCCGGCCAGACGCCCACGAACGATGAACTCGAGCGGAATCATCTCGGCCCTGCGGACAACCATCACCCGGCCCTCAAGGTCTTCGTGATCGCCCAAAGCATGTGCCTCAGAGGGAACATCGGATGACAGCAGATGACTTGGGATGTCTGAGGCAATCTTTTTCAACCAGAAGGCCGTCAGACCGGTTAGGACTCGACCCTTGTCGGGAATTGTTTCGGCAAAAACAACATCAAAAGCAGAGATGCGATCGGTCGCAACCATCATCAGACGATCAGAGTCAAGCTCGTAAATCTCACGCACTTTGCCTGAAGCGATGTGTTTCATTCGATTGCCACCCCTATTTGATTGCGTCCATGGCGCTGAACACCGGACCAATGTTTCTCAATGACCACTCCAAGCTAAAGGCTCGGTTGAGCAAATCGGTGTCCAGGCTGACATCTGTCGTGTTCTCAAGCACCTTGCGCAACGGCGTGCGCGTTTCGACGGCACTGCGAGCCGCCGACTGGACAATCCGGTAAGCGTCATCGCGCGTCATGCCGCTTTCGACAAGCGCAAGCAACACCGGCTGGCTGAAAACCAATCCGAGGCTGGAATCCAAGTTTTCATCCATTGCGTCGGCATCGACTTGAAGGCTCTCGATCATCGACGCGCAGGTCTTCAATACGTAGAACGCAAGCAAAGAGGCATCCGGCAACACAACGCGCTCAACCGAGCTGTGTGAAATGTCGCGCTCATGCCAAAGCGCAATGTCTTCCAAACCAGACTGAAGGTAGCCGCGAAGCACGCGAGCCAGTCCGCAAAGGCGCTCCGCTGTAATTGGGTTGCGCTTGTGCGGCATTGCCGAGCTTCCCTTTTGACCCGGACGAAAGCCTTCAGCCGCTTCCCCGACTTCGCTTCGCTGCAAGTGGCGAATTTCCGTGCCAATGAGCTCAACCGTGGAACCAAGAGTGGCGCACGCATAGAGGTACTCGGCGTGACGATCGCGCGCAATGACTTGAGTCGCCGGAACCGGAATCAGATCAAGCGCGTTGCAAACAAAGTCTTCAACCCGAGGGTCAATGTTGGAATACGTACCAACCGCACCGGACAGTTTGCCGACCGAAATGGTGCGCTTGGCGCGGCGCAACCTTTCGCGATCACGATCCACCTGCAAAGCCCACAAGGCCAGCTTTGTACCGAATGTCGTGGGCTCGGCATGCATTCCATGCGTGCGGCCAACCATTGCGGTGTCGCGGTGCTCGTGAGCACGCTGCTTGAGTACTGCAATCAGTTCAGTAGTTGCGTCAATCAACAAGTCGGCGGCTTGGCTCAACTGCTTACATTGAGCCGTGTCGACAACATCTGAACTTGTCAGGCCATAGTGAACCCACTTACCTGCCGGCGGTCCAATGCGGTCTTGAACGACATCTACGAATGCAGCCAAGTCGTGATTCGTAATCTTTTCTCGCTCGTCAACGTCAGCAACAAACTGCTCGTCAATCTTTGGCATGCGAGCGCGGACGGCAGCAGCGTCCTGCGGTGGAACAACACCAATGGACGACCAGGCTTCAGTCGCAAGCACTTCGACGTCAAGCAACAAGCGAAAACGCTCTTCTTCTGCAAAGACCTGAGCCATCTGCGGCAAGCTGTAACGACGAATCACTCCGAGTCTCCTTGTGGTGCGTTGCCAGGCAAGGCAGTTTTGTTTGCGGCTGCAAGTGCAATGTCGCTGCGATAGTGCATTCCGTCAAAAGAAATCAGGTTCACTGCCTCATAAGCGGCGGCACGCGCACCGTTTAGGGAATCGCCCACCGCCGTGACGTTCAATACGCGGCCACCGTTGGTTGTTACAACTCCGTTGTCATCGCGAGCCACGCCTGCTTCGTAAACCGTCACGCCGGGCAATTCGTTTGCAGAGTTGATTCCGCTAATTACATCGCCCTTGCGAGAGGATTCAGGGTAACCAGCCGACGCAAGCGTGACTGTCACTGCACAACGCGTGGTCACCTGAACTTGGGGTTCGTCGATGCTTCCACTTGCCGCACTACTCAGCAGTCCCGCGAAATCGCCATCGAGCAACGGCACAATGACTTGAGTTTCCGGGTCGCCGAACCGCACGTTGTACTCAACAAGCCTGGGCCCGTCAGCGGTGATCATCAGCCCCGCGTAAAGAGTGCCGCGATAGTCAATCTTTTCGCGTTGCAGCTGCTCAGCCGTTGGAACAAGAACGTTGTCGTTGATTGCCTGCATCAACGTGTCGCTCATCAACGGAACGGGCGAATATGCGCCCATGCCACCGGTGTTTGGGCCCTTGTCATGGTCAAGTGCGCGCTTGAAGTCTTGCGCGGGAGGCAACACCATGCCGCGCTTGCCGTCAAAGACAAACATCACGCTGACTTCAGGCCCCGTCATCAGTTCCTCAATGACCACCTTACGGCCGGCATCACCAAAAGAAGAACCCGAAAGTTTCTCCTTGACGTCTTGGCTTGCTTCGCTGCGATCGGTAGTGACAAGAACGCCTTTACCGGCGGCCAAACCATCGGTCTTGATGACGAAACCAGTTGTTAGCGAATCAAAGAAATCTTCGGCTTCTTCAATAGAAGTAACTGATTTGTAGCGAGCCGTAGGCACACCGGCGCGCGCAACAAAGTCCTTCATGTATTGCTTGGAACCCTCAAGGCGCGCTCCGCTTGCGCCGGGCCCATAAACAAGGAGGCCCTTGGCTCGCAGGTCGTCAGCTAAGCCATCAACCAATGGTGTTTCGGGACCAATAACGACAAGGTCTGCTTCGGTTGGCTCTTCGACCATTGTCGACGTCTTGGCAAGCCCGTGACGCAATGCGTGTTCACGCCCACCGTTGCCAATTACCGAAACCTTCATAGCGACGGAGGAATGACGTAGGCCTCGCGGGCCGGACCAACACCAACTAGGCCAACCGGCACGCCGACTTGGTCTTCAATAAAGCGGATGTAGTTCTGCGCTTCTTTTGGCATGTCATCCCACTTCCTGACATCTGACAACGACGTTTTCCACCCGGGCAACTCTTCGTAGATCGCCTTCACCTTGAAAAACTCAGACTGGTGATAGGGAACGTGGTCGATCTTCTTGCCGTCGATCTCGTAACCGACGCAGACCTTGACGGAATCGAAATCGTCAAGGACGTCAAGCTTTGTGATTCCAATGTCCGTCAGCGAGTTCAACGCAGCTGCATGACGTAAGAGCGGCGCATCGAACCACCCCGGACGACGGCGGCGGCCGGTGTTCGTTCCATATTCGTGACCGCGATCGACAATGGCCTCGCCTACCTCGTCGTGCAGCTCTGTTGGGAAAGGTCCTGCACCAACACGGGTTATGTAGGCCTTTGCAACACCCAAGACGCGCGTGATGTCGCGCGGACCAATGCCTGCGCCAACACAGGCACCGCCCGCCGTTGGGTTTGACGACGTAACAAAGGGATAGGTGCCGTGGTCAAGGTCGAGAAAGGTTGCCTGAGCGCCTTCAAGCAAAATGTTCTTGTTCTGGCGCAATGCGTCGTGCGTCAGCGCAACGGCGTCACCGATGTACTGCTTCATCCGCGGCGCGCATTCACCCAGGTACACATCGCAAATGTCATCCAGCGAAAGCGGAAGGCGGTTGTACACCTTGGCAAGAATCAGATTCTTTTCCTTGAGAACAACCTCCAGCTTTTCGCGGAAGATTTTGGGGTCAAGAAGGTCTTGCACGCGCAAACCCACGCGCGCGGCCTTGTCTGCATACGCCGGGCCGATTCCGCGCTTTGTCGTACCCAACTTGTTGCGTCCCAGATATCGCTCGGTCAAGGCATCGAGCTCTTGGTGGTACGGCATGATCAAATGCGCGTTGCCACTGACCACCAAGCGTGAACAATCAACACCGGCGGCTTCACAAGTATCGATCTCTTGAAGCAATACGCGCGGGTCAACAACGACGCCGTTACCAATTACAGGGACGGTCTCTTTGTGGAGAACACCGCTAGGGAGAAGCTGAAGGGCGTAGGTCTTGGCGTTGACGACAATTGTGTGGCCGGCATTGTGGCCACCTTGGTAGCGGAGCACCAGCGACATCTCTGATGCAAGCAAGTCCGTGAAGCGACCTTTGCCCTCGTCGCCCCATTGAGTTCCGACGATCACGGTTGCAGGCACGTTGCAAGATCGTAGTTGAGCCAGACCCTTCCTCGTTCATCGAAAGAAGGATCTGGCTCACACCTAACGCTTTGATTCTTGGGAGATCAGCTCCAAGCGCGACGAGCCAGACCCAGCGCGTAGTCGGCCCAGAAGGTACCGGCGCTTGGTCCACCGTTGCAGTTTCCATCCGATTCACCTGGTTGCTTGATCCAGATGTAGGCATCGGCTGCTGCAACACCTGTGTTCGTTGTTGGCTCCTTGCCCAGTGCGCGCCCGCTTGGGTTACACCACTGACCATTGGACCCTGCGCCGTTGCGGCTGGTGTCGATGATGAAGTGACTTCCACCAAGTGCGCCGGACAAAGCGTTTCCGTAGGAAACCTCAACCGAAGTCGTGTTGTAGTTCGACACGTTCAGTGCAAAACCGCGGGCGTTTGCAACACCGGCTTGGCGAAGGCGCTGTGCCATGGTCGCCGTTGGAACCCAACCGGAGTGACCGGCATCGAGGTACACAATCGCACCAGATTGAGCGTTCAACGTGTTGACTGCGTCACGCAGCATTGCAAAGCGCTGCTCTTGAGCAGAACTGCTAAGGCAGCTCACCTGAGCGAGGGAGTCCGGCTCAAGCACAACTGCAGCCTTGCGAGAGCCGATTCCAGCTGCGATCTTGGAGATCCAATTGTGGTACTCGGCAGCGTTCGAAACACCGCCCGCAGAATACGAACCACAGTCACGCTGAGGAATGTTGTAGGCAACCAGAACAGGCATCTCGCCACGACTTGTTGCACTTGAAACGGCACTGTTGACATCACCGGTCACGTTTGACGACCAGTTACCCAACCAAGTTGCGGCTCCACCCTCGGCAAGACGCTTCAGGTAAGACGCGTCCGCAGGACGGCTGGAGCTCCACGCTGCAGCAGTCTTGGCGGCTTGGCTCGTTGGGTTTGAGTAGAAGCCGTTTGGTGCTGCAAGAGGGTTACCCGCTGCAGGCTTAGGTGCCGGCGCTGCAGTCGTTGTCGGTGCAGCAGTCGTTGTCGACGTTGAGTTGCCAACGGAAGCTGCAGACATTTCGGACTGAGCCTTCACTTCAACCGGCGCTGCAGGTGCTGTTGTTGGTGTTGGTGCTGGTGTTTCAGCAACGGCAGGCGCAGCTCTGTCGAACTTCACGACATCGCCGTTCCACAACAAGTTGCGTGACCAGTCAGAGGTGAAGACACCCATTCGCACAACGAACGGGCCTCCTGCACCAGGCGTCCACGAGTAAGAACGCTCAAACTTTTGTGACCCAGCTGCCGTCACGGGTTCTGTCCACTGAGCAACGCGTGCGCCTGCAGCGTTGTAAACCTCGGTGTCCAACTGAATGTTTGACGTGGTCAGCGTTGAAGGAGCAACAGAGTGAGTGTTGATCTTCACTCCTTGCGAGCTTGGATCAATCGTTGCGCCAACGGCCCAGTTGGAACCGCCCGTTGGGTTCGATGCCGGCGCCCCCGAAGACTGCTTGGCCGGCTCACGCACATCGAATGTTGCACCAACGCTCAAGTGAATGCGTGTCTTCCAGTCAGCCTTGAAGACACCCTGGTTCACTGTGTACTTGCCGGCCGGCAAACCGGTGGTCTTGAGCGAGTACTTGCCGGTCCAGGTTTGGTTTGAACCCAACTGGACGCGGGCGTTCCAACCACCGACGCGACCCTTGGGCCCAACGACCTCGGTGACTACAACAAGCTGTTGAGATGCAAGGCCCGCCGGGGCCTTGAAGTTTGCGTCGATTGCGACGGGGTCAGTACCGCTGACCTTGGCCGAGACATCGAAAGATCCGGTCGTTGCGGCTGACGCGTTGATCTTGGCGGTGCCAGCAGACCTATTCCACTTGAAGTTGGTCGACCAGTTTGGAGAAAAGACTCCCTGACGGAATGTGTACGTCCCCGGCGCCAGGTTTGTTGTGCGCCACGCATAGCTACGGGTCGTGGACTGGTTCGCCCTCAGCCATGACTGCTCGAAGAACTGAGCGACCTTCTTGCCTGACGACGAGTACACCTCTGTGTCAAGGATGAAGTTCCCGGACCACCGCGGAGCCACGAAGGTGGAGCTAACCGGAACGGTTGCCCCCGCGGTCACTGGACCGGGTACCGACACTGGGGTGCCGGCTGCCGATGCGGCGGAACCGCCGCTGAAGGTGAACGCAAGCATTGTTACTGCCGTTGCCACCGAAACGAACATCTTTCGGACGAATTGCGCTGAGGCCATCAAGGTCTCCTCGGGTCGTTTGCGTCGGATCTGTCACTCTCCGTCGCAGGCTTCAGCAGATTCGTTCGGCGATATCCATGAGGTTCTGACCGCCTTAATAAAACTTCAACAAAACCTCAAGTGATCGAAATACCTCGCCAGGGGTGGTATCCCCAGCTCAAAGGCCTGAATCAGCCCATCAGAAACGCCTCGAGAACAACTCAAAAAACTCCGAGAAATTTTTCGTCGAGTTGCTCACGAGGCGTGAAAAACGATCAACGTCGCCTCACCACAGTTAAGCGCGATGGCCACTATCGCCAGAAGAGTCACTGTCGAGGATTAGACGCGTGCCCTCTGGATCGGTTTCAACCCGAACGGTGTCGCCATCGCGGATTTTCCCTTCCAGCAATGCAAGAGCCAACTTGTCTGCCAGCGCCGATTGAATAAGGCGCTTGAGCGGACGAGCACCGAAGGCGACGTCGTAGCCATTCGTTGCCAACCAAGCTTTGGCGTCTTCGCTTACATCGAGGGCAATGTTTCGCTCAGCGAGCCGCTTGCGTAAATTGGCCAACTGGATATCGACAATGGCACCCATGTCGGCAGCCGCCAACGGCTTGAAGGTGATGATTTCGTCGATGCGATTCAAGAACTCTGGCCGGAAGAAATCAGATGGAGAGCCAGTCAAGTTGGAGGTCATGATCAACACGACGTTCGTAAAATCGACAACGCGACCTTGACCATCGGTAAGGCGCCCGTCGTCGAGAAGCTGCAGCAACACGTTGAACACATCTGCGTGCGCCTTTTCAACCTCATCCAGCAACACAACTGAATAGGGACGACGTCGAACCGCTTCGGTCAACTGACCGCCAGCCTCGTAGCCCACGTAACCAGGAGGCGCACCAATCAAACGAGCAACACTGTGCTTTTCCATGTATTCACTCATGTCGATGCGGACCATCGCATTTGCGTCGTCAAACATGAACTCGGCCAAAGCGCGTGCAAGCTCCGTCTTGCCAACGCCGGTTGGGCCAATGAAGAGAAAAGAACCAATTGGCCGGTTGGGATCTGACAGGCCGGTTCTGCTCCGACGAATCGCATTCGACACGGCAACAACGGCGTCGTCTTGGCCAACGACTCTGCGATGAAGCTCGTCTTCCATGCGAACCAGCTTGGAGACTTCACCCTCCATCAGACGGCTGACCGGAACACCCGTCCACGTCGAAACGACTTGCGCAACATCTTCCGCGTCGACTTCTTCTTTCAACATCGCAGAACCAGCCTGCAGTTTCATCAAAGAGTTTGTAGCCGTTTCAATTCGCTGCTCGAGGGCGGGGATCTTTCCATACCGAATCTCAGCTGCGCGCTCTAGATCTGTCTCGCGTTCGACAGTCAGACGCAACAATTCCAGCTCTTCTTTTGATTGGCGAATTGAATCAATTGCCTCTTTCTCCGCCTGCCATTGCTTGCGCATTGCCTCGTACTCAGCTTTGAGGGAATCGAGTTCGGCGTTCAGCTTGTCGAGCCGTTGTTTTGATGCATCGTCTGTTTCTTTGGCAAGAGCAACGCGTTCAATTTCGAGCTGCCGCATGCGCCGCGTAACAACGTCGATTTCGACTGGCATCGAGTCGATCTCGATGCGCAAACGACTTGCTGCTTCGTCGATCAAGTCGATTGCCTTGTCTGGCATGAAGCGCCCGGGGATGTAACGGTTCGACAGTATTGCGGCAGCAACCAGTGCGGCATCTTGGATTCGCACACCGTGGTGAACCTCGTACTTCTCTTTTAGACCGCGCAAGATGGCAATGGTGTCCTCGACACTGGGTTCGTCTACGAAGACCGTCTGGAATCGACGCTCCAACGCTGGGTCTTTCTCTATGTATTGGCGATACTCGTCAAGCGTGGTTGCACCGATCAAACGCAATTCACCGCGGGCCAACATTGGTTTGATCATGTTTCCGGCGTCCATTGCGCCCTCACCGCCCGCACCCGCTCCAACAATGGTGTGCAGTTCGTCAATGAATGTGATGATGCTGCCTTCGGAATCGGAGATCTCTTTCAGCACTGCCTTAAGGCGTTCTTCGAACTCGCCGCGGTACTTCGCGCCTGCGACCATCGAAGATAAGTCGAGCGACAAAAGGCGCTTGTCGCGCAACGATTCAGGCACGTCGCCTTCGACAATGCGAGTTGCGAGTCCTTCAACAATTGCGGTCTTGCCCACACCAGGCTCGCCAATCAACACCGGGTTGTTCTTGGTGCGTCGACTGAGAACTTGGGTAACGCGGCGCACTTCTTCGTCACGCCCGATGACAGGGTCGATCTTTCCTGCGCGCGCATCGGCGGTTAGGTCTCGTGCGTACTTCTCGAGAGCCTGAAACTTCGATTCGGGATCTTGGGAGTCAACGCGGTGACTTCCCCGCAGTCCGCGCAGCGACTTCAGCAAAGATTCGCGTGCGACATCGAGCTGGGGTGCCATTGCAAGCAGCAAGTGCTCCACCGACACAAACTCATCACCGAGTTCTTCACGAGCCTTGTCCGCGTCTTGAATGACCGAGCGAAGCTCGCGTCCCATCTGGGGGCCTTCGGTTTCCGTTGACCCATACGCTCGCGGAGTCTTGGCAATCTCTTCGGCGGCTTTCTCGCGCAACTTCTTGAGGTTTGCGCCCGCACCCTTCAGCGCCTTTTCCGTCACGGTTTCGGACTGGTTCAACAAGGCAATCAGCAAATGAAACGGCGTTACCTCGGCATTGTGCCGCTCCGTTGCATCTGAAGCTGCGGCGCGCACGGCGTCTTGAGTCTTGATGGTCCAGCGATTCGGATCGAAAGCCACTTAGGTAGTTGTCCTCCTCGTGATGCCCCACGGCACACGCCACGTTTCGTACTGCGAGGCCTCCGTTACGAGGAAGCCTCCTCGGAAAACTTTACAACACCCGACTCAACTTTGATTCCCAACCGCAGCGAAAATGTCGTACCGCTTTCAGGCGTCGATGCAACCGAGACCTTTCCGCCGTGGCTCTCAATGATTCCGTGGACGATTGAGAGCCCGAGGCCGGTGCCGCCGCTAGCCCGCGTTCGTGACACATCGGCTCGAAAGAAGCGATCAAAGATGCGCTGCAAGTCCTCGGCTTCGATTCCCGGACCGTTGTCATTTACGTCGACGACAGCTTCATCACCTTGTCGATACGCCCTCAATGTGACGACCGAACCAGCCGGAGTGTGATGAAACGCATTGGTTACCAAATTGCTAAAAGCTCGACGGAGTTGATCGTGGTCACCCATCACAATCAACGGTTGATCTGACACTTCCAGATGAAACTCGTGTGCCGGGCCGATGATTGCGGCGTCGGCTGCAATGTCTCGAGCGACCTCGCAAACATCGACTTCGACGTCTTCGCGCGCAGTCTGTTGGTCCAGTCGAGCCAACAACAAAAGGTCCTCAACAAGGTTCCCCATGCGCTTTGCTTCAGATTCGATGCGCTCAATGGCAACGTCGCCGTCATCGAGCGGACGAGGCCCGCGTGTTTGTCGCGTCAACTCTGCGTATCCACGAATCGACGTCAGCGGAGTACGCAATTCATGGCTTGCGTCTGCGACAAAGCGTCTCATTTGGGCTTCCGATTCACGCGCGGCAGTCTCTGACTGCTTTTGCTTGGCAAACGATGTCTCAATCATTGCCAGCATTGTGTTGATAGCCGTTGCTAGCGACCCAACCTCCGTTCGCGGATCATGCTCTGGGACTCGTTGGCTCAAGTCACCCTTTGCAATGCGCGCAGCCGTGGCTTCAACTTCCCCCAATGCTCGCAAACGCGAACGCACTACAACGACTCCCAACATGGCCATTGCCAACAGTGTCAACAAGCTCAACAACAGCAATGGCGTCATGAAACGACTCAGTGTGGACTTGACGTCGCTGAGCCCAACGGCAGTCACAAGACTTGCATCGTTTGGCAAAGGCGTAACGATTACTCGCCATTCACCCTTGCCATCGACAGAACGCACAGTAAATGGCCTATTGGCGAGCCTTTCGGCATGACTGGAATCAAGGGCCGGTAACACGGGTTCACCCAAACTCACACCTTCGGGCAAACGCTGAAAACTCTCACCATTGCCGTTGGCATCGACAATCTTCGTGAAGTATCCCGACAGCAACGCAGGACCGTTGCGAAGATCGCCACTGAGTTCTCCCGTTGGTACCCGCACTGCATCGCCACGCCTCATTTGATCGCGAGCCGTATTCGTCAACTGCGAATCAACCCGTGAAACAAGCACATTCTCAACAACCGTTGCGGCAGAGAAGTTGATGACCAACAAGCTCATCAACACCAAAGCCGTCATCACGGCCGTCAACTGCCAACGCAACGGCACAGTTGCTAGGCGATCGCGCCAAGCGGCACTCGTCATTTATGCACGTGGCTTTCGCATGACGTAACCCACACCGCGCACAGTGTGCAACAACTTCGGCTCCGTTGTGTCGATCTTCTTCCGCAAGTAAGAGACGTAGGACTCGACAACATTTGCGTCTCCACCAAAGTCGTAGTGCCAAACATGATCAAGGATTTGTGACTTCGACAAGACGCGACCCGTGTTCTGCATGAAGAAGCGCAACAACTCAAACTCTGTCGGCGACAACGCAACGTGATTGCCCGCTTTCCACACTTCATGGCTGTCGTCATCTAGCTCGATGTCGGCGAACTCCAACTTGGACTGCTCAAAAGCACCTGCTTTGCCGCCGCCACTGCGTCGCAGGACGACACGAATGCGCGCCACGACTTCTTCCAGACTGAACGGCTTGGTGACGTAGTCGTCGCCACCAATTGTCAGCCCCTTCAACTTGTCCTCGGTGCCGTCGCGAGCAGTCAAGAAAATGACCGGCGCCTGTACGCCTTCCTGCCTCATGCGTTTCGTGACCTCAAAGCCATCAAGGCCCGGGAGCATCACGTCAAACAGACAAACATCAGGCCGAAACTCGTGAGCCAATTTGAGGGCATCGCGACCGTTGGTTGCCGTCTGGACATCAAAGCCGGCGTACTTCAGGCTCATCGACAGCAGTTCAATGATGTTTGGCTCATCATCGACCACCAACAGCCTTGCTTCGGCGCCATCAACCACGTGACCATCCCTTTCGGTTCGCTGTTGCGCCCTCGAGGCTCCGACGCAACTCACCTGAAAGCTTGCTGCCAGCGCCTGAAGTTCCCCTGGGGTGAAGCTGTGAATTAGCTGGCAATCACAGAATCTGCCACAGCGACCCCTTCCGAGGCCCAAAATTGCATTATAATTCACGAAACTGGCAGGCTGGTGCTCTCCGAAAGAGGACGAGCGCACATGTTTTTCAATTTGAGTCAGCGTCGAAACCGCTCCACCCCCAGGCAAAAGCGCAAGGTTGCCTTTGTGGTCTCCGCTCTGCTCCTTGCATCAGGAAGCCCACTCGCGATGGCGGCTAGCTCGGCTCCATCATTGACGCTGTCTCTCGATGGGACGAGCGGTGTCCTGGCAAGTTTCAGACACTTCCCCGCTAGTTCCGCCCTGACAATCACTGCCACAATCGGCAGCCAATCCAGCACGACGGAGACCACTACAACTGCCACCGGTCGCAGCCTGGTTGCCATCAGGCCAACCGGCAGCGCCGACCTCAGCAGTATCACCGTCACAGGCAAGAGCGGCAACGTCTCCAAGACCGCGACACTTGGCGGCAAAAGGACGGCGCCCGCGCCCACAACAACCACGACAACGCGTCCGCCTGTTGAAGAAGACGAGCCCGCATCGACGAACGACACAGACGACAGCGACACCACAACTTCGGACACCTCCGACAAGACTCCGACCCCGTCAACTACGCAGTCAAGCGGTGGCGGTTCCGGACTCGACAGTCCGGACAAGAAAGACATTGCAATGCAACTGGTTTCGACGGCTGAGAACTCCAGCCTTGACTGGAAGAGCCAGTATGCGTACATCGAAGACATCGGCGATGGCCGTGGCTACACGGCAGGAATCATTGGTTTCTGCACCGGCTGTGGCGACCTGCAAGCCCTTGTAGAGCACTACACAGAAGTCAAGCCGGACAACGTGTTGGCCAAGTACCTTCCTGCGCTCAAGGAGAAGGGAAGCTTTGACGACTCTCACGACGGACTGGACCCCAACTTCACATCGGACTGGAAGACCGCTGCTTCAGACCCAGCCTTCCAAAAGGCGCAAGATGACGAGCGCGACCGTGTGTACTTCAACCCATCTGTTGAGCAAGCCAAGGCCGACGGACTCCAAGCACTTGGTCAGTTCATCTACTACGACGCAATCGTCATGCACGGACCGGGCGACGACTCCGTCAGCTTCGGCGGCATTCGTGCAACGGCATTGAGCAACGCCAAGCCGCCAGCTCAAGGCGGCGATGAAGTTCAGTACCTAGAGGCATTCCTTGACGCGAGAGTTGCCGCAATGAAGACCGAGGAAGCTCACGAGGACACAACGCGCGTTGACACCGCACAGCGCAAGTTCCTCGAAGCAGGAAACCTCACACTCGAAACACCGTTGTCGTTCAGCGTTTACGGCGAGTCATTCAACATCCCGTAAACAACACGAACTAACGATTCAGTCGGTGCGCCAGGTGCGAATGCGCACGCTGGATAGCGGCACCAACGCACGACTTGGTTGGCGAAGGCCCTCTACTTCTCTAAGTAGAGCGGCCTTTTCCGCTTCTAGCTTTGCAACACGGGCCTCAAGGGCAATCACTTGCTTGACGCCTTCGAGGTTCATTCCCTCGTTGGTCAGCTCCTGGATTCTTTGCAGACGGCTGATGTCAACAGCGGAATAGCGTCTGCTTCCGCTAATCGTGCGAGCGGGATTAACAAGCCCACGACGCTCGTAAAGACGAAGTGTTTGGGCATGCATTCCCGCGAGTTCGGCAGCAACCGAAATCACAAACACTGCCTTGGATGAGTCGAACTGTGAAGGATCAAATTCCCGCATCACTTCACTCCTAGGTGTTTTCGAACGTCTGAACCTTCCTCTAGCGCACCGAGTTCTTCAATCAACTTGCGCTGAGTATCGGTGGGGACCTTTGGCACGGCGAGTTCTAGCGTCACCAACAGGTCTCCAGCTTTTTCGCGAATAAACAAGCCTTTGCCTCGGACGCGCAATGTCTTTCCGGGTTGAGTGCCGGGAGGGATCTTGACCGTTACCGCACCGTCGAGCGTGGGAACTTTCACTGTGGCGCCGAGCACCAGCTCGGCATAGGTAACGGGCAGCTTCACCTTCAAGTCTCGACCATCACGAGCAAAAATCTCGTGCGGAGCGACACTGAGATGCACGAACAAGTCGCCGTTCTCACCGCCGTTCTGGCCTGGCCCACCCTTGCCCTTGATTCGGATGGTTTGACCGTCGTCGACGCCCTCTGGAATACGGACTTTGATCATGTTGCCATTTACGTTGACGGCGGTCGTCAAACCCTTTACTGCGTCTTCGAAACCAATCGTCAACGAGCCTTCGTAGTCAGGCCCGCGTCGGCTGAATGAGCCGCCGCGCATGTTGGTAGAACCGTCCCCGCGCGACTCACGGTTGAACAGGTTCCCGAAAAGGTCACCAAGGTCCTCGAACGAAAACCCGCCAGTCGCGCCACCTAAGTCGTCATTCATTGTTGAGCGGTACGCACGCTCGCCGGCGCTGCGTCCCCCGAAACCGCCCATGCCCGGACTCCCCGGCATTCCGGTAAAACCGCCAGAAGCCGCAAGCCTGCGAGCCTCGTCATATTCGCGGCGCTTGGCGGCATCTCCCAGCACGTCGTAAGCGCCAGAGACCTCTTTGAACTTGGCTTCGGCCGCGGAGTCTCCGGGATTGGCGTCTGGGTGGTACTGCTTGGCCAGCTTTCTATAAGCCTTGGTTATCTCTTTGTCGTTCGCCGACTTGGAGACACCAAGGGTCTTATAAAAATCCTTTTCCAACCATTCTCGTTGGATGGCCATTTACCAATACCTCTCTTATCCGATGACTTTCACCATCGCTGGACGCAGCACACGTCCTTTCCATCGGTAACCAGCACGCATCTCTTCACTCACCTTCGCCGGAGATTCTCCGTCGCCGGGCTCGTGTGCAACCGCTTCGTGTTCATTGGGATCGAATTGCGCGTCGACCGACGGTATGCGTTCCAAACCTTCCTTGCTCAGCACGTCTAGCAATGCCGTTGAAACCTGCTCGAGCGACTTTGAGGGCTCGTGTGCAATCGCAAGATCGATGGTGTCCAAAACCGGCAACACCTTTTGCACCAAAGCTTCGTTGGCTCGTGCAACGTCATCGGCCTGCTGTTTGATAACACGCTTGCGATAGTTCTCGAAGTCGGCTTGTAGATGTTGCAAGGCGGACTTGAACTGGTCTCGCTCCGCATTAGCCGCAACCAACGCCGGGTCTTCGCCGGCGTTGGTTGGCTGTGCATCTTGGCCTTGTTCTTCGGCGCTGCTGTCGGGCGCCTCGTTTTCTTGGCGGTTTTCGGGACTCACTTTTTGTCCTTGTCACCGTCTTCGTCAACAACCTCTGCGTCAACAACATCGTCATCATTGCTTGAGGCTGAACCGGCGGATTCGCCCGCGCCTGCGGACGCGCCATCTTGGGAGGCTTGTTCGTAAAGGCGCTGACTGAAGCTCTGGCTAGATGTCATCAACTTTTCGGTGGCGGACTTGATCGCGTCAAGATCTTCACCGCTTTGTGCCTTCTTGAGTTCCTCCAAAGCACCTTCAACATTGGCCTTCTCGTCGCCTTCAAACTTGTCGCCTTGGTCCTTCAACAACTTCTCGGTTTGGTACACAAGGGTGTCGGCGTTGTTGCGCACCTCTGCCTCTTCACGGCGACGCTTGTCTTCGTCGGCATGTGCCTCGGCATCTTTGACCATCTTGTCGATGTCGTCCTTAGACAGCGAGGATTGACCGGTAATCGTGATGCCGGTTTCTTTGTTTGTTGCCTTGTCCTTCGCGTTGACATGCACGATGCCGTTGGCATCAATGTCGAAGGAGACTTCGATTTGCGGAACACCGCGTGGCGCCGGTGGTAAGTCAACAAGTTGAAACTTGCCGAGGGTCTTGTTGTAAGCAGCCATCTCGCGCTCACCCTGCAACACGTGAATCTCAACCGATGGCTGGGAGTCTTCTGCAGTTGTAAACACTTCGCTGCGCTTGGTGGGAATGGTGGTGTTGCGCTCAATCAACTTGGTCATCATGCCGCCCTTGGTTTCAATTCCAAGCGACAGCGGTGTGACGTCGAGAAGCAGAACGTCTTTGACTTCACCCTTCAACACACCTGCTTGCACAGCTGCACCGACTGCAACAACCTCGTCTGGGTTTACGCCCTTGTGTGGCTCCTTGCCGGTCATCTTGTGAACCAGCTCGTAGATGGCAGGCATACGTGTTGAGCCACCGACCATGACAACGTGGTCGATTTCGCCCATTGAAAGACCGGCGTCTTTAATGGCCAACTCAAACGGAGTCTTGCAACGGTCAACCAAGTCTGAAGTCAGCTCCTGAAACTTGGAACGCGTCAGCTTGTAGTCAAGGTGCAACGGACCTGCAGCGGTTGCAGTGATGAATGGAAGGTTGATTGTGGTTTCTTGAACCTGGCTGAGCTCGATCTTGGCCTTTTCGCCGGCTTCCTTGAGTCGCTGCAACGCCATCTTGTCTGCGCCAAGGTCAACGCCATTCTCGTTCTTGAACTGCTCAACCAACCAGTCGATGACTCTTTGGTCCCAATCGTCACCACCAAGGCTTGTGTCGCCGTGGGTTGCCTTAACTTCAAAAACGCCGTCGCCAATATCCAGAACAGAAACGTCGAAAGTTCCACCACCAAGGTCGAAGACAAGCACGGTTTGGTCTGCATCGCCGTCCTTCTCAAGACCGTATGCAAGTGCCGCTGCAGTGGGCTCGTTAATAATGCGCAAGACTTCGAGGCCGGCTATCTGCCCGGCTTCTTTGGTCGCCGTGCGCTGTGCGTCATCGAAATACGCAGGCACCGTGATGACGGCCTGGTCGACCGTGGCACCCAGGTAGGACTCTGCGTCGCGCTTTAGCTTTTGCAGAACGCGTGCGCTGATTTCCTGAGGCGTGTACTTCTTGTCGTCAATGTCGATGGTCCAGTTGGTGCCCATGTGACGCTTGACCGAACGGATGGTGCGGTCAGGGTTTGTGATTGCTTGGCGCTTGGCCACTTCACCAACCAACACTTCGCCTGTCTTGGAAAAACCAACAACCGAAGGCGTGGTGCGCGCGCCCTCGGCATTCGGAATGACTGTGGGCTCACCCGCTTCAAGGACGCTAACTACGGAGTTGGTGGTTCCAAGGTCGATTCCGACTGCTTTTCCCATGAATGTCTCCTTTGGTGTTTCCCGAGCCTGTTATGAGCCCGGGCTATCTTGCTTGCGATCTATTTGAGTGACACAGCATATGACAAGTTGAGTCGCTCCGTATCAAGAACCATGTTCCCATCCAATTCATTCCGGATTCTCGAAATTTGTTCGTTGGCACCATGTGAGCCGGGTACGTTCGCCCCATGAGTCGATTGGTAATCCTTCGTCACGGCCAAAGCACTTGGAACGAACTCAACCTTTTCACGGGATGGGTTGATGTCAACCTCACCACAGCCGGCGAGGCGGAGGCAGTCGCGGCAGGCAAAGAGCTGGCCGACAACAATCTGCTTCCAGATGTCGTGCACACCTCTTTGCTGCGCCGCGCGATCCGCACTGCCAACCTGACACTCGATGTTTGCGGACGCTCATGGATTCCGGTGCGCCGCTCTTGGAGACTCAACGAGCGCCACTACGGAAGCCTGCAGGGTTTGGACAAGGCCGAAATCCGCGCCAAATACGGCGATGAACAACTGAAGGCTTGGCGACGCAGCTTCGACACCCCACCTCCGCCAATTGAATTGGGCGCGGAATACGACAATCACGGCGACCCGCGCTATTCAATCGACGCAGTCGTTCCTGCGAGTGAATGCCTGAAGGACGTTGCCGAACGCATGATGCCGTATTGGTGGGACGCAATCGCGCCAGACCTGCAACGCTTCGAAACAGTCTTCGTGGTTGCGCACGGAAACAGCTTGCGCGCATTGATGATGGAACTCGACGGCATCGGTGAAGACGACATTGCAGAGGTGAACGTGCCGACAGGAGCGCCGCGCGTTTACGAGTTCAACGAACAACTGCAAGTCGTGCACGCTGATTACCTAGGTGATCCACAAGCAATCGCTGCTCGTGCCGCTGCCGTTGCGGCCCAAGCGGGCGGTAAGTAGCACACCCTAAGAACGCTCTGCTTCGTCGTAGTTCAAGTGGTAGCGGCTAGCCGTTGGGCCGCGTTGCCCCTTGTACTTGGAGCCGGTTGCCGCACTGCCGTAGGGATTTTCAGCGGATGTGGTCATCTTCAGAAAGCTGATCTGACCAATCTTCATTCCCGGATACAACGTGATGGGAAGCGTTGCGACATTGGACAGCTCCAGGGTGATGTGACCACTGAAGCCAGCGTCGACGAAACCTGCAGTGGAGTGAATGACCAGACCGAGTCGGCCAAGGCTGCTCTTTCCTTCCAGTCGAGCAACCAGATCGTCAGGCACTCCAACTCGCTCACTAGAGGAGCCCAAGACGAACTCGCCGGGATGAAGGATGAACGCGTTGTCACCATCGACCTCAACGAGTTCCGTTAGGTCTTCTTGTGCCCGTTTGACGTCGATTACTTGTCGTTGGTGATTTCTGAAAACCCGAAACAGCCGGTCCAGGTGCAAGTCGACGGACGACGGCTGGATGTCACGGTCGTCATAAGGCTCGATGACAATACGTCCGGCCTTCAACTCTTCGCGTATCGAGCGGTCAGAAAGAATCATGGCGACAAGTTACTGCCACCAAAACAGGCACTGCTTTACGCGTTGTTCTCACCCATGTCCATGTAAAGCGGTTCCCATATGTGACCATCGGGGTCTTCAACCGAAACGCTATACATCGAACTTTCAGCCGCAGCGTTTTCACTCTCAAAGGCGCGACCGCCATTAGCCACCGCGGTCGTGGCGAATTCATCTACCTCGGCCCGACTGCTCATTGGAACGCACAACGTCACGCCGGCTGTTTTTGTCGCGTCGATCACTTCTTTGCCGTCGATGAAGCTCGCAAAGAAGTTCGCAGAAAGCACCATCAGGTAGATGTTGTCGCCCCAAACCATGCACGAAGCCTTTTCATCACTAAACATCTCGTTCTTCGTGAACCCGAGTGCTTGGTAAAACTCGGTCGACTTCTTGATGTCGCGGCTTGGCACGTTGATGAATATCTGACGCGTTTTAGGCATTGGAGTCCCTCGGTTTGCTGGCACTGAAAAGTCAGTAGGCGGGAATTGAAAAGAAGACGCTCCTCATGTCTAGCTCCGCCACAACATGGCCAGCAACATCGATCGATTTCACTTTTCGCCTTCTTCCATAGCGACCGCCGGCTACAAGGACCATCCATCCGCAGAAGCCGTGGCTCCGATTGATGGGCGTTGACTCGCAGCTTCGTCGAGTCGCTTGGCTAGTGCAATCTCTTCCTGGGCCTTGGCTCGCAGGGCAGATGCGGCGGGCGATTCCGTAGCGTGAACGGCACGCGCAATGCCGCCCATCGCATAGTTGGCCGTGTCGGCCGCCCGCGGACCGCCAATCAAGCCCGCGGTCAAGCCAACCAATCCGGTCGCGATGACCCACGCACACGTTTCTGGGTTATTGCCACCGTAGGTATAGAAATTCGCCTCGCGTCTGCCGGTAGGGCGGTTATGAGGCTGACTATCGTAATCGTCGTCGAACAGGCCCATGAATCTTTACTTCCTTACTTCTCGACTGGCTTTGCCTTCCAGTCGTCCGGTTTGTCCGAATTGGACGGAAAGCCTAGCGCTACTCGGCGCCCTCGAGATCGCACGCTCAGCGCGACTGCGACGTTGTCGAATCAGTAGATCAAAGACAAAGACCATCGTTGGCGATTTGAGGTCCTGCTATCGAATCCCAAGCCTTTGCGGCTGCGATCTCTGCAACCGCAGCCGCGCGCATGGCGCGAGCCGTTGGAGACTGAGAAGTTGCGTAAAGCGAGCCGAGAACTTTTCCGGCACCCGGAATACCTGCTC
Source organism: Acidimicrobiia bacterium (assembly GCA_039812705.1). Classification (GTDB taxonomy): domain Bacteria; phylum Actinomycetota; class Acidimicrobiia; order Acidimicrobiales; family JBBSGY01; genus JBDIBA01. Next base: position 23,219 of record JBDIBA010000027.1, read on the forward strand.
GATCTAGAACCTCCAACACCGGACGAACGGCCACCATCGAGCATCCCATTTCGTCCTTCTCCTCTGGTGTTGGCTTACGCGAGTAATCCTTGTCGGGGTCCCAGTACATCAGCCCTGCCATTCACGATCTGGGAGCAGTTGCTCCGTTGCATTTTCAGTACGTAATCCGATTTACGGCTCAGGTGCCATGAGTCAGACTCGCTTCGCGCCACAGACTTGCACATTTTGGACATACCGGACACGCGCCCTGTGGCCGTGCATCGCGTGACTCCACCCAAGCGCACTACGATCG
>JBDIBA010000028.1:0-23173 GCA_039812705.1 Acidimicrobiia bacterium
CCGAAAACAACCAGGACCGTTGCCGAAACCAGGTCAATGATTCGTCCGTGTTTGGCAAACCATCGCCAACTTGAGCGCATTGGACCAAACGCCACAGCAGTCAGAACAAACGGAACGCCCAGTCCAAGGCTGTAGAGCCCGAGTAGACCGACTCCGCTGCTCAACGTGTCGCTGGTTGCAGCCAAGGCCAGGACGCTCGCGAGGATTGGCCCAATGCAAGGTGTCCAGCCAAACGCAAAGGCCATTCCCATGACGGGTGCAGCGAATGGTCCCAGGGCCGCTGGCGACACATGGAACCGCCGTTCCGCTGACAACGCCGGTGCTTTCAGCAATCCAGACACGGCAATGCCCATGAGGATTACGAGTACGCCTGCCACCCGGGTCAGCCAGATGCGGTGCTCCGTCAACAGCGAGCCCAAGCGGCTGGCCGCTGCGCCAAGAGACACAAAAACAATCGCAAAGCCCGCAACGAACAGCACGGCGTTGAAAACGACGGCTGCTCGCTTGGGTGCATTCGCCGATTCGATCTCGCCGAGACTCATTCCCGACATCAACGCCAGATAACCCGGCACCATCGGCAACACGCAGGGCGACAGAAATGAAAGAGCCCCGGCCGCTAAAGCGGCAACCGGGGCTGGACCTTCCATTAACTCGTTGTTGTTGATTCGTTATGAAAACGAGTCAACCGCTAGTCGCGGAGTTGGCGTTCGACGTGCTTCATGTCTGAGTCAACCATCATGGTGACCAAGTCTTGGAACGGCGTTGCAGGCTTCCAACCAAGTTGTGCCTTTGCCTTGCCTGGGTCTCCAATCAAGAGGTCGACTTCGGCGGGACGGAAGAACTTCTCGTCGACGACAACGTGGTCTTCGTAGTTCAGACCAACGTGACCGAAAGCAACTTCACAGAACTCGCGAACCGGGTGGGTCTCGCCGGTTGCAATGACGTAGTCGTCTGGCTGGTCTTGCTGCAGCATCAGCCACATGGCTTCGACGTAGTCGCCCGCAAAGCCCCAGTCGCGCTGTGCGTCGAGGTTTCCAAGGCGCAATTCCTTGTCGATTCCGTGCTTGATGCGAGCAACCGAGTTGGTGATCTTGCGCGTTACGAACTCAAGACCACGGCGAGGGCTCTCGTGGTTGAACAAGATGCCCGAGCTGGCGTGCAGGTCGTAGCTCTCGCGGTAGTTGACCGTGATCCAGTGGCCGTAAAGCTTTGCAACGCCGTACGGGCTGCGCGGGTAGAACGGAGTGTCTTCGGCCTGCGGAACCGCCTGGACCTTGCCAAACATCTCGCTGGTGCTTGCCTGGTAGAAGCGAATTGAAGGGTCAACGTTGCGAATGGCGTTGAGCAGACGAGTAACGCCCAGGCCGCTTGCTTCTCCGGTCAGAACGGGCTGGCCGAACGATGTCTGCACGAAGGACTGCGCAGCCAGGTTGTAAACCTCTTGTGGGCGGAAGTTCTGCAAAACGGACTGCATGGAGGCTTCGTCAAGAAGGTCGCCCTGTTCGAGAATGACCTTGTCTTGGATGTCGGCAATGCGTTCAAAGTTGAGAGTGGAGCTGCGGCGCACCATTCCAAGGACCTCGTAGCCCTTGCTGAGTAGGAGTTCGGCCAGATAGGAGCCGTCTTGTCCAGTGATTCCAGTGATGAGTGCACGACGAGTCATGCCGATAGGTTTAGCGCAGGACTGACCTGGACGCGTCACTTGACTCGGATTTTTTGGTCACGTTGGCGCGCTCCAAGAACCGCCATCGTCACGCTTGTCGGTTGCTTCACCGCCGTCGGTGGTTGGACGACCCGACTGCGGGTCCGGATCTGCGGCAGGAGTCTGCTGTGTGTCCGCGCGTCGTGCGGGTTCCGCTGTTTCGCTGGGCGCTGCCGGTTTGGACTGCTCTCCTTCAAGCCAAGACGGCATGGCGTTGGTCTTGGTGTCTGCTGACCTCGTGTCTGCCTGTGTGGTGTCTGCCGGTACCTGTGCTGATGGGGTCGACGGAGCTTGTGGCTGTGTTGGCGTCTGGGTCGTTGGGCGCTCCTGGGCAACCTGCTCCCCTGGGCTCATGCCAGGCACCGTTGCAACCTTTGGCACGGGAGGCTTGCCAAACGCCAGCAACAAACAGAGACCAAAAATGCCCAAGACAAGAAACAACGGCGGCAACGCGCAAGCGGCCAATAGCGCGGCCAAGGGTTCGTCACACAAGACGGCTGCTCGGTGGCCTGCCCCAGTCCCACCGATGATCGCGACGCTGACAATCCAAAGGATTCCGCCAAGCGATGCCAACAACAAAATCCATGTGATTGCCCAGCCATTGATGGTGCGCAAAACGCCGAATCTGCGAAGCACCCACAAGAGCAACGCACCACAAAGGAATGTGCCCAACCCAACAAGGCTCATCAGCAGGGTGAGTTTGGAAAGCGCGGACCGCTCGCCCTTCTCAACCGCGACCATGACCTCTTTGTCCGTGCCGGTCATTGTGCGATCTGCGACGAATGCCCAATTTGCGCACTTTTCGTCATCAACCGTTGGCTTGGTTGACGATTGATCGAAGTTCGCACCGGCAATCATCGGGCAATAACGCAGCGAAACACGCTCAAACCGATCTAGACGAGCAAGTCGCGAAAGCCGGGGCGTCTCAATAACAACTTTGCGCTCATCGCCCTTGACCGTTCCAAAGTTGACGTCTGACTGAAAGTAGATGTCGGCAGACTCGTTGAACTCGCTATCTGGAGACCGGTCATCGGACCAACTCTCGTCTGCAAACGGATTGTCCTCTTCCAACATCACAGAAATGTCTTCGGGGTTCTTCAGGCCAAGCGCGTCTGCGATCGCGGTTGCGGTCGTCCGGCGAACGCCTGCCGACCCGGACGGTCCCCACACACGGACTTCCGCACCGGTGGCGGAGTTCCTCACCTCCACCTCAAAGACCCTGGACCTTCCAATTGGCGAATCTAAGGAAAAGGGATCATCGGGGTTTGGCGGCGACAACTCCCCCGGATAGGACTGCGCAGAGGCGGCACTCGGACCAAGCAGTGACGGACCCAGCAGGGATAATCCGACCAGGGCGGCCATCGCTAGAGTCGAAACGAAGGCAATTGCGCGAGGAGTCGTTCTCATTAACGGGAAACGGTATCCGCTGAGCCCTCAATTCGCATTGAACACTAGGTTTCCGATATCACGGAAATCAGTGCCTTCAGGAGATTTTGTGTCCAGTCCCGTCATGCCAGCGGCAACAACACCCAAAACAAGCATCTGGTGGGTTCAGCGAGGACTCAGAGAAAGCGGGCGCCTGCTCCTGTCCGCAGCCATCCTCACCGTTGTCTGCGTCGCCCTATTGGCCATTTTCAGCCCGCCGACTCAGCCTGAACCGCAGCAACGCGTTGTCGAGCCCGCAGCCCAAAGCTCCCCGGCGCCCACCATCAACGAGGTTTCATCGGTGGCCACCCCCCAAATCGCCCCAGCGGCTCCCACGACCACTGCAAAACCCGCGGTCAAGAAGGCTCCCGCCACTACAGCTGCTCCCCGTGTGACCGTCCCGCCGGTCCAGGCAACTCAGCCACCGGCCACTCCGCGAACCACTGACACGACAAGCATCATTGTCGACCTCCCCAACCCGGAAAGCCTTGACGCCAGCGCCACCAAGCCTGGAAACCGCCGCAACGGCGCCAATTCCTAGGCTTTCCCCGCTTTCTGCTGAAGCATTCAGCAAACTTGCGCGCCATCCCTAGATGGCGATTAGTTGAACTTTTGCCCTGTATCCCACTATTCGTGGCAGGGGCTGACTACGTTGCCACCTTGGGAAAAGACCCCGGGCTCTTCGGCGTCCGGCTCCCTCAATAAAGCACTAGTCAAGGGGGATCGCCCAGTGGCGACCGGTACCGTCAAGTGGTTCAACGCAGAGAAGGGTTTCGGCTTCATTCAGCAAGCCGATGGCGCCGACGTTTTCGTGCACTACAGCGCAATCGAAATGGAGGGCTACCGCTCTCTTGAAGAAGGCCAAGAGGTTGAGTTCGAAGTCACCGATGGGCCCAAGGGTCTGTTGGCTTCCGATGTGCGTCTGGCAGGCGCACCAGCGCAGTCCTCTACCCAAGCGCAACCACAGCAACAAACAGTCGACAACTAATTAGTTACAAAAACGGGCGAGTCGCCGTGCGACTCGCCCGTTTTGTTTTCTTATCGATACGCGCGGGCCTGCAAGTTGTAAAGCTCGGCGTACAGTCCGTCTTGCGCCATTAACTGGCCATGACTTCCCTTTTCGACCACCTCGCCGCCGCTGATCACAACAATCAGGTCGGCCATGCGCACGGTTGAAAATCTGTGAGACACAACAACGGTGATCATTCCGCGTTGTCGCTGCTCTGATGCGGCATCACTGAAGCGTTCGAACAACGCGTGTTCGGTTTCTGCGTCGAGAGCACTAGTCGGCTCGTCCAAAATCAGAGCAACGGGATCGCGCATCATCGCGCGGGCTAATGCCAGCTTTTGCCATTGACCGCCGGACAGATCTGCCCCACCGGCCCAAGTCGCGCCAAGTTGCGTGTCGAGCTGCTCAGGCAATTGATCAACAACGCTGCGAGCGCCACCACGTTCAGTTGCATCAATGATGCGCAATTCGTCGGCCAACCTTGTGCGGTCACCAAGGCCAACAGTCATGCCGGCCGTCGTTTCAAACCGAACGTGGTCTTGGTACGCCGCCGACAGGTGTTCGCGCCAGTCTTCGACGTCACCCGGCTCTAACACGTTGCCATCGACGCGGATTGCACCCGAGGTCGGTTGGTACATGCCGGTCAACAGCTTGACGATCGTCGACTTGCCAGCACCGTTGTCTCCAATGATTGCAACCGTCGAACCCGCTGGCATGTCGAATGACACGTTCTTAAGGATGACGCGCTCAGCATTACCGGGGTAAGCAAACGTCACGTTGTCGAACGAAATCTTGTCCCTGACAACCGGGGCAACTTCACGAGGGTCGTAGACCTTGTGCGATTGCGCGTATTGCTTCAACCACTCCAGCCTGTCAAGTGCCGTGAGAGTCCAGTTGAACCAACCGACTTGGTGAGTCACCATCGCGGCCTGCGCCATCAACCCACCGCAAAGCGTTACAGCAGTAATGAGCGCACCGATAGGCGCACCACCGTTGACAACACGCTGGCCCACCATGCCGATTGCAACAATGAACGCAATGGCGAAAATGACGTTGCCCGCGCTGATTCGCCACGCGCCCCAAAGCCTGTCGCCGAATTCCTGCTCGTATGACTTGCGTGAGGATTCGCTGTGGCGCGCAAGCAGTTCATCGCTCAGTCCGAAAACACGCACTTCCTTTGCCGAACTGGGCTCTGTCACGAGACTGACGACGTTGTCCGAGCGTCGCCACTCCACCTGCAGGCGTTCCATGTTTGCAACGCGGCGGCGCTCTGCCTTTCCGCTCGCCCAGATTTGCGGTATGGCGAAGAGCACAAGGGCAAACAAGCGCCAGTCTGTTGTCGCCAGCACAGAAATCGTTGCGACTAACTGAACAAGCATCGACACGATCAAAAAGACAACCGTGATTGCCATCGACAACATGAAGCGCTCGCGCCTGGACTGTTCAATCTTGTCCAAGTACTCGGGCCGCTCGTGGTGATCAACGGACGGTACGGACATCACCATGTCCAAGATGTCGCGATCCAACTGGTGCGCGGTTTCTTCTTGAACGCGTTGTCCAAAACGCCACGCAAGCTCAGAAATAATCATTGACGCCGAGGCAAAGAATGCAATGCCTGCGGCAATGGTCATCATTTCGCTAGTGGTCGCGCCGTGTGAAAGGCCATTGACCGCTTTACCCAGCAGCCATGCGAAAACAGGCGCTCCCAATCCGTTGACGGCGAACAACGCCATGGTCATCCACGCACGCCATCCACTTGCCTTGAAGGCTTGATGAATAATCCCGAAGACTGGCTTGATCCGCTTAATCATTGTGGGCTCCTTCGATTTCGCTGTCCTCGCGAAGTTCGGAGTTCAAGTCCAGCTCTGCGTCGTCGTTGTAACGCTCTGCCTGCAAAGAAAATGCGTGCGCGTATCGACCTTGTGGGATTGCAGTCAGCTGGTCGTGGGTTCCCTCTTCAACAACCTCTCCGTTTTCGATCACAACAATGCGATCGGCGCGACGAACCGTTGAAAAGCGGTGCGATATGAGAACCGAAGTAGCACCCTTTGTAACTTCCAAGAACCGGTCAAACAACAGAACTTCTGAACGAGCGTCAAGATTTGCCGTCGGTTCGTCAAGGACCAAGATCCCCGCCCCGCCTTCGACTGCATAAAGCGCACGAGCCAAGGCAAGACGCTGCCACTGCCCTCCCGACACATCTACGCCGCCTTCAAAGCGCCGACTGAGTGGCGTTTCCCACTTGCCGGGAAGCTTCTCGACAAAGTCACGCGCACCAACGAGTTCGGTAACACGCTCAAGAACAGCGTTGTCGTTTCCATGTTCGCTTTGTAACTGCTTGGACAAGCCAAGGTTTCCAAACCGAACGTTGTCGGCTGCGGAATACTCAAAGTGCACAAAGTCTTGGAAGATGGCAGCGACGCGACGCTGCCAACGCACGGGGTCAATCGTCCTCAGGTCGCGACCGTCAACCAGGATTCTCCCGGAATCAGGGTCGTAGAACCGCGCGAGCAGCTTGATGAGCGTTGTCTTTCCCGCACCGTTGTTTCCAACAATGCCAAGCGACTTTCCGGCTTCAATACGCAAGTTGAGGTTCTTGTAGATGGCCTTGTCAGTGCCGGGGTACTTGAACGAGACGTTCTCGAACACGACCTCTTTGACGGGCATGTTCTGCGGCGAGTCGTCGCCAGACATGGAAAAGTCACTGCCGCGCTGCGCCTGACGTTCAAGTTCCAAGATGGCCGGAAACGCAGCCGAGCCGAGCGAAACCGCAAGCGTTGCGTCTGAGGTCATTCCGATGAAGCCAAGGCTAAGCAGTCCTTGAGCAGCGGCCGTCAGTTGACCAATACCAACATCGCCTTTACGCGCCGCATCGATCAGTAGATAGAAGCTGAAGGCATTGACCGCCACTACAACAATCACCATCAAGGCAATGCGTACGGTTGAAACACCCCGGGCTCGCCAAACATCTCTCATTACAGAGGTCCACGCCTCACTGAACTGATCGAGCAGCCAGTTGCGCAAACCAAAAACGCGGATTTCCTTGGCCGCAGCACCATCCATTGCAAGGTTGCGGAAATAGTCACTTCTGCGAATGCCAGCCCGTCCCGCTGCATAACCAAGCGCCTGCCCGCGTCGCAGCTGAACACCGGCGACAATCCAAACAATCACTAACGCGATTGCCACAAACCAGTTGAACTGCAAGCCCACAACCACGGCTGCCGCAAAACCCGTCACGCGTTGGGTGATCAGACCAAAGAACCCAACAGCGAACGAACCAGGGTCTGGCCAGTCACGCATGGTCGCCAATCGAAGCGCATCCATGTATTCGGCATCTTCCAGATGACGAAGACCCGGGATGGCAACCGTGGCACGCATTGCGCGTTCGCGACGGTGAGCGTTAACGCGAGCACGAAAACCTTCGGTGTAAGCCTGAATGAAAGGACCGGGAACGTTCTGGGCCACATACGCAACGCCCATAATGCACAACATTGTCAGGAAGTGCTTGCCTTCGGGCGTGTGCATTCCACCGGACTGCACCGCCGCAGGAACACTGGCAACCACAGAAGCAACTGCCAACATGAATAGTGACGGCAATACGCCAACAATGGTCGAAGCAATTGCCAAGCCCCAAAAGTTGCCCTTATGGACGGCGCGCAAGACTTCAATGGCATCGCGCACGGACGGGCGAATGCGCAGCGGCTGAATCTTTTCGCGCTCGAGAAGTTCCTCAATTGAATCGACTTCGGCAGTTTGCACAGACGTGGCCTCCTAGAGCGCCTCTCAAACTACGCGGTCACCGATTGCTAAGCAGCTCCAACATTTCACCAAGTTCGAACTGCTTGGCGACCTCAATGGCCGACGGCGACCCGCCCCCTGGCTCGGCACCGGCAGCCAGCAACCGCTTCACGGCCTTCACGTCTTGGCGAAACACAGCTGAACCGAGTGCAGTTTGCCCGCGATCGTTGATTCGCGAGTGGTCAGCACCCGCCTCAAGCAACAGATCGATGCATTCGAGGTGCTTGTGATACGCCGCCAGGATCAACAAGGTGTCGCCCTTGTCGTTTGTGAGGTTTGCGGGCAAGCCGTGATTGAGAAGGTCTGCCAGCTTCACGGAGTCGCCGTCTCTGACTACATCGAAGCAGGCAACCACGGATTCCAAGGTTTCAGGGTCAAGCCCGGGGTTTGGCGCATCGTCCATCTAGTTACTCAACCCCTTCAAGCCGTCCAGCTGCTGCCAAAGGTCAACGGCCTTCAGTTTCCCGACGCCGTCAATGCACGCGAGTTCTTCCAAAGTCTGCGGATTCGCTACGGCAATAGCCTCAATGACTCCGTCGGCAAGCATCAGTTCTGGTGCAATGCCCGTGAGCCGACAACGCGCAGCGCGCCACGATTCAAGACAGTCGCGAACCTCAAGTGAGCCTTGCGAGTTTGAGCCTTGTGACACGTTCGCAATGTCGGAACCTTGCATGGCGTTCAAGTCAACATCGCGAACATCGACCAGGGTCTTGCGGGCCGAATCAATGGCGCTGCTCAACTCGATTGTGGTCAGCGTGCCTTCCTCAATACGCGCCTTTGCAAGCGTGGTCAACCACGGCGACGGCTCGCGGGCTTCGTCACCCTTAGACGTCGTGCGCTGTGCAGCGAATGAACAGTGCAGTTCTTCCTTTGCACGAGTAACAGCCACGTAAAGCAAGCGACGTTCCTCTTCTAGCTGCGCCGAAGCCTGGGAATCGTTGCGTGCGTTCTTGTTTGACGACGCGCCACCTGCACGCAGCGGGACCAAACCATCTTCGAGGCCCGCAAGCATGACCACCGGCCATTCCAAGCCCTTTGCGCGGTGAAACGTCGTGACGGTGACGCCGGGAGTTTCAGATTCGCCTCCAACGAATGGCCGCTTGGCGCTTGGCGCCGGATCAAAACGCGAAGACACTTCAAGGTGGGCAATCGCGTCGCGCACAGTCACCTGCACGTCCTCGATGGCACGCAACCGACACTCTTCAACAAGGTCAAGGCCAAGCTCTGGCGCACCGCAATCGGCCGCCATTTCGCCAAGGTCGCCAATGATTTCAATCAACCTGCGCGCATCGTTGGCACGCATGTAGTCGATCATTTCCTTCAACTCAACGCGATGCAACCACGATGAACCGCCACCGGCGCGCACGGGAATGCCGGCCGCGACAAGTGCGTCTTCAATGACTCCGCGTTGTGCATTTGTGCGCACGAGCACTGCCGCATCGTTCCAACTTCGCTTGCCACTGCAGCTGGTGCGCAACTGGCGCGCAATGCCCAACGCTTCGGTACGCTCATCGCCATATTGACGCAACGTCGGAGCCAAGCCCGGAACGCCATCGTGGCGCGCTGCCCTCCCTAACACAGCGTCACCGGCTGCAAGTACCTGCGGCGTGGACCGATAGTTCGTCGTCAGCCGCAGAACTTCCATGTCGGGAAAGTGTGAATTGATGTTCTCAAGAAACGAAGCGTCGGCCCCATTGAAGCCATAAATGGCCTGATTCGGGTCGCCCACAACAAACAGATCGTCGCGCAAACCAAGCCACGCGCGCAACAAGTTGAATTGCGCGCGGTTCAAGTCCTGAAACTCGTCAACAAACAAGTGTCGAAACTTCCACCGTTGCGTCTCAGCAAACCCACGGTCGTTGCGCATTGCAGCAACCATCATCAACAAGAGGTCGTCAAAGTCAATCGCACCGTGCTTTTTCTTCTCGTTTTCATAGGCGTCCCACAACTTCACGAACTTCTGCGCGGGCAATGGGGATCGACGACGAAAGTGAGCCGCGGCATCTGTGTACCGAGCCGAGTTAAGACCGTGGGCCTTGGCCCAACTGATTTCGGCCAGACAACTTCGAGCATTCACCGAACGGTCAAGGCGCAACGATGCCAACGCGTTGTCAACATGGCGCACCGGGTTTGCCGTCACAACCGGCAACGTCTTGCCGTTGTCTTGCCAGTGTTGTTTCAGCTCTGCGTATGCAATCGCGTGAAATGTTCCAGCAGTTACACCGGTAACACCCAATGCGCGCAAACGATCGCGCAGTTCCGTCGCAGCCTTGCGAGTAAACGTCAGCACCAAGACGTGGTTGGGATCAGCCGTTCCGGCCTTTACGCGATAGTCGACTCGCCGCGTGAGAACCCGCGTCTTGCCCGAACCCGCAGAGGCAAGAACGCACAATGACGCGGCCTCGCTAGTAACCGCGGCCAACTGCTCCTCATCAAGACCAGTCTCATCAAGCGCGCTGCCGCCGACTTCGTTCACGACAACTAGCCCTGAGGGTCTGCGACGGCCACCGCGTTCTTTGCCGTTGCAAGCTGCAAAACGGCCTTACGTGTGTCGTCGTCGATCTCTTCCCATACAAGCGAGCCATTCAATTTGTTTGCCACGCCCACCAAGTCGGTCATCAATGAACCGAGGTCGCCTTCAACAGAGCTTCCTGCAATGTCGACCACATCGTCTTCGTCCGGACTTTCCCAACCCGAGCATTCAACGACAATCGAAACGCCTGACTGATCATCTTGTGCGCCGGTGCTTGCGGTGATGTTGATCTCGTCTGCCATCTTTGCCCCAAGTGACAACACTTCACTTGCAATGCGCAAGGCGCCGAGTGCGACTTCAACGTCAATCTCTTCGGTGAGGTTGCCGTTGTAGCGAATAGCCACGCCGACCTCTTCGCGCAAACGATCAACCTCGCAATTGATTGCCGCGTTCAACTGCTGACCAGTGTTCAAGTCACTCAACGACTGGGAATCCAACACAACAACATCGGCCCATTGGCGCTCCGTGCGGTCCAACTCAAGCTTCCAGAGCGCCTTGGCGACAGCTTGCTCATCGCGCTGGCGAATGGCTTCGGCAAGTTCGGCCTGCGCACGCTGGAGCGCCGAAGACGCTTCGTTTGCCCGCAGGTCTGACTGGGCCGCCGCGGCCGTCTGGCCCTCGACCTGACGCTGGAGCTCGGCGTTGCGAGCCCGCGCAGCAGCCGACACCTGGCGAGCGCGCCACCATGCAACCGCGGCAACAACAACCAAGACCGCGGCAAGTACCCAACCGAGTGTTTCCATGACCGACAAACCTACTTGCCAACCAGCGCACCAAGTGCCTCCTTGCGGCATTGCGTCGCTGCTGAAGCGGTCAAAACCACCACCGGCGGCATAGGCCGGGGAGCCAATTAACATGACCCAATGGCAGGTTTCGAAACACGCGCAATCCACGCAGGACAAGACCCAGACCCTCAAACGGGCGCTGTTGTCCCTCCGCTCAGCCTCTCCACCACTTTCGCCCAGCCAACGGTCGGCGAATTGCCGGCGGGCTATGACTACTCGCGGTCCGGCAACCCAACTCGTTCTCTTCTCGAGGCCCAGCTGGCCAATCTCGAAGTCGCCGACCACGGTTTTGCCTTTGCATCCGGCCTGGCAGCCGAAGACGCGATTCTCCGCGTCATCTCGAACAAGGACCACCTGGTCATCCCCCATGATGCCTACGGAGGCACCTACCGACTCGTCTCCAAGGTCCACAACCCCGCAGGTCTTGCCTTTACTCCTGCTGACATGACTAACGAGACCGCACTTGCCGACGCCTGGCAGGACAACACCAAGATGGTCTGGGTCGAAACTCCGACCAATCCAAAGTTGTCGGTTGTCGACATTGAATTCGTTGCAAGTTTCGCTCACGCTCGTGGCGCACTGTTGGTTGTCGACAACACCTTTGCCACCCCCTACTTGCAGCAACCGCTTGAGCTGGGCGCCGACATCGTCATCCACTCCTCCACCAAGTACCTCGGCGGCCACAGCGATGTTGTCGGTGGTTTCGTGGCAACCAGCAACAGCGAAATCGCCGAGAAAATCGGCTTCCTTCAGAATGCGGCGGGCGCAGTTGCCAGTCCGTTTGATTGCTACTTGGTTTCGCGTGGCACCAAAACCCTCGCCGTTCGCATGGACCGCCACTGTGAAAACGCGGCTGCAGTTGCTGCGTTTCTCGAAGGCCATGACAAGGTCGACACGGTTATCTATCCCGGCCTGGAATCGCACCCGGACTACAAGGTCGCGGCCAAACAAATGCGCGGCTTTGGCGGAATGTTGTCCTTCACCGTCAAAGGCGGCGAAGGTGCGGCGCTTCAACTGGTCACAAAGACCAAGCTGTTCACGCTTGCCGAATCCCTCGGTGCCGTTGAATCACTAATCGAGCACCCCGGCAAAATGACTCACGCAAGCGTGGCCGGGTCACCCCTGGAAGTGGACTCTGCACTCATTCGCGTCTCGGTTGGAATCGAAACGAAACAAGACCTCATCGACGACCTAGGCCAGGCGCTTCAGTCCATTTAGGCAGCGGTCGACCTACTTTGCGGGCTGAGTAGACGCACCTACATAAGCCAACACGTCTGATCCGGTAAGCAAGGCCACTGGCCGACCGTCGCGCATAGCCAACATCGAACCGCGCGAGCCAAGTTGCGCAATTGCCGTGTCAATCGACTCGCCAACACCAATCGGGTCTGGGCGCTTTGCCATGTGCAACGCAACTGGATCATTGAGCGTGTTGGAGTCTTTGAATACGACGCCCAACAAGTCGTCCTCGTTCACAACGCCCTTCATCTCACCAAGCACAGGGTGTTCGTCGTCACTGTCAACAACAAGCACTTGCGTCACACCATGCGTGCGCATCAGTCCGACTGCTTCGCGAACAGAACCCTTTGATGAAAGTTTGATGAACGGCGCGGCCTTTGTTCCCTTTGCGTCAATGACCGCCCCAACCGTTTTCTCTGCGGTTGTGCTTTCGGCTTCGCCAAAACCGTGATGCGACATCCACTCGTTGCTGTAAATCTTGGACAAGTAACCGCGGCCCGAGTCTGGGATGAGGACAACAATTACATCTTTCTTGTTGCAGTCCTTGGCCAACTCAAGCGCAGCAGACACAGCCATTCCGCCCGAACCACCGATGAAAATGGCCTCTTCACGAGTCATTCGGTGCGCAGCTGCGAACGAGTCCGCATCGCTAACAGTGATGACACGATCAATCAGACCCGCGTCGTAGTTGCCCGGAAAGAAGTCCTCGCCAACGCCTTCAACCAAGTAAGGCCGTGCCGGGCCGCCGCTGTAGACAGAGCCCTCCGGATCTGCGCCGACAATCTGGATCTTGCTATTGCGTTCTTTCAGGTAGCGCGCAATGCCACCAATGGTTCCCGCCGTTCCAACACCGGCGACCACGTGGGTCACTCTGCCCGCAGTCTGTTCCCAAATCTCGGGGCCGGTTGTTTCGTAGTGGGCTTGCGGATTAGCCGGGTTTGAGTATTGGTCCGGCTTGAACGCGCCATCAATCTCGTTAGCCAACCGAGTGCTCACGCTGTAATAACTCTGCGGATCATCTGGCTCAACAGCAGTTGGACATACGACAACCTTCGCCCCATACGCACGCAGTTGCGCAACCTTTTCCGGCGCGACTTTGTCAGGGCAAGTAAAGATGCACTTGTAGCCGCGGCGCGCCGCGACAATCGCCAAACCAACCCCCGTGTTGCCCGAAGTCGGCTCAACAATGGTGCCGCCTGGCTTGAGAAGTCCGCGGCGCTCGGCATCTTCGATCATTGTCAGCGCGGGACGGTCCTTCACGCTGCCGCCAGGGTTCAGATACTCCAGCTTGGCCAAGATGGTCGGCGCCAAACCCTTTGACACTCGGTCCACGCGCACCATCGGAGTGTTCCCAATCAATGCAATGACGTCGTCATAAACATCCATTGCAGACTTGTCCACTGCTGTTTTTTCACGGCCGGTTCGCAGGAATCGCATTCCCGAAACCTATCTGGTTCGCCCTTCAACACAGCTGTTGAAACGCGCTTTTGCGGCCTCGCTCGAATATTTCAGTTGTAATTTTCGCAATCGTTTTGCAATAGAGCCCAAAAACTCTGTACCCAGGAGAAGCCGCAAAAGTCGATAGCTGAGCGGCACTTCCCCAAACACTTCCCCAGAGGTTCTTTTGCTTGCTTCTCGACGGTCCAAGGCCATAACGGCTTTGGCAGTTTCACTTGCCATCGCCACAGGCGTCTCCGTAACGCTTCTCAATGGCCCAACTGCACAACTTGCAACCAACCAGCCAAGTCCCACCACAACTGCACCAGTTGAAACGGGGTCCGCAAACACCTCGGCAACAGACGATTACGTCGAAGTTTCTTCGATTACCGAGACACCCGACACCAGCCGCTCTTACTACGACTACTACGAGTTCTACTTGCTCGACTGGTACCAGTACGAAGACGAATACGAGGTTGAGTACCAGTACGAAACCGAGTATCCAGGCGAGGACTACATCGACGAGCCAATCGTCATCGACACGATCGACGTCGAACCAACCGACACCACTAATGAGCAAACCGAGCCGGTCGTGGTGCCTGAACCGCAACCCGAACCCACACCTGTCGCACCAGAGGACCAGGACACACCTGGCGACACGTGCAATGGTCAAGTGGTGACTATCGCTGGAACGTCAGGCGATGACGTTATCCAGGGCACTGCTGGCCACGATGTCATCTCGACTGGTGCAGGCAACGACACCATCACCGGTGACCACGGCGAAGACATCATCTGCGGCGGACCCGGAAACGATGTCATCAATTCAGACTCCGGCCTGGACACGGTCTTTGGCGGTGCGGGCGACGACACCATCAATGGCGGCAGTGAGGACGACGTCATCAACGGTGGTGACGGCGACGACACGCTCCAGGGTTCATTCGGCCTTGACACCGTCAATGGTGACGCGGGGAATGACGTGATCGAAGGCGGCAACGACGACGACACGCTCAATGGTGGCACTGGCGACGATCTGATTACGGGCGAGTTTGGCCTCGACAAGCTCAACGGTGACGCAGGAAACGACATCCTTTACGGAGGCAATGACGACGACACCATTAACGGTGGCGACGGAGCAGACCAGCTTTACGGTTCTTTTGGCCTCGACAAGCTGAACGGTGACGCGGGCGACGACTACATCGCCGGCGGAAACGACGACGACACCATTAACGGTGGTGACGGCAACGACGCTCTCTACGGCGAGTTTGGAGTTGACACTTTGATTGGCGGAACAGGCACCGACACTCTCGACGGCGGTCCAGATACCGACACCTGCACATCAAGTGAAACGTCGACCGAGATCAGCTGCGAGGCAACGCCTGCACCAACCGAGCCTGAAGTTGTTGAACCCGAAGTTGTTGAACCTGTCGCAACACCTGCAGCGACAGAACCAGTTGCAGTCGATGCAACCGTGACTTCTGAAACCCCTTCTGAACCGGCTGCTGAACAAACAACTGAACAAGCTGCTGAACTTGAAACAGAGCTCGCAGCCGAAACAAACGAACTGGCCGCGTAAAGCCAATTAGCCCTTCGCAACGGGCTAATTGCTTGTTGCGACAAACAACAAAACCCGCACGCTCTCTATGAGAACGATGCGGGTTTTGTTTTGCAATACCAGTTGTAAACGGTTACATCTCCACGCTGGAAATCAGAGCATAACCTGCGCAATCAACAAGGTTGCGCAGATGCTCCAAAGTCGTACGTGACAAACAATCGCGAACCAGATGCAACTGCTCCAACACCAACTCGGTTGAACGATCTGCTTGTGATGTTTGCGTAGTGCATCGGCGATCCAACAAAGGTTTGGTGCACGTTCGACAAGTCACTTCCGTAACCAACGTTTTCACCGCTGAACAACACACCAATTCCAGAACCGTTGTGCGCAAGTGCGTTGCTTGCTGCAAGGTGCGTTGACCAAACACTTGCAACGTGAGTCAGTCCGAGGTCGAGCGCCAACGGACACACACCTGCCTGCGCACGCGTTTGGTTGATCATTGCAACAACTTGTTCTGCAGATGTCGGCACGTTCGCTGCCGCAGGACTTGATTGTCCAACTGCAGCCGTGCAACCAATCGCGACTGCAAAAGCCGCACATGTTGCACGGAATCTCCTCGAAGCGTTAAACGACTCAAAGAAACGAGGGCGTGACGAATACACAGGGTTGGTTTTCATGGGGACCTCCGAAAAGGGATGAAGCGGGCGTTTCAGGGCGGGTCAGTTTGACCAATCAGTGACCCGCGCGCTGGCCGTAAGGCCCAATTCCGCCTTTCGCAACGCGTTCGTAATACTCCACCAGGGACTTCGCCGACGCCACAAACGGCCCAGGAAATCCTCTGTCCGCCCAATTGGGAATGCGAACGCATCATAATGCACACTCTCTACGTCATTCTTTTTCGGCAATCAAGCGAAAGCCCGATCAATGCCCTATTACCGCCCCCAATCCCAATCACGAACGGCCCGCAGGACCGTCGGCGCCCTTGCTGTATCGCTTGCCCTTGCGGGCATGCTCGGCATGACGATGACGACTGCACATGCCGCCGAAGCCACAGATGAACCGACGACAACAACAAGTTCGGGTTCTTCATCGTCGGTCAACGTCGAAGACATCCCGATCTTCCAGATCACGATGAACGGTTCTGGCACCGACACCACGACCGGTACTGGCTCGACTGAGACCGATTCGGACGACACGACCACCTCAGGCACTCCAACTACTGGCACGCCGACGACGACGACCGACACCGAGTCGACTGATTCTGAAACTACGGGCGCCGTTTCTCTTAACGAGATCCCAATCTTCCCAATCACGATGAACGGTTCAGGCACCGACACCACAACCGGCACCGACACCACGACCGGTAGTGACTCGACTGAGACCGATTCGGACGACACAACCACCTCGGGCACTCCAACTACTGGCACCAACACCAGCGGTTCAGGCGACACGAAGTCAACTGACACCAAGTCCGGCGACTCCAAGTCAACCGACACGAAGTCAGGTGACACAAAGTCAGGTGACACAAAGTCAGACGACACCAAGTCGACCGACACCGAGCCTGTGAAGGTCGTTCCAGTAACAATCGCGGGAACAACTGACACCACAACGGCTCCAGTCACAGTTGCCCCAACGACAGTTGCCCCAACCACAACTGCAGTGAAAGAAACGACGAGCAAGCCCACCATCAAGGTTGTTCCGGTTGAAGACGACAAAGTCGCCTCTGACACCGCAGTCGATGAAGTGAACTCCGTTTCCACCGAACAACTGGCTAGGACGGGTAGCAACACAGCGACTCTTGTATCGCTAGCTTCCTTCCTTACCGGCCTCGGCTTGGCAATCCTCTGGGTTCAGATGCGTCGTCGCGAAAGCCTCTACGCCTAACTCAGCTAGTTCGCTCCAAGAGCAACCGGACAGACAAAAGCCCCCTCCAGGAGGGGGCTTTTGTCTGTCCGGGAAACTGCCGACGAATCAAGAAGCAAGCGCCGAAATGTCGCGCACTGCTTCGACAATCAACAAAACGGACACCGCGCTAGCCAGCATCAAATAACGCCATCGGTATCGGTGGTCGGCCGCGAAGAATCTCCGCACGCCAAACACCAGCGCTACAAAAGAAACCGCGCTTGCTACAAGGCCGATTTCGGGGCCGATGCCGGTCAAACCCAGGACTGGACTAAGGAACGGAATCAGCAAGTACGTAATCACACAGCGGATTCCGGAAATCCAGATGCCGAGCCCAAACGCACGACGCGCACCAAGCACGCTTTGCTTTGGACCATCTGGGTCCAGACCCAACACACAACGAACAGTTCTGTCGGCGCCAGTGCGCTCTTGGCGTTGACCACCGGGTGAAACTTCGGGCTGCATCCGGGTTGCGGAGTTCATCGCAACCCAAACTAGTCATGCCAGGCTCCAACCGGAGCAGGGGCACAAGTGGCAATCAGTAAAAGTTGATCAGTAAAAGCGGCGACCAATGGCACTGAGCACCGAGCCCAGCACTGCATAGACAACAGCCGCAAAGAGAAGCGACGTCTGAATGACCGTGTCGCCGGTCAAGACAATCGGGTCGAAGATGCCATTAAATGGGGTCATCAAGCTGCCTGCGCGAGCAAAGATCCACGCAGCAAATGGAGTGTCAGCGTTTGCACCTAGCAAACCCATTACAAAAGCGGTGCCCAGGATCAGAACAATCGCAAGAACCCAAAGCTCCAAAAAGCCGATCACAACACGCAGGATTGTTACTCCGGCGTTTGACTCACTCGTTCGCATTCAGGCTCCTCAACCAAAGATTTAGTGAACGCCATACTAACTGAGCAACCCAGCCAAGGCACATTCCCGACCTTGTCCATGCGTGGTTCGATAGTCTTTTGACATGACTGACTCCACACCCGAAAACGGCTTCTCTCAGGCAGCCCCCGACGCATTTGCAGAACCCACACCAGAAGAAAAGAACTGGGCTATGGCTGCCCACCTCAGCTGGATTGTCGGCAGCTTGGTCGCCCTCTACTTCCTTGGACCTCTTGTTGTTTACCTCGCCAAGAAGGACTCCACTCCATTCGTCCGCAAGCACGCTGTCGAAGCGTTGAACTTTGCCCTCACCATGCTGATCGGTTTCCTCATCTGCCTGGTCCTCATGATGGTTTTGATCGGCGTCATCTTGATCATCCCGCTCGCCATTGCGTACCTGGTGTTCTCCATCCTCGGCGCAATCGAAGCTTCAAAGGGCCGCGAATACCGCTACCCGTTCAACATCAACTTCATCAAGTAACGAGAGAGACGGTCCATGGCCAACGTCAAGCAGATCAAACTGAACGACGGCAACCAACTGCCAAGTGTCGGCTTCGGCATGTGGCAGTTGGAAACCGGTGACGCAGTTGACGTCATCCAGCACGCGATCGATTGCGGTTACCGCTCGTTCGACTCGGCTGCTGCATATGGCAATGAAGAGCAGCTTGGTGCGGCGGTCAACGCAAGCAACATCGACCGCGACCAACTTTTCATTACGACCAAGCTATGGAACGACGGGCACGGCGATGAGAACACAGTCGGCAAAGCGTTCGAGGAATCCATGTCAAAGCTTGGGCTTGATCAGCTCGACATGTACCTCATGCACTGGCCGACTCCGATGTTTGATGACTTTGTGCAGACCTGGCAATCAATGGAAAAGCTCAAGGAGCAGGGCCGCGTCAAGTCAATCGGTGTTTGCAACTTCAACCAAGAACACTTGCAACGCTTGATGAACGAGACCGGCACGTTGCCTTGCGTCAACCAGATTGAGTGCCACCCACAGTTCCAACAAAAGGAATTGCGTCAGTTCTGTCGAGACAACGGCATTGCGGTCGAAGCGTGGAGCCCAATTGGTCAAGGTAAGGGCCTTCTTGAGGACCCAACGCTCAATGACATCGCTGAGCGCAACAACGCAACGCCTGCACAAGTTGTCCTCGCGTGGCACTTGCAAGAAGGCAACGTTGTGATTCCCAAGTCCAAGACGCCGTCGCGCATCGAATCCAACTTGGCATGCACCGAAGTCCGCCTTTCGAAAGACGACATCGCGCAAATCGATGCCATGGACAGCGGACGCCGCTTGGGTCCAGACCCGGCAAGTTTCGACCGCAGATAAACGTCACTTCAGTCAGTCCGGTTCAAAGAACCAACAAGAAACAACCCGTCGGACAAGATCCGGCGGGTTGTTTTCTAAACAGGAAGCATTTTGCACACTCGTCGTCTCACAATTGCATTGCTCGCTGCGCTGATGGTTTGCATTGCGGTTGCAGCAGGCTGGCTGAACAGCATCAAGGGCCCACCTGGACCGCCGTGTCGGGTGACAATTGAAGATTCGAGCTATCCGCTCAGCTACGACCAAGCGCAGCACGCCACAACTATTGCGTTAACGGCAAAGAAGCTGCAGATGCCAAACCGTGCAGTCACTGTTGCGATTGCCACAGCATTACAAGAGTCCAAGCTTGAGAACATTGATTACGGAGACCGTGACTCCGTTGGACTGTTCCAACAACGACCCTCACAAGGCTGGGGAACAAAGACGCAGATACTTGACCCCGCTTACGCAAGCACACGTTTCTTTCAGAAGCTTGCAGAGGTTTCCGGCTGGCAAGATCTGACCGTCAATGACGCCGCACAGGCCGTGCAACGCAGCGGCCATCCAACCCTTTACGAACAATGGGAAACACCTGCACGGTTGATTGCCCGGTCAGTTTCAGGCGAAGAACCCGCCACTCTCTCCTGTCAGCCGCCCGAGGACGCTCCACAGCCAGCCAACCAGCAACGGATCGCCGCACAGCTGGCTCGCGAACTTGGCTCGGCAGGAATCGCCACAGAGCTGCCCGATCAGAAGGGCTGGGCGGTGAGTGAGTGGTTGGTCGCAAGGGCCCAAACTGCGGGGATCAAGACAATCACGTTCAGAGGCCAACGCTGGTCGGCCAAGGACGGAACCTGGCAAGCAAGCGGTGCCAGTGAGCCTATAGTGAGAATCGTTCCTATTTCCTAGGCGCAGGCCCGCGTCTACATTTCCAGCGAGGTTTTCGTGAGTTTGATCGCCAAGAAGGCCGCCACCGTCCTATTCGCTCTAGCAACGGCTTCGGTTGCAACATCGTGTGGCGCCGACGGCGCCGATCGCGCTGCGACATCGAATGTGCCGTGTCCGGCCTCCCCCATCAACGTGGTCGTAACCATCGACCAGTGGGCGGACATGACACGGGCTATTGGGGCCAAGTGTGCCGAAGTGGAGGTCATCGTGGCCACGGCATCAAGCGACCCTCACGAGTTTGAACCCACACCCAATGACACGGCTCAGTTCGCCAACGCACGGGTTGTTGTCATGAACGGTGTCGGTTACGACGAGTGGGCATCTAAAACGCTCGAAGCCAATTCCGCCAAACCAAACGTTGTTAATGCCGGACAGCTCGTGAATGCGCAAACCGGTAGCGATCCCCACCTTTGGTACGACCCAGCAAAGGTACAACAAGTGGCAACGGCAATCGCCAAGACATTGCGCGAAGCTAACAGTGCAGCCGGCACCTACTTCGACGAACGACTTGCCGAATGGTCGGCCGACCTGGAGCCGTACACGCAAGCCATCGAAGACATGAAGCCCAAAGCGCAGGGCAAGTCCTTTGCAGCCACCGAACCCGTGTTTAACGCAATGGCCAATGCTGTTGGACTCCGCAATGCCACACCAACAGGTTATGAAACAGCTGCCACCAACGAGGCAGACCCGGCTCCTGGTGACATCGCAGAGTTCGAAACCATCCTGCGCTCAAAGGCTGTCGACGTGTTGATCTTCAACAAACAAAGCACCAACCCAACCGCACAACGCCTCCGCGACGTTGCAACAGAAAACGACATTGCAGTTGTTGAGGTAACAGAAACTCAACCGAATCAGGCAAAGAGCTTTATGTCATGGCAGATGGATCAGCTGCAATCACTTGCCGAGGCATTAGACAAATAGGCCTCGATGACAAACGCCCTTGAGTTCGACGATGTTGCAATTTCACGTGACGGCCAAACGGTCTGGTCGGAAAGCTCATTCACGATTCCGTGCGGCGCTGTTGTTGGCGTCATCGGCCCAAACGGCAGCGGCAAGACGACGCTCTTGGAGATTCTTGTTGGAGCGCTGACGCCCAGTCATGGGACAGTGCATGTCCTCGGCAAGACACCCAAACGCGGAAATCCCAAGGTTGGCTACGTTCCCCAGAACTACACAACCCACATTGCCGATTCCGTGCGCGCGTTCGACCTCGTTGCCCTTGGTTTAACCGGCTCGCGGTTCGGCCTCGGACGAATGAAGCCCCACGAACGCGAACAGGTCAACAAGGCGCTCGAGTCAGTGGGTGCGCTGAACTATGCCAATGCACGCATGAGTCGCCTGTCGGGTGGGCAGCAACAACGTGTTGCCATTGCCCAAGCACTCGTCGGCAACCCGGAACTGCTGCTGCTTGACGAGCCCCTGGCAAACTTGGACATTCGCAAACAACAAGAAGTCGTTAACCTGCTTAGCGAGCTGACGGCCGCCAACGGGATGACGGTGCTTATAGTCGCCCACGACTTGAACTCGCTTCTCACAATTCTCAGTGGCGCCGTGTACCTGGTAGACGGCCACGCTCACTATGACGAAATCAACAACGTCGTCGACGAAGCACTGTTAAGCCACCTTTATGGAACCGCGGTCCGCGTGGTGAAGACGCCTCAAGGAGACTTGTTCACTCGCAATGCTTAGTCTTCACTCCACCACTACAAGCCCTTTTCCCATTTGTGCCGACGTTGGTTTCCAATCTGACTGGCTGGAAACCCTTCAAATGCAGTTCATGCAAGACGCGTTCATCGGTGGCGCACTAACAGCTTGTGTTGCAGCGATCATCGGGTACTTCGTCATCCTTCGCCGCGATGCGTTCTCGTCACACGCGATTGCCCACATCGGCTTTCCCGGTGCAACTGGCGCAATTCTGTTGGGCGTCCCCCCGCTAGCGGGCTTGGTGCTTTTCTGTACAGCCGGAGCCGTTGCAATTGGAACGCTCGGAAAACAACTTGAGCATCGAGACGTCGCCACGGGAATCATCCTTGGCTTAGCAACGGCGTTAGGTGTGCTTTTCTCAAGTCTTGCCGGAGCCGGTCAAAGTGCGTTGACAAACGTCTTGTTTGGCAACCTCTTGGCGATTTCGCGCAATCAGTTGCTCCTTTTTGCAGCAATGACTGCCGTTGTTGTTCTTGTGATTGCAATCATCGCCAAACCATTGATGTTTGCTTCGGTCAATCCCCAAGTTGCTCGGGCGAGAGGCGTTAGTACCGGCGCACTTGGCATTGTTTTCATGGTTGCACTGGCTGTTGCCACCACCATGGCGGTTCAAGTTATTGGAACGCTGCTGCTTTTCGCGTTGCTGATTGCGCCAATCGCAACTGCACTAATGATTACAGCGCGACCCTTGCGCGCAGTAGGCCTTGCAATGGCAATCGGCGTTGCGTCGGTTTGCGGTGGGCTCGCACTGTCGGCAATGTTCAACCTGCCTCCATCGTTTTTCATTGTTGCCATCACTTCACTTGGGTGGTTCACAGCAACGGCCGCCACAAGGCTCACACGAAGCTCGCCAAACAGAGCAATCCGGCCCGACACACATCACCCAATCTGAAACCCGCCGCTAGTTAGGTGTCGGCACAGGCTCTATTCAGGCGGGCTCTATTCAGG
>JBDIBA010000029.1:0-22255 GCA_039812705.1 Acidimicrobiia bacterium
TCGCGGGGCCTCGCAGGGGCGCGCGGGGCCAGGAGAGCCCGGACGTGGCGGGTTAGCGGGTGTAGAGGGCGACGCTCGCGCCGCGCTTGGCCTTTGTGCCGGTGTTAGGCGAGGTCGAAAAGACTTGGCCACTCGGCGGTCCGTAGACATTGTTCACGCTGAACCCGGCCGCTTGGAGCGTCGAGGTCGCGGAAGTCACAGACACACCGCCGACGTTGGGCACCGTGATCAAGTCTGGGCCCTTGGACACATTGATCGCCACAACCGAATCACGCGCTGCCGATGCGCCCGGACCAGGCCTTGAACCCGCGACCTGCCCGACCGGGATGTTGTCCGAGAACGCATCTGCGCGACTAACGCGAAGACCCTTCGACGTGATCGCCGCGGCAGCCTCCTCGTAGCTCATGCCCGCGACATCGGGAACCACACGCGGGGCCGGACCGGACGAAACAATCAGCTTTACCTGCGAGCCCTTCGGCTGCTCTCCATTGCGAGGCTGCTGATCTAGAACCTGCCCGCTCGCGATGTTCTCGTCGTGCTTGTTCTCAACAACGACATTGAATGCAGCCTTGGTCAGAGTGTCTCGCGCTTCGTCGACCTTCTTGCCAACGAAGTCGACAACAGGGCGAGGAGCCGGGCCCTTCGACGTCCTCACGTGAACGCGTTCTCTCGGATAGACCTCGCTACCCTCGTCCGGCGTCTGCTGAAGCGTCAATCCAACCGGGATGTCTTCACTGAAAACCTCGCCGTCGTAAGACAACGTGATTCCGGCCGTCTCTGCGGCGGACTTGGCCTCATCGAGCGTCATGCCGTTGAGTTGCGGCACCGGACGTTGAGTGCCCGTGAAGTAATAGAGCGCGTAACCGCCTCCCGCGAGAATCGCAATCAGCAAGGCCGCCAAGAAGGCACGCACAACTGTGCGAGCACGAGGCTTGCGCGAGCGTTTGGCCGATTCCTCAACCTGAACTTGAGACTTAGTGTTGCCCTCTGCCTGGGCTTTCTTGTTCCTGCTGAGCCGCGAAGCACGTCCACCCTCAACGGCCGGCACTGCACCCGCCGCTGCCGCCCCGGCAACGCCGGAAGACGAACCGCTCGGCAACATTGTGCGGTCGAGGTGATCACCCTCGGTCAAGTCGATGCTGACTGCACCGGGAAGCGGAATTGGTGCAGCAGGCGGAAGCTGAGCCACCGCGGATTCGAGCATCTTGACCAAGGTGGCCGAATCGATACGTTCTTCTGGATCGGGCGCGGTCGCCTTTTCAACGATTTCACCCAGCACGCCCATTTCGGGAGGCGCGGTCAGCTGAACATCGAGACGAGCCATCAGGGTCGCCAGCGTGGTGTCAGCCGTAAACGGAACGGTCCCAGTCATGGTCTCGATCAGCATCAGACCCAACGCATAGACGTCGGACTTGCCGTCGAGCGACTTGCCCCTCACTTGCTCAGGGGACGCATAGCGAGCGGTGCCAAGCATTGCCCCACCGGGCTCAGTCATGGCCGCTTCGGCGAGCGCCCGAGCAAGCCCAAAGTCAGCAACAGCCAAACGCTCTTCGTCGTCGAAAAGCAGGTTTCCGGGCTTGATGTCCCGGTGCACCAAACCGCGGCGATGCGCATGGTCAAGCGCACGCGCCGCCTGCAAACCAACCTTGGCCGTCTGAGACAAAGACAGAGTGTGGCAACGGTCTAGAACCGCACGAAGACTGCCGCCACCGAGGTATTCAAGAACCAGGAACGGACCCTCATTCGTCTCGCCCCAATCCAAAACACGCATGATGTTCGGGTTGGACAGTGACGCAGCAGTGCGGGCCTCGGCCTGAAAGCGGCGCAAGAAAGCCTCGTCGTGCGCAAGGCCCTGGTGAAGAACCTTGATTGCAACGCGACGTCTCAAAACAACGTCTTCCGCGAGAAAAACGGCGGCCGAAGCACCGGTTCCGATAGGAGCCGTAACCCGGTAACGCCCGTCGAGAACGCGACCTACTTGTTCGACGAGTTGTTGCGCTGCCACTGCGGCAGGCTATCCAACAACTTGTGCGAAGCGACGCCAATGTTTGGCCAATCCGCAAAAGTTTTTGTTCAACAACCCATCAAGTTGCCAACTTGCCCGTTTCAAGCAGTTTCACAAACGCATCTTCGTTGATGATGGGAACTTTGTTGGCCTCTGCCTTGGTGATTTTCGACGCGCCGGGCGACGCGCCCACAACAACAACAGTCGTCTTTGCCGAAACACTGCTCGGCGACTTTCCACCGCGCGACAACACTGCTTGCTCGGCACCTTCGCGCGAAAAGTTCTCCAACGTCCCGGTCACGACAATCGACATTCCCGCAAGGGTCTGCTCAAGGTCTTCGCCCCGTGGTTCCTCCATAACAAGGCCGTTGTCGGCCAGGCGCTGAATCACGGCCCTGTTTGTTCCCAGTGAAAAGAACTTCGCAACACTTCCCGCAAGAACAGGCCCGACGCCGTCGATCTTTTCGATGGCAGCCTTCGACTCTTCAACCGAACCGCTGGTTGCATCCAACAGAGCGGTCATCGTCTTGAAGTGGCGAGCAACAATCTGCGCGTTCGTCGCGCCCAAATGACCAATGTTCAGCCCAATCAGCACGTTCGTAAGCGGTCGGTCTTTGGTGGCCTCAATGCCTTTCAACAAGTTGCGAACGCTGATTTTTCCGAACCCCTCAACAGCGGAGAGCTTCTCCTCGTCCAGCTCGTAAATGTCCGCAACGTCCAACAACAATCCGCCACCGGTGAACTGGTAGGCACGCTGCTCGCCCAGGCCTTCAATATCCATGGCCCCGCGCGAAGCAAAGTGCGAAATGCGCCCAGCGCGCTGAGCCGGACACTCCAGATTCGTACAAAAGGTGTCGCTCTCCCCCTCGATGCGCGTCAAAGGCTCCCTACACGACGGGCACTTCGTCGGAAACTTCCACGGTTTCAACCCCTTTGGCCGCAGCGACAACACGGGTCCAACAACTTCGGGAATCACATCACCGGCTTTGCGCACAATGACCATGTCACCAGGCCGGACATCTTTCCCGCGCACTTGGTCTTCATTGTGCAAAGTCGATAAGCCAACCGTCGAACCGCCAACAAAGACGGGTTCCATTTGTGCAAACGGCGTGGCCTTGCCGGTCCTTCCGATGGAAACCATGATGTCGATCAGCTTGGTTGTGCGCTCTTCAGGCGGAAACTTGAACGCAATTGCCCAACGCGGGGACTTCGCCGTAAAGCCCATTTCTTGACGTTGCGCTAAAAGATCGACCTTCACAACAACCCCATCGATCTCGTACTTCAGATCGTGGCGGTGCTCCAACCAATGCGCACAAAACTTGTGCACCTCTTCAACAGTTCTGAACGACTTGGTTTCGGGATTCACAGGGAAACCCATCTTCTTCAACCAGGACAGCGTTTCCTTGTGAGAGTCAACAGCTGCTCCCCCGCCCACCTCACCCAGCTGGTACGACCAAAACGACAACTCACGAGTGGCCGTAATAGAGGGATCTTTTTGCCGCAAAGAACCGGCCGCGGCATTGCGAGGGTTCGCAAAAATCTTCGTTCCGGCTTCTTGCGCACGCGCGTTGAGCTCCTCAAAAGACTCGATCGGCATGAAGACCTCGCCGCGCACCTCCAACACATCGGGCGCGCCCTTGGGAAGTTGTTTGGGAATTGCGCCGATGGTCGCGACGTTTGCGGTGACGTCTTCGCCGGTTCGCCCATCACCACGGGTAGCAGCCTGCACAAAGCGCCCCTGTTCATAACGAAGCGACAACGCCAGTCCGTCAATCTTCAACTCGCAGCACAGCGGCACTTCGCCGTCGACGTAGTTCTTGGTGCGCCTAGCCCAAGCCTCCAGCTCCTCAATGCTGAACGCATTGTCCAACGACATCATCGGTGCCGCGTGTTTCACGGGCGCGAAAGCCGTCGATATCGGCCCACCAACCTGCTGAGTTGGCGAGGCATCATCAACCAGCTCTGGGTGGGCCTCCTCGAGTTCGCGCAATTCCCGTGTCAGCTGGTCATAATCGGCATCGCTGATTTCGGGCGCATCAAGCAGGTGGTAGCGCTCGTTGTGGTACTCAATCTGGTTACGTAGCTCGGCGGCGCGCTCGGCGGGTTTCACAGTCTGCAAATCTAAGACCCCTTTACTCACATGGGTATTTGTGTCACTCTCGGTGGCCAGCGCTTATTTCGGCGCATCTTGTTTAGGAGATTCAATTGCACGCTTTTAGGCAGCGTCTTGCAGTTCTCATTGTTACTTCCTCCCTGATTGCAGGCTTTTCTGGCGCTGTCGGCCAGCCCGCTTCGGCCGCCAAGAGCCACGCTCCGGTTTCCTCAAGCAGCAGCTCTCAGCAAAAGGCCGTGGCAAACCAACTGCAAACAGTGGTTACAGGCAAGCGTGCATCGACAGCTTCACCAACACCCGGCTCGGCTCGCACGAAGGCATCTACAGCAAACAAGTCGGCCCGGGTCGCAGCCGCCAGCGCGCCCAGCGAGTTGATTGGCTCGTCGCTCACCTTCGACACCTCCACAATCGAGGTCACAGCCAACTTCAACGTTCATGTCGACCCCAGAACAGACCCTCGCTTCACCTCGGGCCAATACGTGCTTGGAATGGCTCTGTCGTTTAATCACTCTGAAGCCTCCGACGCAACGCTGATAGTCGGACTAGACGACAACGACGAGGTCTCAACCTTTGGTCTCAACAAGTGGGGCGGCTACTGCCCTGCCGAGATGGTCGTTGCCAGCAAGTCGATCACCATCAAGACCGACGCAAGCTGCTTCTACCGCCCGGGTTCAATTGCGTACACGGTCATCTACGGCGACCTGGCCCAAGCAACTGCAAGTGACAACTGGCAAAACGTCGACGTATCGCCACCAGCCGGCATCAGCGATTGGCAGACAAAGCCAGGCGGCTACTGGATGCTCGGCGCTGACGGCGGCGTGTTCTCATACGGCGGTGCGCAGTTCTTTGGCTCGACAGGAAACATGCGTCTCAACAAGCCTGTCGTTGGCATGTCGGCAATGCCCAAAGGCAACGGGTACCGCTTTGTCGCGGCAGACGGCGGTGTTTTCAACTTTGGTGAAGCCGGCTTTTATGGCAGCACCGGAAACATGGGGCTCAACCAGCCCGTTGTCGGCATGGCGTCAACAAAGTCCGGCAACGGCTATTGGCTTGTTGCATCTGACGGCGGAATCTTCACTTTCGGAGACGCCGAGTTCTACGGGTCAATGGGAGACAAGAAACTCAACCAGCCAATTGTTGCAATGGCAGCAACTCCAAACGGCGACGGCTACTACCTGGTTGCCGCCGATGGCGGAATCTTCACTTTCGGAGACGCCGAGTTTCTTGGCTCAGCGGGCGGCAGTCACCATGGCGCCAAGTTCACCTCAATGACGTTGACTGACGACGCCAAGGGCTACTACTTGCTTGATGAAGCAGGTGCCGTGTCCAACTTCGGCGAAGCCCCCGAGCTGGGCGAAGCAACAGACATGTGGGGCGGCCGCGCAAGCGCAATCATTTCAACGAGTGGCGGTTACCGAATCTTCGACACCACCGGCGCCGCCTGGCAATTCGGCACCGTCTACCACCACGGCGACATGATCGACCAAGACATCTGGCCCGCTTTCCCGATCATCGGAGCAGCAGAAGTCCCATAGAGTGCAGGTCATGTCTTTGGAACATGATGAACGCCCGTGGGGTTCGTACGACGTATTACATGAAGCTGACGACCACAAGGTAAAGACGATCACCGTCCAACCCGGCAAGCGCCTGAGCTATCAGCGTCACCAAAAGCGCGCCGAACACTGGTTTGTTGCCCACGGCACCCTCACGGTGACGATTGATGGTGAGATTCGCGACGTACCAACAGGCGGCGCTGTCGACTTCGGCATTGGCGTTGCTCACCGCGCAGAGAACCGCACCGACGAACCCGTAACGTTCATCGAGGTCCAGTCCGGCACCTATTTCGGCGAAGACGACATCGAGCGCCTTGAGGACGACTACGGCCGCGAGGGCACAAACACCTGATTTTCCTAGGCAGATGACGCGCAACTAGATTCCGCGTCATCTGCCTGCGTCAGCTGCAATTCTCTGCGCCTTGGCAGAAGCGTTCGTCCCCACGATCCAAGCAGTACATGACAGTTCAAACACCTCTCTCAGAGCCCTTTGCCTGGGCCATCCACTCGCCCGGCAACAACAACGTGTCGGACTTCATGAAAGTCACTGCTGAGCTACACGCAGCAACTCGCAACAAGCTCGCTCAACTGATGACAGTGGCCGCAACACTGGGACCAGCCGTCATCGGACCCGTCAAGAGCCGAAAGGTCAAGGGGTATGACAGCCTCTGGGAGCTGAGAACAAGCGGAGACAACCCGGCTCGGCTGCTTTACACCTACGGCACGCAAGACAAGACACTGGTTGTTCTTGGGGTTTTCGCTAAGCAAGAAGAAGCCGACAGCCTGCTTGAAACCCAAAAAGTTGTTCGAAAAGGGCTCTCCGGTGCCATTGGGGCGGCGGACCTTACGTACTTGAGGGTTTGGCAAGACGCCGAGAACAAGGCCTCCGGATTCCAAACCGTCGAGTCTCGTGAAGCTGCCTTGCCAAAAACCGCGACGCGCGAGCAACGCGCAGAGACTTCCGTACCGGCAAGCTCACAGGCCAGTTCTCACAAGCGCGTTCGCCGATTTCAGCCTGTTGAAGCTGAGCCTGCTAGGCCCGCCGCAAGTAAAGAAACATCTGCGACCAAGACGCCGTCAGCCACACCGGACACTGCGCCAGACAAGCTGACAACCGAGCTGAACGCGTCAACACGAGGAGCACTAGACGCGTACAAGGATGCACAAGACAAGTTGTCGAACGCCCAAGAAGCTCATCGCGATTATCAAGCTCGACGGGAAGCTGCCCTTAGTCGGTTGCACGAGCTGACCAACAACCGAGCAGCCGAAATACTCAGCGTCAGAGAACAAGCCAACACTGTGCGCGCGCAAGCTGTACGCGCGTATCTATACCGAGACTTTCGAAAGCGAGCAGCTCTTGTCGCCTTCCTCGCCACCGTCTCGGTGGTGGCAGTTAGCGTGTTTGCATTAACCGGCATCACCGCATTGGCAACAGCGGGGCCCACCGTGATTGCAGCAGTTCACCACGTGGCAACGGCAAGACGTCGTGCGCAAGCCGCCGGCCAAACTATCGACGAAACAACGAAACGATGGAAAGAAACCAGCGAGCTCGCAGTTCTTAAAGCATTCGACGAACCAATAAGGCGCTGCGAAGACACCATCAATGAAATCGACACAACCAGCAAACCAATCGTTCAGGCGCAACAAGACTTGACCGTCTCTGCAAAACGGTTTGCCGAACACGTCACAAACCAACGTCTTGCGAGTGTCGAAGCCGCCCTCCCTTCCGCCAACGCGCAGGCATTACAAGCAGCACGCGGCGGCGGGCGCAAGTTGACGCAGGTTCAACAATGCATTGCTGAAGCCGTCGAGTTTCATGACACCTTTGAAATACCTCACGTCGAGCCACTGCTGGGAGACTCAGCCAAACTCAACACAGAACAGCGCGCACAACGGACTCTGTTGACCGAACAAATACACAAGGCCCAAGACCTACTGGGCGTCGAAGTCGGACAAGGACTTGCTGAGACAGTTGCGCGTGACAACATCCAGCGCAGTCCAGCGGCTCCAACCCTGTAGGCGACGAGCCTCTAGGCGACGATTCCTCCGCCAAGGACCTCGTCACCGCTATACACAACAACGCTTTGGCCACGCGCCACTCGACGTTGAGGCTCATCAAAGATGATGTGGTCTCCGTTGAACGTCGCGCCGAGAGGAAGCCCGTGCGCACTCACCTGAGCAACAACAGTCGCACCTCCGAGCACCACCTCGTTGGTGAAACTCATTTCGGTTACATCGACTCGGCTTGTCATCAAGTCAGCAATGTTGCCGACCTTGACCACACCGGTTGCAACATCGACTTCGGTTGCGTAGCGCCGTTCTGCGGTGTTGCCACCCATGCCTTTGCGCTGCCCGACCGTCACCATTTCAACCGATGGCAAGGTTCCCAAGTCGTCACCAGTCTCGTGATCAATCAAGCGGGCCGGCTTCATTGGGATGCGGTCACCTAGAAACGCTGAGCGTCCGCCCTTTGACGTGATGAAACAAACGTCTTGACTGTCGGGTTTGCTAGCGGTTCTCAGCCCGCGCTCCGCGGCAATCTCGCGGACCTGCGACTTGTTCATGTGACCAACCGGCAAGAGCGTTCTGGCCAGTGCATCTTGCTTCATCATGTGCAGCACGTAGCTCTGGTCCTTGGCGGGGTCTGCGCCGCGCAACAACGCAAACCGACCATCGCGATTCTCAATGCGTGCGTGATGACCAGTTGCAATGGCATCAAAACCAAGGTCCAGCGCACGCTCCAAAAACACGTCGAACTTGATATGCCGATTGCACTCGATGCAGGGATTGGGCGTGTTGCCAACCGCGTGCGCGTTCACGTACGGGCCGACAACCGACGCCATGAACTCTTCACCGAAGTTGAACACGTGATGCTTTATTCCCAACTGCTGCGCAACGCGGCGCGCGTCGTCAACATCTGCAATAGAGCAGCAACCAGAGTCGCTTGCGCCACCCCATAACTTCATGGTCGCGCCGACAACTTCATAACCTTCGTCCAACAACAACGCGGCCGTCACTGAAGAATCGACACCGCCAGACATGGCAACCAGCACTCGTTTGGTCATGCGCTGACCCTTCTTCTTGACGACAACCGCTCTACAGCAGAGGGAATGATTCGCAACGCCTCATCAACATCATTCAGCGTTGACGTGCGCCCCAGAGTCAAACGCACGCCATTGCGCGCGTGGCGCTCGTCTAGACCAAGTGCCATGAGCACATGGCTTGGCTGCATTGCACCTGAAGCACATGATGCACCCGCAGATGCAAACAACCCCGCTTCATCGCACATGAACAACAACGACTCAGAGTCGATGTCGTCGAAAGTCACATGAGCATGACCAGCAACCGTCGACTGACGTGGAACGGTTTCGCGCACGCCTTCACAAGCAGCCGGTAAGCCGTCAAGCAGTGCGTCGCGAAGTTGCCGGACGCGCGAGACAGTGGCTTCGCGCTCGGCAACCGTTTCGCGAAGAGCAACGCAAAATGCAGCAATGCCGGCAACGTTCTGCGTTCCGCTGCGAAGCTCGCGCTCCTGACCGCCGCCGACAATCTGCGCGGCAATCTTTGTTCCTTCGCGCACAACCAATGCACCCGTTCCCATCGGGCCACCAATCTTGTGAGCGCTGACACTCAACAAGTGAGCGTCTTTGCAATGACTCGCAACGTCAAGCCACGCAACCGCCTGAACGGCATCTGTATGAACAACCGCTTGCGGCGCGCGGTTTGCAACCGTGCGTGCAACCGTGCCGATGTCTTGGATGCCGCCCGTCTCGTTGTTGACAGCCATCACGGAAACAACAGACGTTGTGCCGTCTATCAACTCGGCCAAGTGGCCCATGTCCAGCTGGCCATCTGCCTTCACGCGCACAAAACGCCCGCCAAGACTTTCAACTGCGTTCAATACGGCGTGATGCTCGATGGCTGAGCAGACAACGCCCGACCCATCGGACAAGTTGTCGTTGACGCGCGCAGCCCCAATGACACCCAAGTTGGCAGACTCGGTTCCGCCGCTTGTGAACACAAGTTCGCGAGGCGCAGCGCCAAGCAGTTCAGCAATTTCATCGCGGGCTTCTTCAATAATTGTTCGTGCTTGCTGAGCCGCGCCGTGTGCGCCTGATGGATTACCCGTAATCCTGCCCATGACATCAGCAGCGGTTTGAATTGCAGAATCGCGCATTACCGTTGTCGCTGCGTGATCAAGGTAAACGGACATAGAGAAACCAAGTTTACCGAGGAACCCGGCCCTATTGGCCGCCACGACGGCTAGCCGATGGGCTGACGATTGAAACGCGCCTGATAGGCGGCCGCAATGCAAAACAAATAGAGCTCGTTGGAAACCTCGGCCGGCTTAGTCAGCGCCAAACGGCTCTCGAGCTCGCCGACCACCACAGCTGCCACCTCTTGACGAGCGGAGGGCACCAACTTCGGCGCACGAACCAAATAGGCCCGCACGTTCGCATAGTCGACTGGTCGCAAACCCGTCGTATCGAGGCGAGCCATCAGGTCTTCGGTTCCCGCCGGAGCCTCAAAACGAATCGGCTGTGGAGGTTTCATGGCCTGGCGTTCACGGAACACGATCGTGCCGGCAACCATGTCGCCAAGGCGTTGGGTGCGCTTCGAACACGCCATGGCGATCACTCCAACAACACCATATGTGCCGTCGATTTCGAAGATCCCAAGCGCCGCGCGGATGAAAGCGTGACGAAAGCGGATCGGGGCTCCCTGAATTGTCACCACCCGAATGCCCATGATGGCCTTGCCGGGCGTCTTGCCTCGCCAGACCGTTTCAAAGAACACCGGATACCCAAGGTATGAACCGAAAACCGCGAACAGAAGCGCAACCACGAAAATCCAGTCGACAGCAACCATGGCGCCACCAACCGAAGCCGCTGCGGTGGTCGTCGCAATAACCAAAATTACTCGCAGGGTCATGTCGATCAGCGCCGCCGCCATGCGTGAACCCAACCCCGCCACATGGATATTCAGCACCGTGGCTTCTGGGGTCACCAGCTCATCAGTTACCGGTGGATTGGTTCCGAGGAAAGTCTTTGGCATGTGATCCGCTGCGATTGGGGCCGGACCGCTACGGTTGACCCGTGGACATTGACACCTACCTTGCCACCAACAGCAAGGATTGGAAGCGCCTGGACCAGCTTACGAAAGGTGGGCGACGAAAGCTCAACAGCCGCAGCCATTCCGAGATCCAAGAACTCACTGCGCTCTACCAAAAGACGTCATCAGCGCTTTCCTACTCTCGCAGCTACTTCAACGACCCCACTCTCAACGCCTACCTGTCCGCACTGGTGAACCGCGCCGGACAAACCATCTACGGCACCCGCAAACGCAGCTGGCGCAATGTTGGGTCCTTCTTCACAATCACCTTTCCAGCGGCCTCCTGGCACATGCGAAAGATGTTGCTCGTTTCGGCGCTGCTGCTTTTCCTGCCAGCTCTTGTTGGCGGTGCGTGGATAGCCACAAACCAAGAGGCCCGCGACATCGCAATTCCGCCCGTCTTGGCCAAGCAATACATAGAGGAAGACTTCGAGAGCTACTACCGCTCCGAGGAAGCCAGTCAGTTCTCCTCTGAAGTCATTACGAACAACATCATGGTTGGCGTCGTTGCATTTGGCGGCGGCATTGCCTTGGGCCTCCCCACGGTCTTCGCTTTGATCCTCAACGGGTTCAACGTGGGAATTGCCGGCGGTCTATTCGCGTACCACCATCAGCTGGACAAGTTCTTCGGCCTCATCCTGCCGCACGGCCTGCTTGAGCTCACCTGCGTTGTCTTTGCGGGCGCCGCGGGCTTGCAGTTGGGTTGGAGCATCATCGCGCCAGGCAACAGAACAAGGGTTCAGGCAATCGGCGAAGAGGGTCGCCGCGTGGCAACGGTTGTCATTGGCCTTTTCGTTTTCTTCACAATCTCAGGAATCATCGAAGGTTTCGTCACCGGCCAACCTTGGCCGACCTGGATACGGGTCGGAATTGGCGTGATTGCCGAAATCCTGTTCTTGTCGTACGTCCATTTCGCTGGACGCAACGCAAAGAGACAGGGATACTCAGGCGAACTCGGCGAAACAGACACGCGTGGCTGGTCGCACCTCAGCTCGCAATCCTCGTAGTCGGCGCAATAACTCGCAATAACCCGTGGCGCACTGCGCAAGACGCAGTTACAGAGACCCCGCGGCTTTGATATCCAAGTATGCGTCGACAACGGCGTTCGTCAGCTTCTTGGGTTCACGGTCCACAACCTTTACGCCGCGCGAAGTCAACATGGCCTTGAAGCGCCTGCGATCATCGAGTGCCTGAATGGCAGACGCTTTGCGAAACGCCTTGTTGGTCTCGACAGGAAGCCCGTTGGCCCACTCTTCAACGCGAGGGTCGCCCACACCGGCGACAATCACCTTGTGCGTTCGCAGCAACAAAGGCAACACATCGGGCAATGCCCCCGACGCAGACTGGACTCCAAGGTCAGTAATCAAAACGACCAACGCCCTGCGACGGTGTCGCATGAGCGTGTGCACAAACGCAGCGCGATAGTCGCTTTCGACAAGGCGAGGCTCCAGCTGAAATACGGCTTCAACCAAGCCGTCAGTCTGCCGCTTACCTGACTTGCCCAACACTTCAACTTGCACGCGATCGTCAAATGCCAGAAGCGAAACCCGGTCACCCAAGTGACCAGCGATGGTTGAGAGAGCAAACGTCGCGTCAAAGGCATGGTCAAGACGACTTTGACCCTGGATCTGGCTCGCCATTGAGCGACCCGTGTCCAACAGCACAACAACTTCCTGGTTGCGCTCCGCACGATAAGTACGCACGATCGGCTTGGTGGAACGCGCGGTCGCAGCCCAATCGATAAAACGAAAATCATCATCGGGCCCGTACTCGCGAAGCTGATCAAAGTCGGTTCCACCACCACGCGAACGCACTGACCGCGCGCCTTCGTCCAACAGCGTGTTCTCAATTCGCAACTGAGCTTCGCGCCGCGACGCAACCGACGGATACACCTTGAGATTGTCAACAACCGAGCGTCTGAACTGTCGGATCGAAAGACCAAGTGGCCCATACATGCGAACAGTCACTTCTTGAAGCGCGAACTCTCCCCGCCGCGTCGGGCGAATGGTCGACTCAAATCGCTTGGATTCCTTGGACTTGAACCGAGACTGAAACTCGGTTTTATCAATTCCCAATGAGCCAGCCACAGAGTCGCGAAACCGCAAACGAACATTGCGACCGAGGCCATTTTTCACCGTCCATGTAATCGGCGCCGTGCGATCCAGCGAAATCGCGCCGTCATAGCTGCGTGTGATGTCAATCAAACGGGCGCCCCTAGACACCAAGAAGTCAATCCACGCAATCAACAAGATGATCGCGTCGATGACCAAGACAATCCACGGCTGACGCGGAAACAACAAGACAATTGGCGTCACTGCAACCAAAAGCAGCACAAGGCGACCCGTTGGCATTGGCCAATGCGAAACCTTTGTCGCCACTCCTGCGTCACTCATGAGTCAGTCCTTAGCGAGGCACTGCAACGGTTGCCATTACGCCATCAAGGACTCCGTCACCGTCGACGCCTTCAAGCGCGATGTCTGGACGAATCGCAATGCGGTGGCGCCATGTCGGCTTCACCATCACCTTTACATCGTCAGGCGTTACGAACGTCGAACCACGCAACCACGCCCAAGCTCGCGCAGAGTGCAACAACATGGCCGCACCACGAGTCGAAACACCGAGCGACAACGACGGCGAAGTTCGCGTTGCACGCGCAAGAGCAACGATGTACTCCTGAACTTTTGGATCAACCGTCAACGCGGCAACCTCTTTGCGAGCCGTAATCAAGTGCTGCGCGCTGGCAACAGGCTTTATCTCAACTGCCGTAACACTGCTTGAGTCGCTTGCTTCGGCGTGTCGACCAAGCACTGCAACTTCTTGGGCCTCGGTCGGGTAATCGACGTTCAGCTTGAACATGAAACGGTCAAGCTGCGCTTCGGGAAGCGGATACGTGCCCTCATATTCAACGGGGTTTTGCGTTGCAACAACAAAGAACGGGTCTGGCAGGCTCAGAGTTTGTCCACTGGTTGTCACCTGGAACTCGCCCATGGCCTCGAGCAACGCCGACTGTGTCTTTGCTGGGGTTCGGTTGATCTCGTCAGCCAACAACAGATTTGTGAAGATTGGGCCTTGGCGAAACTCAAAAGACTTGGTTTTCAGCTCTGGCCTATAGATCATCTGGCCGGTGATGTCGGACGGCATGAGATCAGGTGTGAACTGCACGCGCCTGAAATCAAGGTCTAACGCCGCAGCAAGGGACTTGACCAAGAGGGTCTTTGCCACACCCGGAACGCCTTCCAACAACACGTGTCCGCGCACAAGCAAAGCCGCAACCAAACCGGTTACGGCGGGATCTTGACCCTCAACAACCTTGTGGACCTCTTTGCGAAGCGCAAGGATTGCACTTCGCGCAGGCGATGCGTTGGGTTCTAGTTCATCTGACATTGACTACCTCCTGGTGCAGTCTTTCAATTTCTTGGCTCAGCGCAAGCAGCTGACTGCCATTGCTCACCGGAGAATCAACAAGCACATATCTCAAACGGCGCGGCTCAATGCCTGTGCGCGACTCAACGGTAGCCACCAAAGAGTCAGCGTCGAGGGTTGGGTCCGCACCGACGAGCAACGCAACTTTTCGACGCACGTCGCTGCGCAGTACCGCAGCCGTTGCATTTGTCTGACCCGCTGTGTCCATCAATTCACCCTGGGCGACGACAAGCGCCGAAGCCGGCAGCTTCACGGGAAGGTCTTCGGTAACAAGACGACCAAAACGACGTCCGCGATTCAGCGCCAACACCACAAACACAACCACTACCTGCAACATGGCCATGTAGAACGCGGCGGGCACTACTTCCAACAACGACTTGTCGCTGAAGTTTGCGTCGTTACCCGGGTCCACAGATGGGTCGAGAATCTGCAGCGTTCCACCACCTTGAGCACCGATTAGGTTCGCAACAAGCACGGCATTGTCTTGTTCGCCAATAAGCTCGTTTGTGAACATCTGGTCAGTGGTCAGCAGAATCATCCGGCCGAGACCAACGTGCTTCTCAACAGCAAAGTAAGTACTGGTGCCCGAGGGGAAACACCCAACGTCTGACTCAGATGCCTTCATCACCGGGTAAGTGCGCGACGAAGCGACTCGAACCGAACCAACACCTTGCGCCCAGCTTGCATTGCACTGCGGTTGCAGAACAGGGTTGTTGCGCGCGTCGTCACGAATGTCCTTGACATCGAGTTCGGCAGGAAATCTTCCTGCAGCGACAACGGTTCCACCCTGTTTAACAAACTCAGCAAGGTCGGCTGAACCCAATGACGTAGACGACATGACCAAGACCGTCGAGCCTTGCTTCGGGTGTGCAGTGCGTTCGAGGTTGACGTTGTACTGCTCCGTCAAACGGCGAAACGCGAGACCCCCCTGTTCTGATGGATCATCCAGAAACGGTTGGTCGCCGTTACCCCTGGCAGACAAGTAGGTCAGGTAGGCACTGGCGATAACGACAATCACCAACAACCAAGTAATTGGATGACGGAGAAACGTTGGCACTCGCGCGCGGCCCAACTTCATTTTTCGCCACCGTCAAGCGCAGACAGAACGTCAATACCAAGTTGCTTCACGTCGGTCGCATCTTGTGCAGTTGCTCCGTGTCCACCAAACCAGACTCGATCAAACACCTCGGTCAACTCGGCAAACGGTTTTGCAGCAGTTGGCTTTGATTGGCTCAACTCATTGCGGTACTCGCCCGTCGTGCGACCCGCCCGCAGCTGCAAGATGTCCCGCTTACCCAAACGCAACAAGAGCGCTGAAAAGTAACTGCGCACTGCACCTTCGTAATCGCCCGTCCGCAACATCGAGTCGGCGTCGGCGTCCAACTCTTCTGCCGTGCGACCCGTTGGCGAAAGATCGACATGAACCGGGGCTCCCGCATCGCGACCAACGCTTCGCGTTAACAAGAACACGCCAACTGCCACAAAGACCAAGAACCCAAGGCCAATCGCCAATGCAACCCAAGGATTTGACGAGCCCACCGCGACATAAGAAAGCACCCAGTCAAACGCGGCCATCAACGAACCAACGGGGTCTGTGATGATCTGAACAATCGGCGTGTACCAATACTCCTTCATGCCTGCAAAGTCAGGCGATGAGAGGATTTGGTCGACATCCGCATTTACCTTTTGCGGATTGGCGACCGGACCCGGTTCAGCCATTCAGCGAAGATGGGCTTGAGCCGGGAGAAGCGTCACCGGCGTTGCGTCGCGCTTTCAATGAAAGGTCAAAGCCTTCAAAGCGAATGCGTGCGTCGAAGTACAGCAACGTCAGCACCGATGCCTGAACCGCCAACGAAATGAATGTCGAGATGACCGATGCAATCGCGGTCGCGACATATTCAACTGGTTCGAACAAGTAGCCGCCGCCGATCCCCAAGAACAGCAGGGGCGTCGCAACAACTGAGCCGATAACCGAGCTGATAATCGTTGCGAGGATGTAGATGCCAAGAATCGGGAAGAAACGTTTCGAGACCAAGAACCACGAACGACTGAGCGAGCGACTAGCCGATGCGTCTTCGATGACCACCACTTGGTAAATAAAAGCCAGCATCGTTCCGACAACAACAATGGGAATGATCGCAAACACCAACATCAACAGAGCCGGCGGAAACGACGCAGCCAGCAATGCAATTGGAATCACAACAGGAGCCGCGGCACCGATAACCGCAAGCACCGCGAGCAAACTTGCCAACAACAACGTCGGCACCCGCCTGAAAGTCTGCGATGCAACCGTTGACAGTGGACGTTCGTGGTCTAGGTACGAACCCGCAACAACGCGAATAGCAACGGCGTAGATGTAAGGCGTAAGGAGAAACGACAGAACAACTCCGCCGATCAGCAATGCAAATGCCGCTGCAGTGAAAACAAATTCTCCAGATGCCAAAGGCGACGATGTTTCTGCGTACGCTTCGGGATCGGCAAGCATGTCGCGAATGCTTCCGCCAGTCGTTCCCTGAACGGCGTACTGCGCGTAGGTGAAGAGTATTCCCGGAATGGAAAACGGAATCGAAAGGATTGCAAACGCTTTCCAGTTGCGCTTGACCATCTTGAAGCTGCCATCAAGAATGTCAGCCACAGTCATGGGCGCAATTGGCAACCCCAACGCTGTCCGCTCGGTTCTTGCATCCGGGTTCGCATTCCATGCACTCATGTCGGCCACCTAATCGGTCTAGTTCGCTTGGATGCCCAAGACGATACAGATGAAATTCAGATAATTCCGGTTCTGCGGTCCACCAGCACTTCTCCCCCGCTGGCGGCCCGTCGCCTGGCGATTTCATCTTCGCTAACCAAGCCAACCTCCACCTCGCCAACCTCGTCCTCAAGCAACGAGACCAAGGAGGCAACTTCCTCACTGGCCGTCGCCGCCAGGTAAACGTCAAGCCGGTTCCGGCCCCGCGCGACAACGATTTCGGCGCACCACTCAATTGTGCCGATGACGACGGTCATCAGCTCTTCGAAGGTGACGCTGTTGGGCACGGGCGAAAGCCTCATCGAAGATCGGCCGCAGTTCTCACACGGGTCGTAATGAGCAAACGCGTTTGCATTTGTGTCCAGTCGCAACACGTTCATGGCCCGCCAACCAGACCCAGTCCAATAAATGCGACCAGACCGTTGG
This sequence comes from Acidimicrobiia bacterium, assembly GCA_039812705.1. Classification (GTDB taxonomy): domain Bacteria; phylum Actinomycetota; class Acidimicrobiia; order Acidimicrobiales; family JBBSGY01; genus JBDIBA01. The sequence continues at coordinate 17,382 of JBDIBA010000029.1, forward strand.
GATGTTGACGGAAGCGCAATGCCCGTCGACGGGTCGACCACCTCGACAACTTCTTTGTGAAGCCAAGTATGAAAACCCTCGCCGCCACGACATTGCCCCCACAAGCCAAAAACACCATCTGGCGCCCAAAGGCGAACCGTTGCAACAGCGTCTCCACAAATTGCCAACAAGGCGTCAATGTCCGAACCGTAGGGAGCACCCACGGAAACAACCGTGTGCAACAACGAAACATCAACCCCCTGCAACACCGCCGCGCTCAAGATCTGCTCACCTGCATGGGGGCTTGCAATCAACACGGTTGCGGGAAGTGAAGCAAGCTGATCGACCGTGTCAATTCTCACGACAGATGCGCCAATGCCTTCAATTCCTGCCTGAAGCTGCCAGCGCCGGCTATCAACCAGGTCAAAGTCAAGCAAGCCAATCGTGTCGGTCTCGCGCACGCCGGCGGCCTCAAGCAACTGCTTTCCTTGATTCGCAAGCAGTTCCAGGTCGGCTCTGGAGTACGCGAACGGAATGCCTGCCATGGTCGACCAGCGTCGCGGCCACCGGTTGCGCCGCAGCCAACTCTTGCCCAACGAGCGCACGTCGTCGTAGGGATTGGTGATTACCAGATCACGGCTAGAGGCAACATCGTCCAGGTCAAGAGGCGGAACCGTCTCCAGCTGTTTGAGCCCCTTGGGCTGACCCTTGGCAAGTCCGCAGCGGAACAGGCGCTGCCGATGAAAAGGTGAACCCTCAGACCAGTCTCGCTGGAACTCTTCTTGGGCAAGAGACCCAAGCAATCCAGGAAACCGAGTCTTCTTCGCCACGCCCGCAGCGTAGTTGTGGTCGAACACTCTGCGCCGGACACAGCATCTTGCGCGCCAACGATTCACCAGCCCCAAACCTGGACAAAATCACTCCTGGCTTCAGACACCAGGAGTAACGTCGCAGAAATGAGCAAGGCCCCTCTCCAACAACGCCACTCACATTCGCAGGCATGAGCCAGCTGCGGCTAGACCCGCTCACCGGCCGCTGGGTTGTAGTCACCGCTGCTCGTGGCGAACGGCCAAATGCATTTCTTGAGCGATCCGCTCCGTCAACTTCCGGATACGAGCGCTGCCCGTTCTGCCCCGGCCATGAATCCGACACCCCTCCTGAGATCACCACGCTTGAAAGCGGTCAAGACGGCGTGATGGAAACAGACCACCCGTGGGCGGCTCGTCTCATTCCAAACCGCTACCCCGCATTCACGGGCCATGACGCAATGGCTGTTGAGAACCTCGGGCCTCTCTACATGCAAGCCCCGGCAAGCGGCAGTCACGAGATATTGGTGTTCTCGCCAGAGCACAACACCTGCTTCAACGAGCTCAGCGAGTCGCATGCCAACGCACTCATGCGTCTCATCCGAGACCGCGTTGCAGTCCATGCTGCAGACTCCGGCCTTCGCTACACACAAGTCGTCGTGAACTTTGGTCGCGAAGCGGGCGCTTCGGTTGAACACCCCCACGCTCAGTTGCTCGGCATGCCATTTGTTCCGCGTGAACTCATGGAAGAACAAGGCGGTTTTGCTCGCTTCCGTGGCAACTGCATCATGTGTGCAACCATCGACAGCGAGGAATGGGTCGACATGCGCGTTGTCTATTCCGACGACGATGTTTTTGTCTTTTGCCCGTTCTGGTCATCAACCCCGTACGAAATGACAATCATCCCGCGCCATCACGAAGCACACCTCAACCATGCAACCGACAAGCAAGTAGAGGGCGTATCGCGCGGACTGCAAAAAGCGCTCAGTGCGTTGCGCACATCGGTTGGCGATGTTGCATACAACATCGTGTTTCACGCTTCGCCGTTTCGCTCACCGACCGACTTCCACTGGCACATTCACATTTACCCAAAGCTCACAACACCAGCCGGCTTCGAAATGGGAACCGGCGTGCCCATTAACGTGGTTGCACCCGAGACAGCCGCCAGCGATCTCGCCGGACAATCAGATCCAGATTGAGCTGACGTGAAAAGGCTCAAGGCGCTGCTCCGGCGAATGTGGACCAAGTTGCGCGGTCGCAACGATGGCCACGACACACAGGACTCAAGCGACAGCACCGTTGACATTGCCTCCGCCCAGGACGACGTCAATGCAGAAAGCGCCGACATTCAACCGGAACAACAGGACGACACCCAAGATCCGGCGGTGAGTCGCGCGGCACTGAGTCATCAAAAGAGCGAGTTCGTGATCATCAAGATCGACGACATCGCAGCAATCACCCCACCGGCTCTAAACAAGTCGTCGGTGGGACACCATCACCACTGACGCATTAACTGTCCGCCAACCACACCACAGCTAGTGGAGGCAGCGTGATCTCGCACACCGCAGGTTGACCGTGCCAGCTGTCGTCCCAAGCTTCAACTTCACCAAGGTTGCCAACGCCGCTACCGCCGAACTCTTCAGCATCGGTGTTCAACACTTCCTTCCAAACACCGTCGTGTGGCACACCGATGCGATAGCCATGACGCGGAATTGGTGACAGGTTCGCTACGCACACGAGGTGTCGACCCGTCGCAGGGTCTTTACGCGCGAACGACAGTGCGTTTTGTTCAACATCGCTTGCGTCAATCCAGAAGAAACCCTCGGGAGAAAAGTCCTGTCCCCACAATGCAGATTCATTTGTGTAGGCATCGTTTAGCTGTGCAACCAGTTGCTTCACACCGTTCTTCAACGGCACGTTCAAAAGGTGCCAGTCAAGCGAATGGTCATTTGTCCACTCGCGATCCTGCGCAAACTCGCCACCCATGAACAACAACTTCTTGCCGGGGTGCGCCCACATCCATGCATACATGGCACGCAAGTTCGCGTGCTTCTGCCAGTCATCGCCCGGCATCTTTCCAATCAATGAACCCTTGCCATGCACAACCTCATCGTGACTGAGCGGCAACATGAAGTTCTCGTGCCATGCGTAGACCAAACCAAAGGTCAAGTCATTGTGGTGATAACGCCTGTAGATGGGGTCTTTCGAGAAGTACTCAAGGGTGTCGTGCATCCAACCCATGTTCCACTTGAACCCGAATCCCAAGCCACCCAAGTAGGTAGGTCGCGACACACCAGGCCATGCGGTTGACTCCTCGGCAATGGTGACCACACCCGGATGCGTACGGTAAACAAGCTCGTTCATTTCTTTCAGGAACGAAACGGCTTCAAGGTTTTCGCGACCGCCAAACTCGTTTGGCGACCATTGTCCGTGCTCGCGTGAATAGTCGAGATACAGCATCGAGGCAACAGCGTCTACGCGAAGCGCGTCAATGTGAAACTCGTCCAACCAGAACAACGCGTTAGACAACAAGAAGTTACGCACCTCGTGTCGACTGAGGTTAAAGATCAGCGTTCCCCAGTCAGGGTGTTCTCCCCTGTGCGGATGCGAGTGTTCGTACAGCGAAGTTCCGTCGAATTGAGCAAGCGACCACTCGTCTTTCGGAAAGTGTGCGGGCACCCAGTCAACAATGACGCCGATGTTGCGTTCGTGAAGTGCGTCAATCAACAAGCGGAACTCGTCGGGCGAACCAAATCGCGAAGACGGCGCAAAATATGACGACACCTGATATCCCCAGGAACCACCGAATGGATGTTCAGCAACAGGCATGAACTCCACATGGGTGAAGCCCATTTCGTCGAGGTATTGGGGAAGTTCTTTCGCAAGTTCGCGATATGTAAGGAAGCGCTCTTCGTTGTCGCCGGGCCTTCTCCACGAACCGATGTGCATCTCGTAAACGCTGAACGGCGCGTGGTTCAGGTCGGTTTGCGTACGACGCTGCATCCACTTCTCGTCGCGCCATTGGTGCGAGCCACTTGTCACAACACTTCCGGTTGCCGGCGGGTGCTCCGTTGCGTATGCAAACGGGTCTGCCTTTTGCACGACGTTGCCATGCGCGTTGACCAACTCGTACTTGTAAGTAGTCCCCGCAGCAAGCCCAGGAACGAAGAGCTCCCAAACGCCGGAACCACCCATGCGACGCATTGCATGCTGCGCGCCCTGCCAATAGTTGAAGTTTCCAACGACGCGAACGGCTTTGGCGTTAGGCGCCCACACACTGAACGCCACACCTTCAACGCCTTGATGCGTGATCATGCGTGAACCAAACACTCGCCAGAGATGTTCGTGACGACCTTGCCCAAACAAGTAGAGGTCAAGTTCACCAATTGTCGGCCAGAAACGGTATGCGTCCTGTTCCACGACTCTCACACCGGAGCCGTAGTCGACCTCAAGGGCATACGCGTTTTCGTCGCCTAGAGAGTCTTCAAAAACTTCTGCTGCAAATACGCCACGCTCGTCGACCTTTTGCAGCTCGACCGTGGTTCCGTCACTCAGCGTTGCTTTGACGCTGTGTGCAGCGGGACGAAGAACGTTGAGCACGGTCTGGTTGTCACGCTTGTGGACTCCCAAAACATTGTGCGGATCGCCGTGGCGTCCATCAACAATTTCATTCCAAAAGGGGTCCATACCGATCTCTTTCGCGCGCTTTCCGAACTTGGAACCGAACATGGCAGCCAACCTAGTCAGCCGAGCGAAAAAGTTCTTGGCGGTTAGCGGCCGACGCCGAGGCCGTCGGGGTTTGCCCCTAGCTGACGCCCCAGGTCGCCAAGGGACGCACGCATATTGTCACCCGCGACATCTCCGCGACTCCGTCCTTGGTCTTGATTCCTTACTTCACGAACCTGAACCCATCCGTTGTCATCCGACGTTTCAAGGCCAGGCACTTGGTCGGTTTGCTGCACCTGACCAGTCGGTTGGGTACTACCTGAATTCATGTCGGCGGCTGCACCGCGGCGGCTGTGAGACGAATTGATGCCCCAAACTCCGACGCCCACAAGAACTCCAGCGACCGCCATTGCGACTTTCCCC
>JBDIBA010000030.1:0-22178 GCA_039812705.1 Acidimicrobiia bacterium
CGTATCGTTGACAGATGGTCCGCATCATGATACGTCCTCAGTCCTCGATTCGGCGCCTCTTGAACACTCGGCGTCGCAAGATCGTCGCTTCGATCCTGGCTGCGCTGGTCATTGTTCCGATTGCCCCCACCGTCACCTCGACCACCGCCCAAGCCGCCACGGCGTGGCCGCTTGAGGTCAGCTCCGATGGCCGCCACCTGGTGGATCAGACCAACAAGCCCTTTCTCATGACGGCGGACACCAGTTGGTCGCTCCTCCAAGACCTCACCGAAGCAGACGCAAAGCGCTACATCGATCTCAGAAAAGCGCAGGGCTTCAACACCATTCTCACCAACATCACGTTTGCCGACCGAACCACTGCTGGACCGCGTGGAACGGCATTCGATGGCGACGACATGACCAAGCCACATGAGGAGTATTTCGCGGGAATCGACACGCTGATCAAATACGCCGCTTCTAAGGACATGGTGTTGATGATTGGTGCGCTGTGGACCGCCGACAATGGTGGACGGGTTGGCGGCAGATGGCCAACCGAATCGGAATTCGAGACGTACGCAAACTTCTTGGGCAATCGCTACAAGAATGAAGGCAACATCATCTGGTTTGTCGGCGGTGACGACCACCCGGAGAACGACTCGAAACTGGTCTCTATGGGCGCCGCTATCAACGCGGCTGACCCCAACCACTTGATTGCGGCGCACAACTCTGGCAAGTCAACGATCATCGATTCGGAGTGGCTGGACCTCAACACTTACCAGTGGAACTCCAACACCGCGCCATACAGCTACGAAGACGTCACCGAATTGCGCGGCGAATCACCCAAGCCGGTGATGAACATGGAGCCTGCTTACGACCCAACAACGTGCTGCGGCGATGACAAGAACACGACTCCGCAAAAGGTCCGACGCAGTGTTTGGTGGGCTGCGCTCTCGGGTGCATTTGGCGTGGTTTACGGTGGCCCGCGCGAAACGTGGCACATCAACAGCGACAGCTTTGATGAAGGCGCTATTAACAGGCCCGCTGCAACCCATGTCGGCAACGTGAACCGCATCTTGTCGCAGTATCCGTGGCAGACGCTTCAACCCGGAAGTGACGCAATCACGGGCACCGGCGACGGCGACACCAAGGTTGTTGCGGCGACCACTGAAAACGGTTCGCTTTCAATTGCCTACACACCAACGCCTCAAGAGTTGACCGTCTCGGCTGACGCCGCCGGCAGCGGCGCGACAGCACAATGGTTCGATCCGACCACGGGCAAGGCAATCGGCAGTGCCGAGCCAGTCAACGGAACCATGACAATGCAGTCACCCGGAGACGAGGATGCCGTCCTGATCGTTGGAACCGAAACTGCCAAGCAGGCCCCCGCCCCTGACGTTTCGGCTTCGCCAACACCAACTGAGACAACGGAAGAGTCAGCCGACAGCGACACGCCAGCAACCAGCACAGACTCAACTGACGAACCCGCAACTGACACGCCTACAGCTAACGAGCCCGCAACTGACGAGCCCTCAACTGACACAGACTCGCCAACAACGACGACAGCGCCTCCAACAACCAAGGCTCCAGTCCGAACAACCACGACACTGCCAACGTCGACAACCTCGACGTCAATAAAGCCGCCTGCAAGAGACACAACCACTGGCTCTAGTAGCCCTGGCAACACGTCTCGGCCGACCGGATCAATCGGTTCTGCGTTGTTGATTGAGGGACGCGACATTACGGGCGTCACTCAAGTGAAGGTGACAACCAAGTTCGGCACAAAGTCGGTCACAACAACTGCAACTGTCGACAAGGGTGCGTTCACAACGCTTGCAAGAGTCCCCGCGGGTTATTCGGGGCCTGTTCAAGTCAGCGTCACGGTCGGCAACAAGACCATCAAGGCTTCGAGCACCATCAATTAGCTAACCCCTAAGCATCGCCCTCCGTGTCCTTGCTAACTCTGCGGGGCTTTGGAATGCGCAGCAGCTCAAGGGCCTCTTTGACGGTTCCAACCGGAAGCACGTTCATCTTTGATGAAGACAGTGGCTTTGTGCCGACTGGAACGATTGCTCGCTTGAAACCCATTCGCGACGCCTCCACCAGTCGGCGTTCTACGTGAGCAACGCGACGCACTTCTCCCCCAAGGCCAATTTCCCCGATGGCACACACGTCTTCGGGAATGGGCGCGTCTGACGATGCCGAAGCAACGGCAAGCGCGACGGCCAAGTCTGTGCCGGGATCATTCACCTTCAACCCACCGACGACCGATGCAAAAACATCTGCCGCATAAAGGGGATGGTCTGCCCGCTTGGTGAGAACCGCCACGACAACCGAAAAGCGAGACGCATCGATACCTTGTGCAACGCGACGCGGTTGTGGCAGCGGCGACTTGTGATCGACCAAGGACTGAAGCTCGATCAACATCGGTCGATTTCCCCGCACGATTGGCACGACGACTGCTCCGGAAATGCCGGGGTGTCTGTCGTCAAGGAATAACCCGCTTGCATCTTCGACGGGCTCTAACCCAGACGCAGCCATTGTCAGCACACCGACTTCGTCTGTTGAGCCAAAGCGATGCTTGGCAGCGCGCAGGAAACGCAAACCCTGATGCCTGTCCCCCTCGAACTCCAACACGGTGTCAACCAAATGCTCAAGAACGCGCGGACCGGCCAACGAACCTTCCTTGGTGACGTGGCCGATTAGAACAACGGCAATGTCTCTGCCCTTTGCCATAGACGTGAACAACTGAGCAACTTCACGAACCTGAGTAACCGAGCCCGCAGCAGACGCAGAAGCCGGAACGGTAAGCGTCTGCACGGAATCGACAATGACAACGCCCGGCGAATGCGCATCGACAACCGCAAGGACTTTTCCGGCGTCTGTTTCCGACAAGACATCGATGAGTGGGTCTTCGATTCCCATGCGTTGCGCGCGACCACCAATTTGAGCAGCGGACTCTTCACCCGAGACGATCAAACTGCGCACACCGCTTTTCGCCAACCCCGCACACACCTGCAAAACAAGCGTGGACTTTCCAATGCCAGGCTCGCCACCAAGCAAAGTGACCGAACCCTTTACAAGACCACCGCCAAGCACCCGGTCGAGTTCTGAAACGCCTGTCGGAAACGCTGTGGGCAAGTCTGCAGCAGCGTCCGAAAGTGCAATAACAGTGCCGCCAACCGAAGACCCACCACCGGCCTCGTAAGAATCTTCAACAAGGGTGTTCCACGCGCCACAACCTGGACACCGCCCAGCCCACTGTGGCGCCGATTCCCAACATTCGGTGCAGCGAAACGCCGTCTTTGGCGCCTTTTGCTTGGCCGACTGCTGCTTGGTTGCTTTTTGCTTTGTTGACGCCAGACCCGACACGCCAATGAACTTACGCGCGGGGTGTGACACTCATGGCCGCGAGGGCAAGACGCTCGAGGAAAGAAGCTAGGAGGACTTCGAGGACGATTTCCGTCCTTGTCCCGCCCCAGCACCATGTCGACCAAAGGGCCTTGCCTTGCGGAAGTCGTCACGCCACTTGATAACCACCAACAAAGCACCGCCAAGTGCTGCGGCGGACATCACCAACAACAACAGCGCGTGTGTGTCCAAGCCCTTGTTGGTTTTCGCCAAGTCCATCTTCGTGCCGTATTGCGGCTTCCAAGAGTCCCCTTCTTGAGCAGGCTGAACACGACTAGGACTACCGGGCAGATTCACGGCTACCTCAACCGGAAACACCTTGTTCGCGTCGCCACCCGCGTTCGCGACGGCTTCATTTGCATCAATGCCAATCTTGCGCCCGGTTTGAGCCAACAACGATTCGTTGCCAAAGCTTTCGATGCCGTCAGTCAGGTCCACCGTTCCCGAAAACGTCGAGTCCACGGACAGCAAGTTGCGATGTTGTTGCAGTTGGAAGTTCTGGAATGGACCGTCGTCGCCGGTCAGCTGCTCGAGCACCTGGTTCGCTTCACCGGGCGACGAGAAGCCTCTCGACATCACGTATTCCTTCACGGCGCCGTCTGCACTTGCGCCCTCGATCGTGTTTGGTTCGGCGATAACCCAACCAGCACGCTGGAGGTCACTGTCGCGGAACTGTTCGTCGAGGTTCGCAAACGCCTTGTTGGCCTCATCGTCAAGCGCCAAACGCACTTCAACCTGTCCGGCGCCATTTGCACCCATGTCGACCTTGACCGACGTCTTGGCTGAACAAGACGTGCCGATCAACACCACAAGACTCAACAAAAGACCAATAAGAATTCGCACGACGCGTAGACCGTAGGCGATCTGACCATCAACAACGGTTCAACAAGAAGTGGCGCCCGACCCTGGGGTCGAACGCCACTTCTCGGCTTACGTCTCGTTCATTGCACCGTCAGTGGTGCGCACTAGGAAGCGTCACGACGGGAGCGGGCCATGACCGTTTCCATCGCCGGCCCCAGACCATGTGGTCCCGCCAGATTCATCCGAATCTCCCGAGCTGTCCTCTTGCGACGATTCCTCGGTAGAGGTCTCCTCCTCTTCAGTTGCAGACTCCTCAGACGACTCGCTTGACGAGCTGGCGGACGAAGAGCTGGATGAAGAACCCGAACCAACACCTTCACCAGAGCTCAGTGCATCAAGCTTGGCCTTGAAGGCAGCGAGCGCCTTAGGAGCTTGACCCTCAGCAAGTGAGCTTTGTAGATAGTCGTCTGGCTCATCGAAGTAGTCAACGTGTGCAACGTTGTCTGCGTTCTGACCCAGCCAGTCCATCAGGTAGTTCATGAACAGTGGGTTGTCACCACCTGTGTTTCCACGGTCAGAGGTCACAACACCCCATTCTGGGAGCGAGAAGGTCTTGCCGTGCTTGCGAGCAAAGTCCATCCAGTAGTTGAAACCACCGGTGCCGTTGAGGTGCTCTTCCCATGAGCTTGCGTCAGTAACGCCTGGGTCCCAGTCGTAAGAGTCGAGACCAACAACGTCTACGTATTCGTCACCTGGGTAAACCTTGGTTGCATCGGAAAGACCGTCACCGACCCCGGCGTTGGGGTTCCATTCAATCTTCAAGGTAGGAGCTGCTTTGCGCAGTGATGTCGCAGCCTGCTGGAATGCCTTGATCCACTGGTCAGCGTTGCCTTCGTTGGCAGCCCATGGCCAGCCCTGGATGTTGAACTCCCAACCGGGACGGACGTAAGAGTTCGGGTATTTGGAGGCAATCAGCTTGCCAAGCTCTTCCCAGTTGGAGTTGTAGCCACCCGAAGCTGCGGTGCCCACATCGCCATCGATTGGCCAGAGCGGAACCGACACGTCGAGGCTTCCAGTGAATCCAGGAGGTGCGTTTTCCATCCACCAGGAGTCCATGATGCTGCTCCAACCGCCGTCACGTGCTGGAGACACCGAAAGAACGTCGACTTTGTGCCCGGTAACTTCCTCGAACTTCACAACACGTTCTGCGCTGTGCGCAAAGACACCGAGCTCGAACGGCAAACCGCTGCGGTTGTTGCCGGAGGTTGTCTTCTTTGGAGCCGTTGTCGTCTTTGGTGCGACCGTCTCAGTTGTCTTTGGAGCCGCAGTAGTGGTGGGCGCACTAACCGAACCCAATTGCTTGGTTGCAGTCTTTGTCGTGGTTCCCGACTTCGCAGTCACAGTCAAGGTGCCCGTCGAGCCGTCGGCAATCTCAAAGCCAACAAGGAACCGACCTGTTTGCGTTGTCTCCACCGACGCCGTGCCCTGGCTTGAACCAATGACAGCCGTGAGATCGACAGAGGCCGAAGCAGGAAACTTCTTGCCGCTGGCCACAATTGTTCCTGTCGCCGTTTCACCAAGGCTCAAAGACGGGCCGGCTTCAGCCGCGTATGCCGTGGGAGCAACGAGTGCCAGGATTGAAGCGAATGCAATTGCTGCATATCGCTTGGACTTCTTCCCTCGGGGGATCGGGATCGAGTGCATTATAATACCTCCGCGGCACCAAGGTACTTCTGACTTCGATCGATAAACAAAGTCTCAGCAGCCCTTTTCGACCACAAGACAAAAAAATCCCCCGGCTCTTTCGAACCGAGGGATTTTCCTTACAGATTGGGCGGTTCTGACCGCTTAGAGGTCGCCTCCGCCTGGACCTGAACCGGCACCGGCCAGCTCTGCCGGGCATTCTGGTGGTACAAATCCGTCGACAGCGCGGAACGCAATGTCTCCGTCCTTGGCTTCCACGACGATTGTCTGGCCGGCGTGGAACTCTTTCCACAACAGCTTCTCCGACAGCGGGTCTTCGACAAGGCGCTGAATAGCACGACGCAACGGACGTGCACCCAATTCCTGGTCGTATCCCTTTTCTGACAGGAGTGACTTTGCTTCCTGCGTGATCTCGAGGCCGAGGCCCTGGGCTTCAAGCTGAACGTGAAGGCGCTTGGTAAGCAGGTCGACGATCTGTGTGATTTCTGCCTTGGACAGTTCGTGAAACACAACGGTGTCGTCAATGCGGTTCAGGAACTCTGGGCGGAAGTGGGCCTTGAGGGCCTCATGCGCCTTTTCCTTCATCCGCTCGTACGACATGTCCTTCGCGCCCTGAGTGAAGCCGATTTGGTTGCGACGCAACTCTGCGGTTCCCAGGTTTGAAGTCATGATGATCAAGGTGTTCTTGAAATCAACCGTGCGGCCTTGACTGTCGGTCAAACGTCCGTCTTCGAGCACCTGCAACAAGGTGTTGAAGACATCGGCGTGGGCCTTTTCAATTTCGTCCAGCAGAACAACACTGAATGGCTTGCGGCGAACGGCTTCGGTGAGCTGTCCACCCTCTTCATAACCGACGTAACCCGGAGGCGAACCGACAAGACGAGCCACGGTGTGCTTCTCCATGTACTCACTCATGTCGAGCTGGATGAGTGCGTCTTCGTCGCCGAAGAGGAACTCTGCCAACGTCTTTGCCATTTCGGTCTTACCAACACCGGATGGGCCGAGGAAGATGAATGAACCACCTGGACGCTTGGGGTCTTTAAGACCCGCGCGCGTGCGGCGAATGGCACGAGAAACGGCCTTGATGGCGTCTTCTTGACCAATGACACGCTTGTGCAGTTCTTCTTCCATGCGAAGCAGACGAGCGGTTTCTTCTTCGGTCAGCTTGTAGACAGGGATGCCCGTCCAGCTGGCCAAGACCTCGGCAACGACTTCTTCGTCAACGACATCGAACAGGTCGATGCCTTCGGCGCGCCACTCGGCCTCTTTGGACTCTCTGTAGGCAATCTTTTCGTTCTCTTGTTCCTGCAAAGCCTTGGCGTTGTCGAACTCTTGGCGCTCGATTGCCTCTTCCTTTTCCTTGCGGATCTTGGAGATTTCTTCGTCCAAAGTCTTTGCCTCTGACGGCACAGACATGCGACGAATGCGCAGGCGTGAACCGGCTTCGTCAATCAAGTCGATTGCCTTGTCTGGCAGCTGACGGTCGCTGATGTAGCGATCTGCCATGTTTGCTGCAGCAACAAGAGCCTGGTCTGTGATTGAAACGCCGTGGTGGGCTTCGTACTTGTCGCGAATGCCCTTGAGGATTTCGATGGTGTGAGCCAGCGAAGGCTGTTCCACCTTGATTGGCTGGAAACGACGCTCCAATGCAGCGTCCTTTTCCAGGTACTTGCGGTACTCATCAAGGGTGGTTGCACCAATTGTCTGCAGCTCGCCTCTTGCCAGCATTGGCTTGAGGATGGAAGCAGCGTCGATTGCACCTTCGGCGGCACCAGCACCAACAAGGGTGTGAAGCTCGTCGATGAACAAGATGATGTCCCCGCGCGTCTTGATTTCCTTGAGCACCTTCTTGAGACGCTCTTCAAAGTCACCGCGATAACGAGAACCAGCAACCAAGGCACCCAGGTCCAAGGTGTAGAGCTGCTTGTTCTTCAAGGTGTCCGGAACGTCATCGGCAACGATGCGCTGAGCAAGACCTTCGACTATGGCGGTCTTACCAACACCGGGCTCTCCAATAAGAACCGGGTTGTTCTTGGTGCGACGGCTGAGAACCTGCATGACACGCTCGATTTCGCGAGCACGACCAATAACGGGGTCAAGGCTCTTTTCGCGAGCGGTTTGGGTGAGGTTGCGACCGAACTGGTCCAAAACAGGACTGTTGGACGTGCCCGCAGCACCCTGTTGAGGTTCACCCTTAGGCGCCTGGGTTCCCGTGCCTGCACCTTCGTTACCCACATAACCGCTGAGCAACTGGATGACTTGTTGGCGGACGCGGCTGAGGTCTGCACCGAGGCTGACCAGAACCTGGGCAGCGGTGCCTTCACCTTCGCGCACCAGACCAAGCAACATGTGCTCGGTGCCGATGTAGTTGTGGCCTAGCTGGAGAGCTTCACGCAGCGATAGCTCCAAGACCTTTTTGGCGCGTGGCGTAAAAGGGATGGGGGTACTACTGCCAGAGCCTGCCTGGCCAATGATCTCTTGAACACGCTCTCGGACAGCCTCAAGCGAAATGCCGAGGGACTCGAGCGACTTGGCGGCAACTCCCTCACCTTCGTGGATGAGGCCGAGCAGGATGTGCTCAGTACCTATGTAATTGTGATTCAGAAGCTTTGCTTCTTCTTGTGCCAGCACCAGAACTCTTCTGGCCCTGTCAGTGAAGCGTTCGAACAATGCACCGCCTCCTGGGGGGCGTCAGATTTGGGAATAAGTGTATCGACCGCCTGCGACAAGTTCCGGGCCGCCGTCCCGAACCCTGTAGAAGGTGGCACTACTAGTAACCAATTTCGGGGCCTGCGTAATCCCTCATCTGGTCGTCCGGACCATCCGGACATGATCATCTTCGGCCACAGAATCCAACACCTGACCGAGAATGCTCGAAGAGTCGCCTAAGTTCGTCTCCAGTGCCCGGTCAAACACAATCTTGCCTGAACGAATTGAGCCCTGACCTGCAGCGGGTCGAAGAAACCATGCGCCAAGCGGTGTCCTCTTCCAACCCCTTTTTGGACGAGGTCGTAACGCACTTGATCACTGCCGGCGGCAAACGCCTCAGGCCCGCTCTGACGATCGCTGCGGCCGGTGCCGTACAGGGCTCCTCTGGGACGCAAACCGACCTCGATTCTGCGGTCTATTCGGCGGCCGCAGCCGTTGAGCTCACCCACCTCGGCAGCCTCCACCACGACGACGTCATCGACGAAGCCCAGCAGCGCCGCAACGTCGAATCGGTCAATGCCCGTTATGGAAACGCCATGGCCATTCTGAGTGGCGACTTTTTGATGGCCAGAGCCTCTGGCCTCGTGGCCGAACTCGGCGGAGACGTGCCTCAGGTCTTGGCTCAGACAATTACCGACCTTGTGATGGGCCAAGTCCTCGAATGGCAAGACCACGCGAATACTGCCCGCACGGTCGAGTCCTACGAGGCCAGCATCAACGGAAAAACCGCGTCCTTGCTTGCTGCCTCCACCCATCTCGGCGCTCTGACGGGCGGCGGCAATGCCGACCAGGTTGAAAAGCTCGCGTCTTTTGGCCGCGCTTTCGGTATGGCCTTCCAGATTCGCGACGACATTTCCGATGTCACCTCAACGGCAGAGGTCATGGGCAAGCCCGTTGGCAACGATCTGCTTGAAGGCACCTACAGCCTCCCAACCATTTACGCATTGCAAGACAACGCCGTTGCAAGCGAACTGCAAGCGCTGCTGAACGAAGACATCGACACGCAAGGCATTGAACAAGCGTGCAAGCTCATTCAACACAGCAACGCAATCGAGCGTGCAGAGCAACGCTGCGCAATGTGGTGCCAGACCGCAGACGAATCACTTAGCAATATTGCGAATTCCAAGTACACAGACGCTCTACGCGAATTGCTTGCCAGAGTCCGCTGACCAAAGCTTGCTTTTACTCGTCGTCGGGACGCGGACGAAGAGTTGGGAAAAACAGAACGTCTTTGATTGCAGCCGAATCTGACAACAGCATTGCCAGGCGATCAACACCCAAACCCATTCCTGCAGTCGGCGGCATGCCGTACTCCAGCGCACGCAGAAAGTCTTGATCTACAACCATTGCTTCTGCGTCACCGGCCTTGTTCAACTCTGACTGCTGCTCAAGGCGTGCACGTTGTTCATCGGGATCGCACAACTCTGTGTAAATCGGCGCCAGTTCCCTACCCGCAATCACAAGGTCACTGTGTTCAGTAAAACCGGGCTTTGTGCGGTGATCACGCGCTAGCGGAGAAACCTCTTTGGGCATGTCCATAACGAAGGTTGGTTCCCAAATGTTTCGTTCAACAATCTTTTCGTAGATCTCGAAAATCATCTTTCCGGGGCTCCACGTCTCATCAATCTCGCCGACAATTTCACTTGTCATCTTGCGAAGCACGGCGACGTCCATGTCCAAGCTGACATCGCGACCAACAGCCTCGGACACCAGGTCTGTCAGCGTTGCGCGGCGATACGGCGGAGTCAGGTCAATCTCACGACCCTGGTAACTGACAACGCTTGAGCCAGTCAGCGAAACAGCAACCGTTGAAACAAGGTCTTCGACCAGTTCCATGTAGTTGTTGTAGTCGGCGTAGGCCTCGTAGGACTCCAAACCAACAAACTCTGGGTTATGACGCGGCGAGATGCCTTCGTTGCGAAAGTTCTGCCCAATTTCGTAGACCTTTTCCATTCCGCCGACAACAAGACGCTTTAGGTAAAGCTCCGTTGCAATGCGCAGGTACATCTGCATGTCAAGCGCGTCGTGGTGTGTGACAAAAGGTTTTGCAATTGCACCGCCGTGGACTGCATTAAGCATCGGCGTTTCGACTTCTTGGTAACCGCGCTTGTTATAGAACTTGCGGATCTCGCCGGGGATACGCGCGCGCATGATCAGCGCAGCGCGCGCGTGAGGGTTTACCCAAAGGTCGACATACCGCTGGCGATAACGAGCGTCTGTGTCTGTCAAGCCGTGCCACTTGTCCGGAAACGCACGCCTTGCATGGGCCAACAAGTCCCATTTTTCGACCTGTATTGAAAGCTCGCCCTTGCGAGTCTTCATGACGGTCCCCTCAACGCCAATCCAGTCACCCAGCGACAACGAGGTGAAGTCCTCAAAGTCAGGAGTGACATCGGCCGGAGCAAACAACTGCACAACACCGGACGAATCGTGAAGTTGGCCAAATACAAGCTTTCCTTGGCCGCGGCGCAGCATCAAACGTCCAGCAATGCACACACGATTGTCCGTGTGCTCACCCGTTTGCACCTTGTCTTCAAACTGTTCGATTACTTGAGCAACCGTGTGGGTTCGTTCAACTGTGAAAGGAATCTCTTTCATTACTGCTCTCGCATTTCGTTTTGTAGTCTGCGCGCGATCAATGAAAACCCGCGCAAGGTCATCCAGGGGTCATGCACATTGCATTGCTTGGACAGCGGCGCAATCACCGACGACATGCCGCCCGTGAAATAAACGCGCGCATCGCCAATTTCAGACTTGACGCGCTCGCACAATCCATCAATCTCCGCGGCGGTCCCGTAAGTCGCACCAGACTGAACGGCAAGTGCAGTGCTTTTTCCAACAACGTTCTTAGGAACCGAAACAGGAACGCTGCGCAACGCGGCGGCTCGCGAAAACAGGGCTTCAAGCGAAATAGCCAGGCCCGGAAGAATGACTCCCCCGGCATATGTGCCTTTGGCTGAAACTGCGTCGATGGTTGTCGCGGTGCCCATGTCCACAACAATCGCCGGAAGCGCGCCCTTCTCGATGGCGGCTACGCCGTTTGCCATGCGGTCGGGGCCGATTTCGCGTGGATTGTCCAACTCGATCGCCATGCCGGTGTCGGTTTCGTGAGTGACAGTCAAAGCGTTGATGTCGAGGCGGCCGCACATGCGCTGCAACGAACCCGTCACTGCGGGAACAACCGATCCAATAGCCACGGTTTCAACATCGCTCAACTGGCGTGGCCGCGACTTCACGTGTTGCGCCAAGAAGTTGTCCAACAACACGCGCCACTCGTCGCCCGTACGAGCAGGATCGGTAGCCGCACGCCAATGGTCAACCAAGGCTCCCTCGGCATCGAACAGACCAATGACCGTGTTCGTATTGCCGACGTCGAAGACAAGCTGCATAAGCCCTACAGGCTACCCGCCACCCACACTTCGCCAACCGCACGGGCCTCCGAGCCCTCTGGGACCAGCTCGGGTGCAATCTCGCGCAACGGTGTCAAAACGAAATTGCGCTCCCACATGCGCGGATGCGGCACGGTCAGCGTTTCGGTGTCGTGTTCTTCACCCTTGATCACCAAGATGTCGACATCAAGCGTTCGAGGGCCATCCTTCTCAATACGAACGCGTTGAGCGTTTCGCTCCAGCTTGTAGGCGTGCCTTAGTAGCTCGCCGGCCTCTAGCTCCGTGTTCAGTTTCACAACCATGTTGAGATACGCGCCTTGGTTGTCGGGGCCACCAATCGGTTCTGTTTCGTAAACCGATGAACACGCCACAACGTCGGGCAAACCATCTACGGCGTCGCGCAGATACTGCCAGCGATCACCAAGGTTGGAACCAAGCGCGATGTAGACGTCTCGCTTCATCCGCGAAACATGCGTATCGACCTGGTTTTCAGACACGGACTCAGTCTTCGTCTGTCGGAGCAAGCGCAGCAACCAACTGACGGCCCTCTGCACCCATTTGGCGTTGCATCAAGCGCTCCATGACCACAACGGCCTGCGTGGTTGTCGGCAACCGCTTGGACCACAACAAGTAACCCGCCAAAAAGCCCATCATGTCGTCGCCTAGTTCTTCGCGATGAACCAACAGGCGTTCACCAGCATCCAACCAGCCTTGGATCTGGGTGTAGATAACCGGCAACACATTGCGGGTGTCGCCATTCGATGCGAATGGAAGGTGCGAGTAGACGACTTCAAGTTCTTCGTATGCGTGAAGGTTGTGCTCCGAAGGAAGCAGCGAAACAATCCGATCGAAGCTCTCGTGACGCAGCCAAAGAATCTCTTCATGACGGCGCACCCGTCGGTGGTTGCGCGAGTAACCGCCTGGTCGCTCGCTCACTGCAAGTTGGTCTTTCAACACCCAAGTGAAATTGCGCGGCGGAATGCCTTGCGCCCAACGGTTCTTCATTTGTTTGTCACCCTCGCAGATGTATTTGCATCAGCGCACGAGGCAATTGCCTCTGCAACGCGCAACGCTTGAACGCTTTCCTTCACGTCATGAACACGCACAATGTCCGCACCACCAAGTGCAGCAACGGTCATCGACGCGATAGAGCCACCGAGACGTCCGTCTTCAGGAACGCCATCAAAAGAGCCGGCAGCAAGTTTGGAAATGAAGGACTTTCGACTTGTTCCCACCACAACGGGAAAACCAAGTGCCTTTAGTTGGCCAATCGAACCAAGCAGCTGACAGTTGTGCTCGACGGTCTTACCAAAACCAATGCCCGGGTCGATATAAATCTCTCTGACGCCGGCTTGGCTTGCGCGATTTGCCGCTGCAGCCAAGTATTCGCTTACTTCGCCAACGACGTCTTCGTAACGCGGATTGTCTTGCATGTTCTGAGGTGTGCCGATCATGTGCATGGCTATCCATGCGCTGTTCGTTTCGGATGCAACACCTTCCAGCGACGCTGAAATGTCGTTGATGATGCTTGCGCCGGCCGCGGCGGCCGCAAGCGCAACCTCTTTATGGCGCGTGTCGATCGAAATGCGAGCCTTTGGCTGCAGTCCGAGTCGCTCAACAAGTTGGGTAATTACGGGGATGACGCGCGAACACTCTTCATCTACCGAGATTTCGAGCGCGCCTGGGCGGGTCGATTCGCCACCAATGTCGACAATGGCGGCGCCTTCGTCGACCATCTGCAAACCCCGCGCCACGGCATCGTTGAGGTCAATCCACTTGCCGCCGTCAGAAAAAGAGTCGGGAGTGACGTTCAACACCCCCATGACCTGACTCGACATGGGGGCGCAGGTTATAGCTGAAATTGACGAAAACGTGTCAAGAAACGGCTTTTTTTGAGTTTTCGTGAACTTTCAGAAGTCAGTCAACATTTGGCGCGGCGTTGGCAGCCGGTTTTGCCTCATCGACAATCAACTCGGGCTCGCCGGACTCATCAATGGGTGTCACGCGCTCATCGTCCGAGCCTGCAACTTGCCAGTACGGCAAGTGACCCCACACCTTCTCCAACGCTTCGGTGCCAAGGGTTTCGTGCTCGCACAGTTCGTCGGCCAGCTTGCCGAGAGTGTCTTTGTGCGTGGTGATGATGTCGGTGGCCGTCTTGTGTGCTTCGTCAACAAGCGCCCGAACCTCGGAATCGATCTTGGCCGCAATTTCGCCCGAGTAGTTGGCCTGCGCGCTGGTTCGTCCGAGGAACTGGTCCGATTCGGTGGAACCCAATTGCTGAGGACCCAATGAGTCGCTCATGCCGTACTGGGTGACCATGGCGCGGGCCATTGAAGACACCTTCTCAATGTCATTTGCAGCACCGGTTGAAGGCTCGCCAAAGAACACCTCTTCGGCTGTCCGCCCACCAAGCAGCACCGCAAGCTCGGCCTTCATAGACCGACGCGTAACGATGTTGCGGTCTTCGGTTGGCAACGAAAGCGTCCAACCAAGTGCGCGACCACGCGCAATGACCGACACCTTGTGCACGGGGTGCGCGTCTTTCAACAAACGACCAACAATTGCGTGACCACCCTCGTGAACGGCAATCGTGCGCTTTTCGGTCTCGCTCATCACGCGGTTCTTGCGTTCTGGGCCACCAATCACACGGTCAATCGCGGCTTCGAGGTCGTCCATCGTGATCTCGGTGCCGTTCGTGCGCGCGGCAATCAGCGCGGCTTCGTTGATGAGGTTTGCCAGGTCGGCTCCGGTGAAACCAGGAGTTCTGCGCGCCAGCACGCCGATGTCAACGCTGCTGGCCAGCGGGACGTTCTTCGCGTGAACAGCCAACACTGCCTTGCGGCCTTCGATGTCGGGGCGATCCACGGTGATTTGACGGTCAAAACGACCCGGGCGCAATAGCGCTGGATCCAAGACATCGGGACGGTTGGTTGCCGCCATGATGATGATCCCCGTGCGGGCATCGAAGCCGTCCATTTCAACAAGCAGCTGGTTAAGGGTCTGCTCGCGTTCGTCGTGACCACCCATCGTGCTTGCAGAGCGGCTGCGACCAACGGCGTCAATCTCGTCCATGAAGATGATGCAAGGAGCCGACGCCTTTGCCTGCTCGAACAGGTCGCGCACGCGGCTGGCGCCGACACCGACGAACATCTCGACAAAATCTGAACCGGAGATTGTGAAGAACGGAACACCGGCTTCGCCCGCAACGGCCTTTGCCAGCAATGTCTTTCCGGTTCCTGGAGGGCCAACCAGCAGCACGCCGCGCGGAATCTTTGCGCCGATTGCCTGAAACTTGCCCGGGGATTCCAAGAAGTCCTTGATCTCTTGCAGTTCGACTACGGCCTCGTCTGCACCGGCAACGTCAGCAAACGTGGTCTTTGGTTCATCCTTGGACATCATGCGTGCCTTGGATTTACCGAACTGCGTGAAGCCTCGACCGCCACCCATGTAGCGCATGACCAGCAAGAACACACCAAAGACAAGCAACAGCGGCAGAAGCGTGCCAAACAGGCCGCTCAACAGGCTTGGCTGCGAACGCTTTGCGCTCGTCTGAACCCCGCTGTCCGTCAGGGTCTTGGTCAGTTCATCGCTGAACTCTGCTGGGTACTCAACCAGGTAGGTCTTTTGATCTTGAAGTCGACCGGTCACCGTGCGATAGCGGTCATCAATCTGCGCGGTTTGCACCTTGTTGTCTTTGATGAGCGATTGATACTCCGTGAGGTTCACGCGATTGGACTGCGGCTCTTCGGCAGTAAGCGCCAACAGCGCAAGCGAACCAATGAAAAGAACACCCAGCCAAAAGAAGACGTTCTTGAAGATTTTCATTTGACTATCCCTCGCTTGAAACAGGACGGGTGGGCTCGGCCGGAGTTGATGCCGTTGCGACATCGTCCAACACCAGGCTTTGCTGATCGCCGGCTTTTTCTTCGTACATGCAGATGTATGGAAGGTTTCGATACTTCTCTGCAACATCAAGGCCGTAACCGACAATGAAGTCGGTCGGGATCTTGAAGCCGACATAACGGAAGTTCGGCGCAACACGCTGCGCGCCTTCCTTGACGGTCAACGAGCAAACCTCAAGGCTTGCCGGCTGTCGCGCTTCGAGTGTCCGGCGCAAATAGTTCAGGGTCAGACCGCTGTCGATGACGTCTTCAACAATGATGACGTCTCTTCCGTGCAGGTCAATGTCCAAGTCTTTGATGATTCTCACCACGCCGCTGGTCTTGGTTGCAGCGCCATATGAAGACACGGCCATGAAATCGAGCTCGATTGGCAGACGAATGGCCCGCGCCAGGTCTGCCATGAAGATGGAGGCGCCTTTCAACACGGTGATTAGCAGCGGTTCGCGACCCTCATAGTCCCGTGTGATTTGTTCGCCCAGCTCCTTCACGCGCTCCTGCAGGTCTTCCTCGGAAATGATGATCTTGCCGAGGCGGCCTTGGCCGTCGTGCTGAAAGTGGTGAGACACGCTCGTACTTTATGTTTTTCCGCCAGCGACTGGGCGCGACTTCAAGGCGCCTCGATGCGCAAACGTTGATTGGTTCGACAAAGCCGGAATCCGCCAACCAGATCGCACGATGTTGCCTCACCTGTGGCCACCTCCATGGCTCGCGCCAGGCACTCCTGACCAGGCGGATGGGCTTCGGCGTCAAGGCGTTCGGCCAGCCACAGCCGCAAAGCCCTTTTCGCGATCACCGGGTGGATTTCGGCCAACTTGCGAGCGTCGGTGGCGTCGATGCCCTCAGCCAGCGAGTCCATGAACCGTGCTTCTTGCCCAAAGACCCCGGACTGACGTGCCAGAACGCCCACAACATCACGCTTGGCAACCTCATCAAGCAACGGGATGACTTCTTGGCGAATTCGGTTTCTTAAAAACCGCGGACTGTCATTCGTTTCGTCTTGCACAGGTGACAAGCCCAAGGTTTCACACAGCGCGTGAGTTTGCGCGCGTCGCAGCGCAAGAATTGGGTGACGCTCGTTCGTCATGGCGGCCATTCCGCTTGGACCTGCACCACGAATCAAGTTGATAAGCATCGTCTCGGCTTGATCGTCAGCAGTGTGTCCAAACAACGCATCGGTCGGCAGTGCATCAATGCGTACAGCCCTCGCCCGCGCTTCCAAGTTGGGGCCGTCATCAAGTTCCACCTTGATGATCACGCAATCGGCTCCGAAACGATCGCATGCGTCTTCAACAACCTTTGCGTCATTGCTTGAAGTTGCGCGAAGCCCGTGATCGACGTGGTGCGCAACAACAGGCCGACCTGTCGCGCACGCAAGCGCCAACAACGCAAGGGAATCTGCGCCGCCAGACACCGCACAGTTCAGCTGTGGCGCGGCCTTCTCGTCTGGAAACTCGCACAAAGAAAGCAACCGAACAACGTCGCCGTGTTGCAACTGTTGCGCAGTTTCCGTCACTTCAGTCAACTAACGCGTTCAATCCACAACTGAGGCTTGACGATTTCGGCATAGGTGGGGCAGTTTTCGCGACGTTCCCAAACCTTTGCAAACAACTCTTCACCGCCGTGTTGTTCAACATTGCGAACAAAGGCTGCGCCCTGCTCATACTGACGCATCTTCATGTCCATGCCCATGACCTTTTGCATGAAACGCGCAAAGCCACGTGCGGACTTGCGCCGTTCTGCGAACACGCGGTGAAAACGTTCAGCATTAGGCACACGATATTTTCCAGCGCGACCCATCACGACTTCGGCGTGGCCTTCCAGCAACGACATCAAGCCAAAGATTCTGTCTAACGCTTCTTTGCGCTCTGGGCCACCAAGTGCCGACAAAGGCCCAAAGCCGTGCGATTCGTCTGACCCGGCCTGTGAACCAGAGCGCGAACGCTTGTTTTCAATGGCTTTGCGCATTTCTTTAATCGCCACTTCAAGATCAAAAGAATCTGTGTCTGTTAGCTGCACAACCAAACCGCGGAAGTACTCACCCAGCCAAGAACAGCCAACAAACTGCGCGCGGTGCGTGCACTCATGCAACGCAAGCCACAAGCGAAACTCTTCGGGCGGAAACGCAAACCGCTTTTCAAGACTGACGACATTCGGCGTCACGTAATAAATGAGGTCTTGCGGGGTCGGGTCGCCAGGAAACAGCTTCGGGTCGTACTGACCCATCACGCGCGTAGACATCCAACCCAGAACCGCGCCAAGTTCGGCGCCCGTTACGTTTCGTCCGATTGCAGCACTTGGCCCACTGGTCTTTTCCGCCAATCTCTCAAGCGCGGGCGCCAACAAGCGCCGGGAGGATTCCACATTGACGTTCGCCCAACCCGGCCTGTCGACACAAAGCGCAGTGGCAGGTGTTGCCACGCGCAGACCAGTAATTGCAGCAACGAGAGGCTCGGCCTCGGCCGTTAATTCTGCAAGCTGCTCATTGAAACCATCACCAAGGTAGGAATTGGAAAACGGATCTCTAGCGCCGGCTAATTGAGCTGCCCGCCGCGCCGTCTTTCGCGCAACATTCCATGCAATGGGTTCTGCCATGACCCGCACCCTAGAAGAGTCAGGACTGACGAGTCACGGTGTGCAGCTATGCGATCTTTCGCCCTCGCGTTCGCGGTACGGCCATGGGCTCGTGCTCGTAGCAATACTTGCCCTTGTTGTAGATCGAAAGAAGCGTTCCGCACTCGGGGTCTTTACAAACACGGCCTTGCTTGAATGATTTTGAGGGCCGCACATTGCCACTAATGGGGAGGCCAGCAACATGTTGTTCACTCATACCTAGAAGAACCAGCCTTTAGGGGTCGGTATTCCAACCCGTTCAACTTTCGTTTGGTTGCGCTTTCGGTGAAGCAAGTTCGCCAGCTTTGTCACTGTCAATCTGCATCATCAACGCCTTGGTCACCTTCATTACAACGGCGTCGGGCACTTCGTCCTTGCAGCGTTGCGAAACAACCATCTTGACCTCTGCCTCGAACTCGAAAGCTTCAAGACACGGAGAGCACTGCTCTAAGTGATGCTGAAGCACTTCGCGCTCGTCAGCAGGCATTTCGCCATCGATAAACATGTACATGCCCTGCAACGCTTCGCGACAATGAAACATGCGGGTCTGCGGTGAGTGCTCAGACTGCGGTGGCGCGACTGCGCCGTCGCGAACGTCACGCACTTGGCGTTCCTGATTATTTTCTTCAGACTGCACCGTTTGCCACCAACCCTCGCGCCTCGGCGTACTCCGCCAAACGCTTTTGCAGCGCCTTTCGGCCCCTGTGAAGCCGGCTCATGACCGTTCCCACGGGAACCTCAAGGATCTCGGAAATCTCTTTGTAGGAAAACCCTTCAACATCTGCCAACAACACAGCCATGCGAAATTGTTCCGGAAGTGCCTCAATTGCTTCTTTGACTTCCGCGTCTCCGAAGTAATCCATCAACTCGTCTTCGGCGCTTCGCCCAGCAAGGGCGGGGTTGCCAATTCTCTTGAACAGGTAAAGGTCTTCGGTGTCGTCCAGCTCGGTTTCCTGAGGACGCCGTTGTTTCGCGCGGTAGTTGTTGATGAACGTGTTGTTGAGAATGCGATAAAGCCAGGCGCGAAGGTTTGTGCCTTCCTGGAAACCGCCGAAGGCGCGATACGCCTTGAGGTAGGTCTCTTGAACCAAGTCTTCGGCATCGCTCTTGGAGCGGGTCAAACGAAGCGCCGCAGAGTAAAGCGCGGGCATGTACTCCATTGCCTGGTCTACGAAACCCGCCTGCTCAGCCATGGACACACACTAGCTGCGTAGCTTCTTGGCTCGGCTAGAACTGCATGACAATGACCAACGCCACTACGCAAGCCTCGCCACCCGACCTATCGGTCGAGTACACGCACAAAGAAATCCTGCTCATCGTTGCGGGCTTGGTAGTGGGAATGTCGCTTGCCGCACTTGACCAAACAGTGGTTGGAACGGCCATGCCGACAATTGCCGCAGAGCTTCACGGAGCCACAGAGATCGCCTGGCTGACAACGGCTTACCTGGTCACATCGACAGCAGCCACCCCGCTCTACGGAAAAATCAGCGACCTGTACGGCCGCAAAAAGATCTTCATGGTCGCCATTTCCATATTCTTGTTGGGCTCTTTGCTGTGCGGCTTGTCGCAGACCATGACCCAGCTAATCGGATCGCGCGCCATTCAAGGCATCGGCGGCGGCGGGCTTTTCGCGCTGGCCATGGCAACTGTCGGTGACGTTGTTCCACCACGGGATCGCGGCCGCTACATCGGTTACTTCAGCGCCATTTGGGGTGTGGCCAGCGTGATCGGCCCACTGATGGGTGGATTCTTTGCTGACCACGGGTGGCGATGGATCTTTTTCATCAACATTCCGCTCGGCATTGCTGCGCTGGCGTTTGTTTACGTCAACCTTCGCCTTCCAACACGTCGCACCGAGCACAAGATTGACTTTCTTGGTGCTGCGCTGAGCACAGGGGCCGTGACGTGTCTGCTGTTCGCACTCGTCTGGGGCGGCGGACACCCATCTGGCATGTCAGCCGCGGGACCGGTCCCCTTCACTGGATACCCGTGGGGTTCAGCTCAGATCCTTGGACTGTTTGCTTCCGCGTTAGTGCTGACGGCCCTGTTCCTGATTCAAGAAGCACGTCACTGCGAACCCATTCTCCCGCTGGCGATGTTCAAGAGCCGTGTGTTTACGGTGTCGGTATTGATGTCGCTATTGGGTGGAATCGTCATGTTTGGCGCGATTGTCTACCTGCCGTTGTACTTGCAGATTGTCAGGGGCTTTTCGCCAACCGTCTCTGGCTTCATCATGATTGCGTTGACGTTTGGAATCATTGGTTTCAATGTTGTTGCCGGAAAGCTCATCGCGGTAAATGGTCGCTACAAGCGCTACCCGATCATCGGCGCGCTGGTGGGTATTGCCGCATTTGCAGGACTCGGACTGATCAACGAACAGACAAACCTGTTGGTGATGGTTGGCTATATGCTCCTGGTTGGCATCACAATCGGCACGCTGTTGCAGATTCCCGTGCTGGCAATTCAAAACGATGCAAGCGGACACAACATGGGCGCCGCCACATCTTCGGCCATCTTTTTCCGCGGCCTGGGTGGCGCAATTGGAACGGCCATTCTTGGAACCATCATCAACAACCGCTTGCGTCACGGACTGGAAAGCAACCTCGGTGAATCGACGACGGGTTCTATCAACCTCGACATCTTGAACCACGACTACATCACTGCCCTAGGCAACCGCATGGGTGCTCACGTTCAAGACGTGCTTCTTGCCGACTACTCACACGCGCTGTCTGTTGCGTTCCGCGTAGGTGTTCCGGTGTTGGCAATCACGCTGATTTTGGCGCTGATTCTCCCCGAAATTCCGCTCAAGTCTCGCAATCACTCGCCCACAGAAGGCTGATTTAAAGAAACCTCCAAGACGTTCCGATGAATCAAACATGGAGGAAGTCTCGCGCCGCACATTCTTGATTCGCTCGGCTGCCCTTGTGATGGGCGCGGTCGGCTACAAGCTGGCTGACACCTCTAAGCCTCAAGAAGCAGCCGGCACCTACGGCGAATCCAGCTACGGCGGCGCTTCTTAGCAATCGGTTGCAGCGGCTTGCCATGCAAGCCCGGCATATGCGCAGACCCATGAACACTCGGGCCTAGCGGAACTCCACCGGCTCGTCGTCCTCTCGCAACTTGGCCGCCACCAACTTCGGGTCTGACTTGTCGATTCGGTGTTCGATCAACAAGAACAGGTAAACCAACAAAGCCAATAGCAGTGGGAACGTCACGTGTCCGGCGATGTCTATGGTCTTGCCGATTGTCGTTCCAACGGAGCCCGGAAAGGCAACCTCGGCGGCGACTGCAAAGCGGTGAAGAGGGTTGCCGATGAATGCGACAATGCTTCGGCCCGTTGATGGACCGCGTCCGCCCACATTGCCTTTGGACCCAGCGTTTCCAGCATTGTCACCGGGGCCGCTATCGCCATTGTCTGAACCATCGTCTGACCCGTTGCCTGGCGTGGCGACTATGTCATTCGAGCCTGGTTGGGTGGAAGTGGGCGCCGACGTCACGGTCTCGTCAGACACAACCGTGGCGGTCGTTCCATCGGGCTGCGTAGTAGTTGAACCCTCTCGCGGAGGCCGGGTTGTTGGCGGTTTCGTGGTTGGCGGTTTCGTGACGGGTGGCTTCGTGACTGGCGGTTGAGTCACAGGCGGCTGAGTGCCGACTGTCGTCGTAGTTGTCGTCGGTT
>JBDIBA010000031.1:0-21868 GCA_039812705.1 Acidimicrobiia bacterium
GAAATGGCAGTCCCAACGGGATTTGAACCCGTGTTACCGGCGTGAAAGGCCGATGTCCTAGGCCGCTAGACGATGGGACCGTGGCGCGAAGGCTCGGCCACGATAGCAGTCGCGAACGACGGGGTTAGGCGAGAGGGGTGTCTTCGTCGCCGGGTTCTTCGAATGGCTGAAGTTTCATCAAGATTTCCAGGGCTTCCCGCTGCAGCACGGCTAGGTAATGAAAGGCCATATAGAGGTGGTGGTCTTCATGGTCTTCGGGGAAGTCGTCATCGTCGGTTTCGGCGGTGATCTGCAGTTTTCGAGCTGCGACCAGGCGGAGCTGGTTTACAGCCCGCGCGAAAGCATCGACTTGGTCTGCATCTGCACGTTCGCAATCCAACATGTGCAACATGGCGTCGATTGCTTGGACATGACTGTCGGACAATTCGCCGCGTGAAGTGCGGTCGTACTCCACTTGGCGCATGAAGTCGTCGCCGTACGCGGGCGGGAAGAGCGCTGCGGTCTGATTCGTGTCGTCCTGAATGGTCAACAACATGCGCAAACGAATGCCGAGGTCGCGCAAGAGCTGTGCTTCTTCGGGCAAGAAGCGAACATCTGCCTGCTTGCCGTCGGCGGAAACCCTAAAAAGTCGAGACCTGCTCATTGGTCCTGCTCCAAAGTTGCCCACAGCGAGTACTGATGCAGCGCAAAGACGTGCGCTTCCATCTTTTCCTTTTCGCCTGTGGCAACGACTGATTTTCCCTGGTGGTGGACCTCGAGCATCAAGCGGGTGGCTTTATCGCGCCCGAAGCCGAACAGCTTCTGGAAGACGAAAACCACATAGTCCATGGTGTTGACGGGATCGTCCCAAACCAGCACCTTCCAGGGCCGGTCAACGTCGACACTGACTTCGTCGACGGGCTGATCGAGAATGGATGGCGCCGCGATTGACATCGCCCAACAGTTTGCCTGACAAAAACAAATAGATGCACACGCGCCGGATTCAACTTGGTGGTCCGCCTAGGATCGACCGCGATGTTCACACCCGCAGCCTCAGGAACCGATGGGTCACACAGCACTGTTTCGCCTGCTGGCTCTGGGTTCGCGACGAAAGCTCGCGGGTACATGGCGCTGACCAAGCCGGCAATTGTCGAATTGCTGCTTGTCACGACTGTCCCGGCCATGTTCGTTGCGCAACGTGGTTTGCCAAACATCTGGCTGATGGTTGCAACGGTCGTTGGTGGCGCACTAACCGCGGCCGGTGCCAGCGCATTCAACATGTGGTACGACCGCGACATCGACGCGGTCATGAAGCGAACGGAAAAGCGTCCACTTGTTCAGGGCGTGCTGACGCCGCAGGAAGCGTTGACTTTCGCAATTGGCATCGAGGTCGTTGGCTTCCTGATGCTTGCCGTGTTTGTGAACATGTTGTCCGCGGTGTTCGCGCTAAGCGGTGCACTCTTTTATGCGTTCGTCTACACCATGTGGTTGAAGCGCAAGTCGCCAAGCAACATTGTCATTGGCGGTGCTGCCGGCGGTTTTCCGGTCTTGGTTGGTTGGGCGGCCGTTGCAAATGGGGTCAGCCTTGCTCCGTGGGTGATGTTTGCCATCATCTTTTTCTGGACACCTCCACACTTTTGGGCTCTTGCGTTTAAGTATCGCGATGACTATTCGGCAGCCAAGGTTCCAATGTTGCCGTCCGTCGCACCGATGTCGTACACGGCTTTTCAAATAACGACCTATAGCGTGTTGCTTTTGGCGTTGTCGTTGTTGTTGGCGCCGGTCGCGCAACTCGGCGAGGTCTACATCTTGGCGGCGGTTGTGTTGGGTGTCGTGTTTTGTGGCTTTGCCGTCAAGCTTCAACGGAATCACTCAGAACACACGGCAATGACGTTGTTTGCGTACTCCATCACGTACGTCACCTTGTTGTTCGGAGCCATGGTTGTTGACCAATTCGTTTCGGTGTTTTGATGCCTTCTGTGACTAGGCGGTTGTTGGTTCTGGTTGTCGCAGTCGTATTCACCGTGACGGCGTGTGGTTCGAACCGTGCATCCGTGGTGAGTTCGCCAAAGCTGAAGGTCAAGCCACGGGTCGCGGCAACCGCCTTTCCGTTGTACGACGCTGCTTTGTACATTTCTGCAGGTCGAGTCGACGTTCATCAGGTGCGCCAAATAGGGGCCTTTTCCGATGCGCCCATGACTAGTGCCGAGCAGAAGGAATTGGCGACATCGAACCTGATTATTTCTCCCGGACGCCGCACTCAACCCGCGTTTGACACCCTGCTTG
Organism: Acidimicrobiia bacterium; assembly: GCA_039812705.1. GTDB lineage: Bacteria > Actinomycetota > Acidimicrobiia > Acidimicrobiales > JBBSGY01 > JBDIBA01. The sequence goes on from JBDIBA010000031.1 coordinate 2,266, forward strand.
CACAACGTCCCAACGCACACCTTGATGCGCTGGAGTCCGTTGGTCGCCCGCGCGCCGAGTCGGACGAGATCACTAACCGAGACGCATATGTTTGGCTTGACCCTGTTCAGTTCGCCAAGGTGGTGGACGCAATTGTCGCCCGATTCACCATGCTTGACCCCGCTGGTGAGCAGATCTTTGAGGATCGAGCCTTTTCGTACCGAAAGCGTCTGGCTGCGCTCGATTCCAGAATGGAGCACGCCTTGGCCAGTTGCCACCGTCGTGACCTTGTTGCAGAAAACGGGGACTTTGCTCCGCTTGCGAATCGATACGGCTTGCGACTGAGCGTCACCAATGTTGTGGACGAACAGCGCCTTGCAGAGGCGGATTCCGTTCCACTTGAAGAGCTTCGCAAGCGCGGCGTTGATGCAACCACGGTGTTCACCGATCGGCTGCCGACCTCGCGCCGAGCCGCACAGATCCTCGATGACGACGATGTACGCGTTGCCGTGCTGGATGGTTTGGCTGACCTCAACCCGGACGCTCGCAAGAGCGGCGCGGATTTCGACCGCGTAATGAAGCTCAACCTTGATGCGCTAAAAGCGGCCCTTGATTGCAGGTTTGCTGCGAAAGCGACGTCCAGTAAAAAGTGAACACGCGCTGGCTGAGTTCCTGGGTACGCTGAGCCCGTGTCCAACGCACAGATCTTGTTTTCGATTGCCCTCGGGGTTGTCAGCCTCATCATCTTTGGTTTTGCGGTCTACGTGTTTGCCACGGTGACCCGAAACTCCAAAGGCCCTGTCAATTACGTGAACAAGTCAGAAGGCGACTCCACGTCGTCAAGCCACGGAAACTTGTTGGAGAACCACAAATCATGAGCTCACGGTTGTACAACGGCAAGGCCGGTCAATGGACCTTCATGTTGCACAGGATCACGGGCTTTTTGGTCCTCATGTTCTTGTTGTTGCACATCATCGATGTGTCGCTCGTCAACCAAAGCGCGGAGCTCTACAACGAGGTCCACGACTTATACGGCAACATTTTCATGCGCATCTTCGAAGTCGGCCTGCTGGGTGCTCTTGTTTTTCACGCCCTGAACGGTCTGCGCATTGTTCTTTTCGATTTCTTCCCAAGTGTCATCGCGCATGAAAAGCATTTGCAGTGGGGCGTTTACTTCTTGACGCTGGTTGCAACTGTCGTGGGCGGATGGATCATCGTCGCACCATTCTTTGTGGGGGTTCACTGATGCCTGCTCAGCTGGAACCTCGCGCACCCAAGACTTCGGTAACAGATCAGCCAAGGCTGCAGCGTCGTGCTCGCGTTAACACCGAAGTCTGGTCGTGGTACTTCATGCGCATCAGTGGTTTGGTGCTGCTATTTCTGGCATTGACGCACTTTGCAATCACGCACATCATTTATGACGTCACGGAAACTGACGCAGAGTTCGTAACCAACCGCTGGGACAACCCGCTTTGGCGCGTTTACGACTGGCTGTTGCTCGCTCTTGGTCTGCTGCACGGCTCCAATGGCTTGCGCTTCATCATGGATGACTACATCCGCAGTCCTGGGAAGCGTCTGGCCACGAAAGCCGTTGTTTACGCCTTGATCGGCGCCTTGTTCGCATACGGAACGGCCACGATCCTGTTATTCGACGCCAGCAAGGCCTTTCCGGGCTAAGGCTCACTTCAGCTCTGCTGTGGGGGCCGCGCCTTGGTCTAATTGCGGCTAACCGGCTTGTTGGCCGCGCTGTGAGCGAATATCGAGCCAGACAACCTTGCCGTCGCGAAAGTCCTGAGGTTCGCCACCTGAGGGCACGGGGTCAACACCCCACTCGTCGCTGAGCGCGTCGACAAGGTGCATGCCTCGGCCGCAAGTTGCCTCGTCGTCAGGAGTCCGAACGCGCGGAAAGCTGCGGTCTTCGTCCCTTACTCGGACGTGAGCCCCGCCTTGGCGCCTGATGAGGGTGATGATCGCGCGGCTGTTGGCGTGTTTCATGGAGTTGGTAACGAGTTCCGAGACTGCCAAGCATGCGTCTTCGGATTCCCGTTGCAGACCCCAAGCCGTCATTGCCTCTCGCACGAAGTGACGGGCGATTCGGACAGACAAAGAGTCGGCTTCCACGGTGATGCTGATGCGGGACTCTCGAAAGCCCCGACTGCTGTTGGCTTCACGCGGTTCTGCAGATGCTTCCGAGCGCAAATGATCGCTATTTAGGTCGATGGTCGTTGGTGCTCGTCCAGTGAGGTTTATGTAACCCAAGAGCTCCTGTTGGCTGCTTTCCATGTCCATCCCGCGCCTCCAAATAGTCTGCAGCTTGCTACCCACCAAAGCCGCATCTAAACCCGTCGCCTTGAACGGCCTGTCTTTGGCTGGGCTTTTAGTCACCCGTTGGGCGCGCCTGCGTGCAATGCTTACCGGCGTGACGCAACGCATTCTCCTTATCGATGACGACGAGCGCATTCGAACCGTGCTCCGCCTGGCTCTCGAGGATGAGGGCTATGTCATTGATGAAGCCGGAAGCGGCGAAGAGGGAATCACTGTTTTCAATCAGCACGCCGCTGACATTGCGTTGATTGACGTGATGTTGCCTGGAATGAGCGGCTTTGATACGTGTCGCATGCTGCGCCGTGTCAGCGACGTTCCGGTCATCATGGTGACGGCACGTTCAGACACGCACGATGTTGTTGCCGGGCTCGAAGCCGGCGCCGATGACTATGTCGCAAAGCCTGTAGTTGCAAAAGAGTTGGCTGCGCGCATTCGTGCATTGTTGCGACGCGCCCGAACTCCAGGACAAAGCTCTGCGGTTCTCGAGTTTGGCGACCTCGAAATCATTCCCGATGAGGGCACGGTTAAGCGCAGGGGAGAAGAGCTTCACCTCACTCGCACAGAGTTCCGTTTGTTGTGCGAGCTGGCAGGCAGTCCCGGTCGAGTGTTTTCACGGGAATCTTTGCTTGAAAAGGTTTGGGGATACGGATACTTCGGCGATGGCCGCCTTGTTGACGTTCACGTGCGCCGTCTGAGGACCAAGGTCGAGTTCGACGCGGCAAACCCAAGACACGTTCAGACCGTTCGAGGTTTGGGTTACAAGCTCGCCCCATGAGTCCACGATCGTCGAAGTTCAATTCACGATCCTTCAAGCGCCTTGCTCAACGACAGGTTCTCGGGCTTCGTAACCGAGTCGTACTTTTCTTTGTGTTGGGTGCAACGCTGCTCAGTTTGGTGTTGTCGTCGGCGACGTATGCCGTCATCAGTCGGACGCTGATTGACCAACGCGAAACGCTTGCAGAGCGACAGGCCTACATCAACGCAACGATCCTGCGTCCCGGTTTGAGATCGTTGGATTCAAGCGGCGGCGTTGAGGTTGATATTCCGACCCAACTGCGTCGTTTGCAGAATCCAACGGGCACCGAAACGGTTATCCAGGTGAAGGGTCAGTTTTACTCATCTGACCCTTTGAACTTTGATCAGAACGTCATTCCTGCGCAGCTGAAGGAACGCGCCCTAAACGGCACGCCCGCGCGAATGCGTTTTTCAATTGGCAATACCTCTTACGTTGCGATCGGCATTCCGATTCCAAGTGTTGGCGCGACTTACTTCGACATCACCGCGCTAGACGAGGTTCAGCGATCACTGGCTGCGCTGCAAACAACGTTGTTGATTGTTTCGTTGGCGACAGCGATCATCGGCGCCCTCGTTGGTAGATGGTCGTCGCGAACCGTGTTGCGTCCATTGGGCGAAGCCGCAACTGCAGCCGAGGCAATCGTGGCTGGTAACAGGAGCGCGCGACTTACCCTTGATGGTGACGCCGACATGGACCGTCTTGTGTTGTCGTTCAACCGAATGGTTGATGATATGCAGGGCAGAATTGCGCGAGACGCACGCTTTGCATCAGACGTCAGCCACGAACTTCGTTCTCCGTTAATGACGCTGGCTTCTGGAATCTCGGTGTTGCAGGCGCGGCGTGATGAATTGCCAGTGCGTTCACGTACGGCCCTTGATTTGCTTGCCGATGAAGTGACTCGGTTCCAGCGAATGGTTCAAGATTTGTTGGAGATTTCGCGCGCCGATGCGGACCAACAAGACATTGCACTCGATGAAGTGCTTGCCGGGGAGTTTGTTGAGCGAGTTGTCGAAGCGTACGAGCGAGACATTGCGATTCACGGCGATGAGAACACTCGTAACGCGATTCTTGCCGTTGACAAGCGACGCATGGAACGCGTGATTGGAAACTTGATCGAAAACGCAGACCGCTATGCCGGTGGCGTTACGGACATAACGCTTTGCGATGTTGGTCAAGACATTCAAATTGTTGTTGAGGACCGCGGCCCCGGCGTCCCTCCGGACGAACGCGAACGCATCTTTGAACGCTTCGCCAGAGGATCCGAAGCACGTGCGAGGGCCAGCGGTGAAGGAACAGGACTTGGCTTGTCACTGGTATCCGAACACGTCGCGCTGCACCACGGTTCTGTATGGGTTGAAGACCGTCCTGGCGGTGGTGCCCGTTTCGTTGTGCAGCTCCCAAAGGTGGATTTGTGATGAGAATTAATTCACTCAAGCCCACAGTGCGATTGGTCGCTGTCGCCGTTTCTGCTTTGTTGCTGGCGGGTTGTGGCATTCCAGACGACAGGGAACCTCGCAACATCAACCCTGACGATGTTCAATACGACCTGCTGGCGCCGTCGACAACAATGCCGCCGACACCCGGGCCGGTTGCCGCCATTGCAAGCATTTTCTTGTTGGGTCCGGACAACAGGCTTGTTGCCGTGCAGCGTCAGCTTGCTGAACAGCAAACCGTGGGCTCTGTGGTGGGTTCCTTGTTGCAAGGTCCGACCCCGGCAGAGACGGCCTCGGGTCTGCGAAGCGCAATCGATCAGCAGACCGCTGTGTTGGGCGCCCAGGCTCAGGGCGACGTGGCCCAGGTTGACATAAGTGACGCATTGCTCAAGCTGCCGCCTCAGGACCAGGTTCGGGCTCTGGCTCAAATCGTTTACACAGCGACCTCGGTGGCGGGCATCCGTGGCGTTCAGGTGATGGTGAACTCCCAGGTGGCTGACGTGCCTCGTAGCGATGGAAGCCTTACGAGAGATCCTCTCCTGCGCACGGATTACACGGCGCTTGCCCCGCCTTCATAGGCATTTCTCTCAAAACACCCCTGCTAACGGCCAGCAGACCAATGCACGTGGCGTTAGTTTGACGGAATGTCTCGGCGCACGAAAATCGTTGCCACTGTTGGCCCTGCATCTCGCACTGAAGACCAGATTGGGGCGCTAATCGATGCGGGCGTATCGATGTTCCGATTCAACCTGTCTCACGGGACGGTTGAGGGTCACCTTGAAGGCATTGCTCGCGTGCGCAAGGTTGCCGCCGACAAAGGCACGGTCATTGCTGTTCTTGCGGATCTTCCTGGGCCCAAGATTCGCCTGACTTCACTTGGTGACGATGGCGTTGAGTTCCGTGACAACGAAGTCATTGAACTGAAGAGCGGTTCAGAACCAAGCACGGCACAACGCATTTACACCGATTACCCCACCTGTTCTACCGACCTTCGCGTCGGTGACGACATCACACTTGGTGACGGCGGTGTTGACCTTCGCGTCGAGTCCATTGAAGGCGATGTCGTCAACGTCAAGGTCCAAAGTGGCGGCACGTTGCGCGGTCGTCCGGGTCTTCATCTTCCGGCGGACCGGGTCACCATTGGTGTGCCGACCGACGAAGACCGCATGCTGATTGATTCGGTTGCATTGCCGGGCAAGGTTGATTTTGTAGCCGTGTCTTTTGTGCGCAACGGCGACGAGATCCGCTTTGTTCGCAAGTTGCTTGGCGACACGCCACCTCGAATCATCTCGAAGATTGAAACACCCGCTGCGCTTCTCAATCTTGAAGACATTGTCATTGAGTCCGATGCCGTGATGGTTGCGCGCGGTGACTTGGGAACCGAGTGCCCGCTTGAAGACGTTCCCGTTTACCAAAAGCGCATTATTCGTACGTGTATTGCACATGCAACGCCGGTGATCACGGCAACTCAGATGCTCGAAAGCATGATTACCGCCATGAGCCCCACGCGCGCAGAAGCTTCTGACGTTGCTAACGCTGTTTGTGATGGCACCGACGCAATCATGTTGTCGGGCGAGTCCGCAGTGGGCCACAACCCTCCGTTGGTTGTCGAAACCATGGCGCGAATCGCCGAGCGTGCAGAGATCGAGGCCGACTACGAACGCTTCTCACGCAGTCTGCGCACCGAACGTCGCATTCCTGTCGTCACTGCCGCGCTTACGCACGCGGCGTTGACAGCGGCTAACGACGCGAATGCAAGCGCAATCATTTGTTGCACGCAAAGTGGATCGACCGTTCAAGCCATGGCAACGCTTCGCCCTGATGCCAAGCTGATTGCGCTGAGTACATCCGCGGAAACCGTGAACCGCGAAGTGTTGACGTGGGGTGTTATTCCGCTGATTCAGCCGGACTATGACAACGCCGAAGAAATGGTTAGTTCTGCCGTGCAGATTGCCCAAGAAGCTGGTCTTGTTCAGACGGGCGATACGGTGGCCATCCTTTCGGGCAACCCAGGTGTTGCGGGCTCCACCGATGCGTTGAAGATTATGGAAGTCGGTCAGGCCTCTTCAGGTCGCTAGTCTCTGGGTTTCAATCACCTGGGGGCGTAGCTCAGTTGGCTAGAGCAGCGGACTTTTAATCCGCGTGTCGTGGGTTCGAGCCCCACCGCCCCTACCAGTCCTGTTTCCAGCATTGACGGGACTCGTTCAACGCGGGCTCGGCCGCAGGGGTAGCCTTGTGGGGTTGGCCTAGGCGGCGAATGGAGACCCACCGTTGAACACGAACGAAGGCCACACCGGCTTGATTAATGGTCGCTTGACGAAGATTTTCATATCTGCGGATTATGGAAACCCCGGAGACATGGCGTTCGCCGAGGTAGATGCCGAGCTTGACCACCACGCACCGTTTGTCGGTGTGCCGCGCAAGGAACTGCACGTTCCACCATTCATGACGCTTTCCAATTCAATGGTCTTGGCTCAAACGCTCAATGGTGTTTTGGGCAGAGGTCAGCACGATGTTTGTGAAGGCACGCTGCTGTACCACAACGTTGCGCCACGTAAAGATGACATGAGCGTGCGCGTGGCAAACCGTGGCGAGCAGTTCTATTTCGCGAAGGTGCGTGACAAGGCTGTCTTTATTGCAGGCCCGGCTTCAGGGTTTTCTTGGTCGATGCTTGTCGGATTCCCGATTGATATCTATGACTTGCCAATCACCAAAGAAGGTTCTCAGTTCAGGTCGCGGGACTATTTCCCGACGATGATTGCCGATGTCTTGACCGGCGTGGTGTCGCTCGACCACCTTGAGCGTGTTGACAGCTCGGCAATTCCACCCCTTCCGTCAAACCAGGTTGCCTATGTCGACGGTTTCGGCAATATCAAGCTGACTGCCGGTCGTTTGTCATTGCCAGCAGGCGAGGAAGTAACTGTCTCGTTGCAGGTTCCGTACGAGAAGGACAACGGAATGCTGGGCCATCAAGTTGTCGAGCACCCGGCGGTAATTGCCCACGACAGCTTTGCGGTATCTGAAGGTCAGCTGGCCTATTCGATGGGCAGTTCGTCGCTTTGTGGTTCGCCAGCCGCGGAACTGTTCTTGCGAGGCGGCAGTGCAGCAAAACTGTACGGCTTGCACCCGCGCCACCTCACCGACGAAATGACAATGACAATCCGCCACAACGGAGACGTTGTTCAGCCTGCTCCGCTGGATGGCTCGACGATTTCCACGCAAGCTTCCGGCGATCAACCATCGCGCGCAAACGTGTTGGCTGGCTAGGGTCTTCGGCATGAATGAAGAAGAGATTCGTCAGACGCTCGTTGGTGAAAGAGAACGACTTGTTGCACTCCGCCAAGACGTGAGTGAATCGAGCAATCTCGACTCCGAAGAGGGTGAAATCGAAGAAAGCTTCAGCGACGGCGGCAGTGAGGTCAGTCAGAGCTCGGCCACGTTGTTCGCGATTGAGCAGATTGAAAACGAACTTGAAGAGGTTCGCGTTGCCCTTGAGAAGCTGGACAACGGCAACTACGGCATCAGCGAGCTTTCTGGCGAGCCAATTGACCCCGCGCGTCTTGAGGCCATGCCAACTGCGCGTTACACGCTCGAAGAGCAGCAACAAATGGAGTCCGAGAACCGCATTCCGCGTTCAGACCTCTGATCGATCGGCGTCGTTGTGACCTTGGAGATTGTGCAGGCGGGCCATCCCGTCTTGCGTCAAGGTGCGCACCGCGTGGACGTCGACGTAATCGGTTCCGATCAATTTAATGACCTGATTGAACAGATGGTCGAAACCATGCGCGAAGCGCCTGGCGTTGGACTTGCTGCTCCACAGATTGGGTTGCCACTGCAACTCTGCGTCATTGAGCACAGGAATGAGTTTGTAGACGCGGTGCCCGATGACGTTCGTGAACTACACGAAAAGAAACCCGTTCCGCTTACGGTTTTGGTCAATCCGGTGATCAAGCCCGTTGGCAAGCAGGCGACTTCGTTCCATGAGGGTTGTCTGAGTGTTGCAGGTTGGATGGCCGAAACGCCTCGCTATCGACGCGTCAAGGTTGAAGCTCTGGACCACAACGGCGAAGAAGTGTTGCTTGATTGGTCCGGTTGGCCGGCGCGGATTGCCCAACACGAGGTTGATCACTTACATGGCGTCTTGTACGTGGATCGGATGGACCCGAAGACTTTCTGCACAATCCAAAGTCGCTTGGCTGCGGAGTTTGGGGAGCTGGACGACGATCACTTCGACTACACGTTCGACGTGATGCGAGCAGAGCTCTTCGATCAAGACCGTGATGGCAATACTGACGACAATGACGACGACAACCCCGATGACGATGACAGGGCTTGAGCCGCAAGGCCGCTAAATGTCGTCTGGCAACAGTGACGGCTGAATGGCGATAGGGGTCTTGTCGGATGCGAGGCCGGGGTCGCTCTCGTCGAGAGCGGCGACTTCATTCGTGTCTTCGACGTCGCTGTCCATGTCGAAGGCCGATTCGTCCTGGTGGCCAGCCTTGGCAATCAGATACCCGCGTGCTCGCTCGGCAAGGGGGTATCTGGCCACGAGATCCCAAAACTCGTCGGTGTGCCCAAGGTGGACGAGGTGGGCCATCTCGTGGACGATGACATAGTCCACCACCCAAGCCGGAAACGGCTGGACATTGGACGAGATGCGAATGGCCCCTAGAGAAGGCGTGCATGAACCCCAGCGGTGTCGCTGGTTATCTACCCACTTGATGGTCTGCGGTTCGGGCAGTCCGAGGGAGGCGGCCAACTGGTGGGCGCGTTTCTTCAGGTCAATGCGCCCGGGGTGGGTTTGGCGTTGGTACTTCGCCAGAAGCTCTTTCACGTAGCGTTCTTCCTCGGCCCGGCTGGCACGGGCGGGGATGGAGATCCGGACACCATCTGGAGTTGGTCTCAGCTCGACGGTCTTGCGACGGCGGGGGCTCCGAATCACTTCCACTTTCACGCCCATAGAACCTAATCAGCACCGCGTGACAAACGAACCCTTCCTGGCGGCGTGATTGGCCCTAATCTGCCAGCCATGGGCAATCCAGCGCTAGTTGAACTGATCGCACCGGAATACATCGAGGGTAGGGAATCCCTGCCACTTAGCGAGGTCCGAGCGCGTCGCGGTAAGTGTCAGGCGGCCGAAGAGGTTCTGTCGCTACAGCGCCGGATGGTTCAAGGCCGTCTGGACATTGTTCAGTCCGAAATAGGGCGTCGGTCGGGAACCGAAGACCTTGCGACTCATCGTGACCTCATTGCCGATCTGCCGGCGATTTTGGCGGACCACGGCGGCCGTGCTGCAGGGCCGGGTCGGCTGACCTCAGTTGGTGGAAATCACGCCGAATTAGACGCCGCGTTTGATCATTTGTCGTCGGTTCTCAATTCAATAGTCAGCCCTCAGCAACTGTCTGAATTGGAAGAACTCAGCCAGCACGAGCTGCAAGACGCAGCCCATGAAATGGAGAAGCTGGAACGATCCATTTCGCAAAATAGGCACTCTCTTCATCACAACATTGATGCGTTGCAGGAAGAAATTGTCCGCCGCTATAAGTCTGGTGAAGCAAGTGTTGACAATTTGCTGAAAGACAACATCTAGGAACCGGCTGGTCGGGGGCCGTAAGGGGTGCGTGATTCGTTCAAATCCGCACCGTGTGCCACGCTAATTCGATACAGAAATTGCTCTGATCAAATAGTTCGGCTTTTTCCTGCTTATTTTTTGTTTTCACCGACTGTTGCTGGATAACTTCTCGGCCATTGCGAGCTCGGGGGCTTGCTCAGTTTCGTTCGGGGAAGTGCGAATGCTGAGTTAAAGTCACCGAGCTCGTTTTTTGTTGAGCGTTTTCTTGACCCAATCACATTTTTCTCAGCGGTTTTTCCGTTGAAAACGGCCCCCATCTGTTTGCCGGTTCGGGGCTGATTACAGATCGGATTTTGAACAAAGATGTCGCGACAGTTACGTGTTCTTATTGCATGTGCAGCTTGTGTTGCTTCTTCGGTTTTTGCACTTGCAGTGCCAAACGCCGTTGCAGAGAAGTCAAACGATCCTCTGACGTTCAGTGACGCAGATCTCAGCCGCTCCATGAGCGACATCGAAAACGATGTTCGCCGCCAGCAGGCCGAAGTCGATTCCGCCACGCAGGCAATGTCGGTTGCAGACCAGACCGCCACCAACAGCGAATCTCAATTGGTTGGTGTGCGCGCGAATCTTGACGACTTGCAGCGAAAGGCCGCCGAGAGTGCAGTGCGTGAATACGTTTCTCCGGCGGGCGTAGGAATTGACGTCGTGTTGGCTTCCGAAGAAATCCGTGACGCCGAGCAGCGAAGCGTCTTGCTCGCACAAATCAACAGCGCCAACCGTCAGGCCTACGCCAACCACAAGGCAGCCAAGAAGGAACTCGACGCTCGCCTTGCCGAAGCAGTTGAGCGCCGTGAGGTTGCAAACAAGCGCCGCGAAGTTGCTCAGCAGAAGCTTGACTCCTTGAACGCATTGCTGAACCGCAAGCGTCAGATCGAAGGTGCAGTGGCAGCTCGTCAAGAAAGTGCTGCAGCCGAGGACAACAACTCGGTTGCATCTGGTTCTTCGGCTGCTGGTCGCGCAAACCGCGGCGGTCCGGCATCAGATGACGGTCGCATCTCGGCTGCCGGCATGAAGTGGCCGGCATCGGGTCCTGTGCGTTCGCCATTTGGCCAGCGTTGGGGTCGTCAACACACCGGCATTGACATCGGCGCACCTGAGGGCGCTCCTATTTATGCCGCCAAGGGCGGAACCGTAAAGAAGGCCAGCATGGACAGCGGCGGCTACGGCAACCTGGTTGAGCTCGACAATGGTGGCGGCGTTGTTACCTACTACGCCCACATGAGCCGCATTGCCACCAGTGTTGGAGCCACAGTTCAGGCCGGTCAGCAAATTGGCTACATCGGACACACTGGCCGCGTCGTTCCTCCTTCGGCCGCAGGTGCTCACTTGCACTTTGAAGTGCGAATTGGTGGCGCGCCGCGAAATCCTCAGAGTTACCTGCCTTAGTCGTTCAACTTTGATCTAATCGCACCAATGGTTTGTGTCATTGGTGCCGGGCATTTGGGGTCGTCGCTTGTTCGGCGACTGGCAGATTGCGATATTGAAGTAAGCGTTGTTGACCGCAACAAGGACAAGTGCGATGCCCTGGCGGCGTTGTCGGGCGTAAGTGTTGTTGAGCATCCGTCTCCGCAAGACATCGTTGTTCTGTGCGTCAAGCCGCCGGACATTGCTAAAACCGCTGCGGCTATTGCATTGCATCAGCCCGCGTTCATCGTTTCGGTTGCCGCCGGGGTGACAATTGAACAGATCGAACAAGCAATTGACGGCGTTGCAGTGGTGCGTGCAATGCCCAACATTGCGTCGTCGGTTGGTGAGGGCGCAACGGGCATGTGTGCCAACTCGCTTGCCACTGATGATCAAGTTGCGATGGCAGAGAAGCTGTTGTCCGTTCTGGGAATTGTCGAACGCGTTGACGAGGCGCAAATTGATGCGGTTACCGGCTTGTCTGGAAGCGGTCCGGCGTATGTGTTCAAGATGTGCGAGGCAATGATTGACGGTGCAGTCAATGCGGGTCTGGAACGTGACGTGGCGACTCGTCTTGCTATTGCGACGATTTCTGGCGCGGCGGAGTTGCTCAAATCGTCAAACAAAACGCCAACGGAACTTCGCGAGTCCGTGACTACGCCAAATGGAACCACTGCAGCAGCGCTGTCTGTGTTGAACGAACGCGGTATCGATGCAATGTTCAACGACGCAATTACTGCCGCGCAGATGCGTTGTCGTGAATTGTCTAATGGTTGACGAGCAAAGCACCAAGCCGGTTGCGGGGTATAGCCGCGTTGCGTTTCTCAGTGACTATGGACTTGGTAGTCACATGCCCGCGTGTGTGCGTTCGCAGATTCTGAGCGAGACGGTCGATGTCGAAATCACCGACATCACTCATGGAATCAAGCCATTTGACGTGCGCACGGCTGCATACGTGTTGTGCGATGTCGCTGCGTCGCTTCGACCGGGCGTTGTGTTGGCAATCGTTGACGCTCACATTGACGCTGGGCGTAGAGCGGTCGCGGTTTCAGTCGGGAGTGGCGAATCTGTTCTAGTGGGGCCGGATAACGGCCTGTTGGCGCCGGTGGTTGCAATGGCCGGCGGTGCCGATCGTGCAGTCGTCCTGAACGACGACCGAAGCAGCAGGGGGCTGGGAACCAACGGCATTGGGCTTTTTGCTCCTGCCGTAAGTGCGCTGTGCGCGAGCGGGTCGCTTGATGACATCGGCAAGCCGGTCGACCTCGATGAGCTTGCGCCCGGGGTTATGACGTTTGGTTCGGAGAAGGCTTCGCTGATCCAGACCTCGGTGTTGTTCATCGACGAGTTCGGCAATGTGGTGCTTGATTGCGATGCTTCCCTTGTTGAGGGGGCAAAGTCACTGTCGGTCCAAAACCGTGAACGCAAGATCACAAGCGATGTGGATCCGAATGGTTCGTCCCAGCTGATCCATTTCGAGAACCGTCTTGGCTTGCTGAGCCTGGCCTTGCCGGGTGCGCGTGCGGACAAACTATTGAACTGTGAAGTCGGCGACGAGATTTCGATTCGACGCCAGCTGATCTAGCTGATCGTTCTAGCCCTGGACGGCGATCTGGGACACCTCGGCCAGCCCGAACTCGAGGTTCGCAGGGGTGGCCGGTGAAGTTGGCGTGGTGGCAGCTTGCGCCGGGGCGTTAGGTGTTGATGCAACGCCTGCCACGGCGACCGGCGAGGCAGCAAGAGGAGCTGGTGCAAGCGGTGCTGCCTGAGCTGCCGCTGGAGCGCTAACGGCGGTTGCAGGGGCTTGAGCGCGAGGCCTAACCGTCGAGCGTGGGGCAGGCGCTGGCTTAGCTGCTGCGGCTCGTGGGCCTGCTGCGGCCTTCGGTGCGCTGGCGCCGACCTTGGCTCCGAAGTTGTGAGCCGTGTAGAGGCGGCCGTTGGCTCCACGGGCCACGCCGGTTCCGACGTGGGTGAAGGTTGAGTCAACCATGTTGCGGTAGTGACCGGGGCTGGCGACAAGGGCGCCAAAGATGGTGCCGGCAGAACCGCCTGTTCCGACGTTCTCGCCGAGTTTTGCCCAACCGCCACCAATTGCACCCGAAAGAGAGGAGCGGTGGGAAATGGCACCACGAGCCGCCATCTGGTTTGCCCAGTCCTGGGCAACGGCGTCAAGGCGAGCGTCTGACTGGAGGGCGCCGAGACCCTTCGAGGCTCGCAACCCGTTGATCAGGCCGTTGAACTCCGTGCCTGCCGTTGCGGGTTGAGTTGGAACAAATGCAAAGAGGGTGACCAGGGCTACGCCGACAGCAATTAGCAGTCTCCGTGGGAACAAAACCTCATACCTCCTGAATTGCCCACGGAAGAAGGATCGAAATCCCCCATCGGTAGTCCGGCTGCCCTGAAATGACGGGGGTCACTTCATTAGGGCCCGTGACTTTGCGTCTCCCGGTTTCCCGAGGTTTGCCTTTTCGCGGGTCACTTACTTGCTTTAAGTATCGGGAATGTTTAGTCGGTCCTTGAGCGGGTTATGGGTAACAAATTGCGTCAAAACCGATTTAGTTTCCAGCTCGTAGGCTTCCAGAAATTTTTCGGGCGGATAGGGTGGCTGGCGTGTTCATGGCCCCTGGAACATCGAAGTCTGTCCGATGATCGTTTCGGTGGGCTTTGACCACAACGCCTCTTGCTTGGAGATTCTTGAGAAGGTTGCGCTGCGTCCGACCTCGGTCGAAGACGCGCTGACCTACCTGACTGAGACCGACCACATCACCGAAGCCGTCGTGGTTTCCACCTGCATGCGAACTGAGATTTACGTCGATGCTGTGGGGTCCCGCCCGGCCCTTGAGTCCGTTTACGACGTGCTGGCCAAGGTCTCGGGCGCGGACCGGGTCCTCTTGGTTGAAGAGGCGAACGAGCGCACTGACGGTGCTGCCGTTGTTCACCTCATGCGGGTTGCCGCCGGCTTGGAATCCGCGGTCCTTGGCGAGCACGAGATTCTCGGTCAAGTGGTGAGGGCTTTTGAGGTGGCCAAGTCTCAAGGCGCATGCCGTGGTGTCCTCGGGCCGTTATTCACCCATGCCACTCGGGTGGGCCGCAGGGCCCGTCGGGAAACCTCGATAGCTCGAGGGACGACCTCCATTGGGCAGGCTGCCGTGGCAATGGCCGAGTCCATGCTTGGCGATCTTGGAAAGAAAAGGGTCCTGATTACGGGAGCCGGCGAAATGGGCGCGGCAATGGCCGTTGCGGTCACTTGCGCCAAGCAGGCTCATGATGTCGTTGTTTGTAACCGAACGTTGCAGCGCGGTGAAGACCTTGCGGAAAAGATCGGCGCCACCGCTGTTGAGTGGACGCAGCTGACTCAACAGATCTCCGAGGCCGATTTCTGGCTGACGTCAACCGATGCCGAGTCGTTTTTGGTGAGTGCGTCCACGCTGCGCGAATTGATGAGTGCCCGTTGCGATCGTCCTCTGGTTGTTGTTGACATGGGTTTGCCGCGCGACGTTGACCCCGCAGCCGGTGATCTGGCTGGTGTGACTTTGTTGAATATCGAGCACTTGCGAACGTTCACGGAAGCAACGCGCAATGACCGTGCGAATGAAATTGCAGCCGTTGAAGAACTTGTTGACAACGAAGTGCTGCAGTATTCGCGTGCAATGCACCTGTCATCGCTTGATCCGATTTTGCGCCGTGTTTACGAAGTGGCCGAAGAGACGCGTGCCCAAGAAGTGCAGCGTTTCTTAAGCAAACGCGGATTGACCGATAACGCGAATGAGTTTGATCAAGACGCAGCGGACGCGTTGTCGCGTGCGGTCGTTGCGAAATTGATGCACAAACCTGTCAGCCGAATAAAGGCAAGCGGTGACACCGCTGAGGGCCAACGGTTGCATGAGGCATTTAGATTGTTGTTTGAGCCATGAGCAGAGTTCTTCGGATTGCCACAAGAGGCAGCGCACTCGCGCTGTTGCAAACGCGCTTGGTTGGGCAACAACTTGGCGTGGATTTTGAAGAGGTCGTCATTAAGACGGTGGGCGACAAGACGCAGCAGGCAAACATTCCAATTGAGTCCATGTCCGGCCAAGGGATTTTTGTAAAAGAAGTGCAAGACGCACTTCTCGATGGTCGTGCAGACATCGCTGTTCATTCGGCGAAAGACCTTCCTTCAACAACGGCCGATGGTTTGGCTTTTGGTGCGGTGCTTGAACGTGGTGACGCGCGCGATTGCTTGGTTGGCAGCTCGTTGGAAGAGCTTCAATCCGGTGCGTTTATCGGCACGGGTTCTGTGCGTCGGCGCGCGCAGTTGGCGTCGCTCAGACCAGATCTCACGTTTGCCAACTTGCGCGGCAACATCGATACGCGCCTCAAGAAGGCCGAAGGCTTTGACGCAATCGTCATGGCGTATGCAGCTCTGCAGCGTTTGAACAAGCTCGATGGTTTGTCTGTGCATGTGCTTGATCCGTCAACGATGGTTCCCCAAGTTGGACAGGGCGCTTTAGCCGTTGAGTGTCGTGATGACGATGACGAGGCCAGGGAGACTTTGTCGGCTATTGAGCACGCCGAGTCGCGGCGCGTCGTCGATGCCGAAAGGGCCTTTCTTGCCGAATTGGGTGGCAGTTGCGATCTGCCGGTGGGTGCATACGGCGTGGTTCGTGATGACGAGGTTGTGTTGTCGTGTCTATTGGCAACACCAGATGGTCGCGTTGTTTTGCGCCGCGAAGGCTCCGGACGTGACGGCATTGCACTTGGGCGCGATCTTGCAGTGCAGATTCTCAAGAAAGACGGCGGGGCGCAACTGCTGGGAAGTATGGGCGCAGAGATTCCGACCGGTCAGTCAATGGTTATTCCCGAAGACAGCTGAAAGTTGGGCGCTGCTTCTCCACGCGTTGTGGTCACGCGTTTTGGCGTGCGAGGCGAAGAGTTGTGCAGCGCCCTGCAGAGCGCCGGTGTTGCGACGTTGTGGTTGCCTACTACGAGAGTTGTCAGCAGCGAAGAGCAATGTCTTGCGGCGCAACGCGCATTCGATGTGGTTGGCACTTACGACCTAGTCGTCTTTACTTCTGCGAATGCGGTGGAGTTCTTTGCTCCGCGATCATTGAGCGAAACAACACACGTTCGTTGTGCGGCAGTTGGCGAACGAACCGCAAAAGCGGCGCGAGACAAGGGCTTTGATGTGGTTGTTGTTGCCGACCCACCAACGGGAGCCTCGCTTGTTTCTGCGTTGTCCGACCACGCACGAGGCCGCGTCCTCTATGTGCGAGCGCAGACGGTGGCGAGCGACGTGGCCGGCGCGCTAAGGGAGCTTGGTTTTCAAGTTGATGAAGCCGTTGTTTACGAGACCGTTGCCGAGCGTCTGACAAATGAACAGGTTGAAGCTGCTCGCATGTGTGAGAGCGCCGTGTTCGCAAGCCCATCTGCCGCCGATGCATTCGTTGAATCCGTCGGACCTTCCCTTGGCGAGATGGTCGCAATCTGCATCGGTCTCACCACTGGCAGGCGTTGCCAAGAGATTGGGTTTGGCCAAGTGCGAGTTGCATCGCGGCCCGATGACTCAGAAATCGTTGCCTTGGCAGCGTCGGTGGGCGCCGATCGCTCGCCGGAGGGTGCCTAAGCTGGCTTGCGATGTTTCCAGAAACCAGAATGCGCCGACTCCGCCGTACGCCTGCCCTTCGCCGTCTTGTCTCCGAGACGCACTTGCGCGTTGATGACTTGATTGCACCGCTGTTTGTCCGTGAGGACATTGATTCGCCGGTCCCCATCAAGTCACTGCCGGGGGTCATGCAACATTCGCGGCAATCGCTGGTTAAGGAAGTTCATGAACTGGCAGAGCTGGGTGTTCCCGGTGTCATCCTTTTTGGCATCCCGGCCACCAAGGATGCAACTGGTTCACAAGCCTGGGACCCTGACGGCATTGTTCAGCTGGCATTGCGGGACATCAAGCAAAGCGTTGGCGACCGGATGGTTGTCATGGCCGACCTGTGTCTTGATGAGTACACCGATCACGGACACTGCGGTGTTCTTACCGACGACGGTGAAGTCGACAACGATTCCACTTTGGAGCTGTATGGACGGGTTGCTGTTGCCCAGGCATTTGCAGGCGCCGACGTCATTGCGCCATCGGGAATGATGGATGGCCAGGTGGCGGTCATTCGCGGCGCGCTTGATGAAGAGGCTTATGACGAAGTGTCTGTACTTGCGTACTCGGCGAAGTATGCGTCGGCTTTGTACGGACCATTCCGTGAAGCGGTCGATGTAACTATTGCGGGCGGTGGAGACCGCAAGGCGTACCAGCAGAACCCTGCAAACAAGCGTGAATCGTTGATGGAAATTGCACTTGATGTGAACGAAGGCGCCGACATGGTGATGGTCAAGCCTGCAATGGCTTACCTAGATGTCATTGCGGCAGCGCGCGAAGCAGTCGAGGTCCCAATTGCGGCCTATCACGTAAGTGGTGAGTACGCGATGATCAAAGCGGCAGGGGAGCGCGGGTGGATTGACCCCGTTGCAGTCGGTCTTGAACACTTGACCTCGATCAAGCGCGCGGGCGCAGACATCATCCTCACCTACCTTGCTCGCGAAGTTGCTGAAGGCATAAACGGTTAGATGAGTTCCAACGACGAACTGTTCGAGAGGGCCCAAAAAGTCATACCTGGCGGGGTTAATTCGCCGGTTCGTGCGTTTCGTTCAGTGGGCGGTTCACCCTACTTTGTTGAGCGAGGCGAAGGCCCATGGGTGTGGGATTCCGAGGGTCGTCGCTATTTGGACTTTGTGCAGTCGTGGGGTGCTTCGATTCTTGGTCACGCGCATCCGGACGTAGTTGCTGCAGCGAAATCTGCAATTGACAACGGCAGCAGTTTTGGTGCGCCGACCGAACGCGAGGTGCGTTTGGCAGAAACCATTTGCGACCGCGTTGCAGGATGCGAGATGGTTCGCCTTGTTTCCAGCGGCACCGAAGCCACAATGAGCGCCATTCGCGTTGCTCGTGGTTTTACCGGGCGCGACACGTTGGTCAAGTTTGCGGGTTGTTACCACGGTCACAGTGATGCATTGCTTGTCGAAGGTGGCAGTGGGGTTGCAACACTTGGCCTTGTCGGCTCTGCCGGTGTGCCGCAGAATGCTGTTGCAAACACGCAAGTCGTTCCGTACAACGAGGTTCCGCAACTCGATGATTCGGTTGCCGCGGTAATTGTTGAGCCATGCGCGGGAAACATGGGCTTGGTTGCACCCGTTGATGGTTTCTTGGCCGGTTTGCGTGCGGAGTGCGACCGTGTCGGTGCGTTGCTGATCTTTGATGAAGTGATCTCAGGGTTTCGCGTCGCCAAGGGCGGAATGTCGTCCTATTCGGGCGTAAAGCCGGATCTTTGGTGCTTTGGAAAAGTCATCGGAGGCGGGTTCCCGATGGGTGCTTTTGCCGGTCGACGTGAAGTGATGTCGTTGTTGGCGCCGTTGGGTGACGTGTACCAAGCCGGCACACTTTCGGGAAACCCCGTGGCAACTGCGGCTGGTCTGGCGGTCCTCGAGCACCTCGACGAGTCTGCGTACGAGATGTTGAGCGGCCGCGCGCGTGACATGAAGAAGGTCATGGAAAAAGCGTTTGACGATGCCGGTGTGCAAGTTCACATTCCCGTCGTCGGTCCACTTCTGGGGATCTTCTTCGGAGTCGATTCCGTCACGAACTACGACGAGGCAAAGGCGAGTGCTGCAAACGGTCAGTACGCGAAGTTCTTCCGCGCAATGTTGCAGCGCAACATTGCGTTGCCTCCCAGTCCGTATGAGGTCTTGTTCCCATCGTTGGCCCACACCTGGGACGACCTTGAACGGATGGGTGACGCCGTGACGAATGCAATCGCGGCAGCCGACCTTCACTGAGTAGCGGCGAGACGCGAGGGCCGAGCGACCTTGCTACGCTCGGCGGCCGTTGGAGGGGTGCGAGAGCGGCCGAATCGGCACGATTGGAAATCGTGTGTGGGGAAACTCACCGTGGGTTCAAATCCCACCCTCTCCGCCACAGGCTTTGCCTTCGCTTCGAGGGGTGTTGGCTTCGCC
>JBDIBA010000032.1:0-21601 GCA_039812705.1 Acidimicrobiia bacterium
AATCGACACGCGCGTTGCGTTCCCGCTCACGGTCCAATGGCATGACGAACCGCCGGAACAGCTTGATTCCATAGGAGAACTCGCGCACCAGGTGGAGTTTTGGAGTGGCGACGACGTATTCGAATTGTCGATTTTCGACGCAAACGGCAAGCCCGTTCGGGTCATCCTTGACTCGCTCGAAGTCCTTTGCATGCAGGTCCTGGAACAACCACCGACCGTTTCGCCGTTTCTCATTGCCGACGCGATTGCTGACGACGGCAGTGAGTACATAGTCGAACATCAAAACGGCCGCGTCTTGAGGGCGCTCAACAAAGCTGACCGAAAGCATCGCGAACCCGAAACGATCGGCGCAATCAAGTTGTCTGACAAACCCAGCAAGGTTGTATGGATCGAGTTCGATAACGAGTGGATGACTTCGGTTGTTCCTAAACGCTCGTCAGGCTGTTTCGGCTGACTTCTTGGCAAACGCAAGTAGGAAGCGCCGGCGCGCATAATCGCCGCCTGAAGACCCAAAACAGCGGCCGAGGGTCTGCCAAATGCGACTTTCGCATGAGATTTCGGAGTTTTGGGGTTGTTCTTGATGCGAAAGTCGCAGTCGGGAGGCCAAGGCCCGCGAAACTGAGGCCAAGGCCCGCCAAGCCCGCCAGGCCCGCCGCAAGCCACTCAGAAGAGCAGAAACAACCACGCAGCGCGAGGATTTCGCAGGTCTTTCCTCAATTAATGCCCTGGAATGCCGAAGTATCCAAGGAACCACTCTGAAGGGTCTGCCCGTGGGCTTAAGTGAAGTCTCGAACATCTTGTGGAAGGAACGGCAACTTTTGCAGTTGCTGCTGTTCAAGCTGGAGACCGAACAGTTGATCCTGACCTCGGGTAAATCACGCTTTTTGGCCGATGCAACCCGTGAAGTAGAGATGGTCCTCAACGAACTGAAAGAGACCGAATTGGTGCGCTCGATCGCCGTGCAAGGCGTCGCCACCGAAATGGGTCTCAGCGCCACGGCAAGCCTTCGCGAACTCAGCGAAAGCGCCCCCGCCCCATGGGACTCGATCCTCGACGAACACCGCAAGGCGTTCCTCGCAGACACCCAAGAGATCTTCACAACCGCCCAAACCAACCGCGAACTGCTCGCCAACGGCCACAAAGCCGCGCGCGACGCACTCGAATGGTTGGCCGGCGGAGGCAATACGGGCCGCTCCCCCATGGACACTCCCGTCGACTCGTATTCCGCAGAAGGCCGCAAGGCCACCCCATCCGCAGCAGGCGCAAAACTGATTGACGAGGCCCTCTGATGATGCAAGGAATCAGCGTCGCGCTGACCGGTCTATACGCCGCACAAAAGGCAATGGACACAACGGGAAACAACATTTCCAATGTGAACACGCCCGGCTATTCACGCCAACGCGTCGACCTTGAAGCAATCGGCTCCAAGATGTCGTCGCTTCACAGCGATGTCAACGCAACCGGCCTTGGTGTGCGCATCGAACAGATTGCCCGACTGCGCGATCAATACCTGGAAGCAAACGCACTCGGCGAAAACAGCAAGGGCGGCTATGCAGACCGCGCTGCTGCAACCTTTGACATGTTGGAAACAACATTCGGCGAGCCGTCTGACACAGGCATCCAAAAGCAACTGACCGACTTTTGGAAGACCTGGGACGCAATTGCGTCTTCGCCACGCGACAACGCCGTGCGCACAAGTGCTGTGCAGACCGCACAAACGCTGGTTTCTTCGATCAACTCGACATCGAAAGCACTCGGTACACAGCGCGACAACGAAATCAGCGAGCTGCGTGGAACGATCGACGAGATCAACTCCATTGCAAAGAACCTTGCCGACATCAACAAGACGCTCCTGAAAGTTGACGTCAGCGACGGTAACTCCAACAACATGTTGGACACTCGCGACCAACTGATTGCAAAGCTCTCAACACTTGCAAACATCAGCGTTTCAGAAGCCGACAATGGCTCCATCAGCGTCTCACTTGGTGGTGCAACGCTTGTGCGTGCTGACCGCGCCAAGACCCTCGAACTGGACGGAACGACTAACCCCGTAGTCCTTCGCTGGCAAGACGGAGACGGCGACCCCACAACGGGCTTCGAGGCCTACGTAACGGGCGGTAAAGCCGGTTCATTGATGGACTCCGTGAACGTCACAATCCCCAAATACCAAGGGCTTTTGGACACAACCGCGAAGTCGGTAATCGACACGGTCAACGCGCAACACCAGTTGGGCAAAGACCTTGACGGCAACCCCGGTAGCGCCTTCTTCACTGGCACAAACGCAGCAACAATGGCCGTCCGCCAAGCAGTTGTTGATAACCCACGCCTTATTGCAGCAGCAGACGCTGCACAAGGTGCGCTCGACATCTCCAACGCAGACAAGATCTCCAAGCTTGGAACCCTTGTTGACGGACCCGACGCCAAGTACCGCGCGCTCATCAACGGACTTGGAATCGAAAGCCAACGAGCAAGCCGCCAACAAGACATTCAGGCGTCAATCACCAAGGCCGCAAACGACAGTGCAGAGTCCGTCTCGGGCGTGAACCTGGACGAGGAAATGACGAATCTCATGCGTTTCCAACATTCCTACTCAGCCTCAGCCAAATATCTGTCGACACTCAATCAAGTGATGGACAGTCTTCTCAGCATCGTCTGATCAAGAAACGCTTAGCGACCATCACCGTCGTTAGGCACCAACCAAACGCAGTAACCGGGTCGAAAGGGCCAAAATGGGTTTTCGAGTAACACAATCAATGATCGCGGCCAACAGCCTCGCGAATTTGCAGAACTCGTTGACCCGTTCACAGCAGCTGCAAGACCAGATGTCGACCGGCAAGATCCTTCGCAAGCCGTCTGACGACCCAACGGGTGCTGCCCGCTCGCTCCAGCTGCGTTCAGAGATCACGCGCAACCAGCAATGGTCCACCAATGCCGACGACGGCCTCGGCTGGCTTGGAACAGCAGACAAGACCCTCACCTCTTCGCTGGACTCCATTTCCAAGGTCCGAGACCTCGTTCTGCAGGGCGCAAACGCCACCACAGACCCCGAAGGCCGCAAGGCGCTTGCCTTGGAAGTGCGCGCCGTTCGGGATGGTTTGATCGGTTTGGCCAACACTTCGTACAACAACAGGCCAATTTTCGCGGGTAATACGGACACAAATGCCGCTTTTGCTCAAGATGGTTCATATCTGGGCGATTCAGGCACTGTGTACCGCACGGTTGGAACAGATGCCTCTGTCCAAGTGAACGTGGTCGGAACCGATGTATTCGGCTCCGGCAACTCTTCACTGTTCAAGGTTCTCGACGACATTGCGACGCACTTAGAGAACGGAACCGATGCCGACATCGCAGCTCTCACCAACGCGTCTGGTGGAGTTGCAGGAGACCTCGACCGCCTCGATTCAGCACGACTAACGATGCAAAACCGCCTGTCAGAGGTAGGTGCTCGCTACCATCGGGTTGAAACTATGCAGTTGCGAGCTCAAGACGACTTGATCACCCTCAAGTCCAATCTTTCTCACACAGAAGACGCGGACCTTCCGGCGACATTCGTTGCGTTGTCGGTACAAAACACCGCTTACCAAGCTGCTCTTGCAGCAACATCGAAAGTCATTCAACCGTCGCTAGTCGACTTCCTCCGCTGAGGTCTACATGTCAACCGTAACAACTGCACTTGAAACCGAAGTCCCACCACTTCACTTTGAAGTAGGTCTTCCTGGTTTCCCCGAGGCTCGCAACTTCTTGCTCGTCAATACCGAGCTTGCCGTTCAGCCCTTCTCAATCATGCGCTGCATGGAAGACCCCGAACTCGAATTCGTAGTCGCTCCGCCGCAACTGTTCTTCTCGGACTACCAACCAGAGATCGATGACGCCACGGCTAACCGCATCGGCCTCGAGAACTCGGGCGACGCTTTGTTGCTCGTGCTCTTGACGGTTGGTGAAGATGTAGCGGGCATCACCGCAAACCTGCTCGGCCCAATCATCGTCAACCTTCAGAACAACCAGGCAGCTCAGGCAATCCTTGCGAACGCTCCTTACGACACTCGCACGCCTTTGTTCTCTGACGTTGACCCACAAAGCGTTCAACAGGGCGAGAAGCAAAACAGCTAATTAGCCCCGAACAAACGAATACCCCTTCTTATCCACGCCGCGTTGCCCATGAGGGCCCGCGGCGTGGCTAGTGTCTCCCCTTATTCGGTTTCCGCGAAGCAGTGCGAAAGCCACCGCTATTTAGTCCACGGAAGGGGAACTACCTGTGCTGGTACTCACCAGAAACGCCAACCAAAGCATCATGATTGGCCACGACGTCGTCGTAACGGTCCTCGAGATTCGAGGAGACCAAGTCCGCCTCGGCATTCGCGCTCCACGCAGCGTTGAAGTCCACCGCGAAGAGGTCTATGCAGCCCTGCAAAAGGCCAACCGCAGCGCAGCATCTTCAGCAGACAAGACACTCAGCGCGCTATCCAGCTTGCCCAAGCCCAAAGGTGCAGACTCCAAAGAAGAGTCAGCAAAAGATCAGTAGCAGCTCAGATTCGGAGTAGCCACAGACAGTGAACAAGGACACCGCACCCGCACCAGAAGTCTCTCGAGACGAACTTGCCGACGCCCTAGCCAATGGCGCCCAGCTAATTGATGTCCGCGAACCGAACGAATATGAGCACGGCCATGTGCCTCAAGCGCAGTTGATCCCATTGGCAGTTGTCATGGAACAACACGAAAACCTGGACAGGCACCGCCCCGTCTACGTCATTTGCGCAGCCGGAGTCCGCTCAATGGCAGCAGCAGGAGCGCTTCGACAAGTCGGCATCGACGCTCACTCTGTTGCAGGTGGAACCAACGCTTGGATTGAAGAAGAGCGCCCAACACAAACGGGTTCAGACTGACCGACTGAAGCGTGGTTAGTGTGGGCTACATGAATGACGCCCAGCTGCTCCAGGAACTCAACGGAAAAGCGGCGGAACTACTTGAACGCCACATCAAAGCAAGCAAAGAGTGGTTCCCGCACGTTTACATCCCATGGGAACGCGGCGTAAAGCTGAAAGTCGACGAGGAGTGGAACCCAAACGAGTTCCCTCTTCCCGAAGCCGTGCGTTCGGCGTTGTTTGTCAACTTGTTGACCGAAGACAACCTGCCCTACTACCACGCACACATTGCGCGCATTGTTGGTCGAGAAAACGAAGCGTGGTTGGAATGGAACCACCGTTGGACCGCCGAAGAAGACCGTCACTCGCAAGTCATGCGCGACTACTTGGTTGTGTCGCAAGCGGTTGACCCGTTTGAACTTGAACGCGCACGCATGACGCAAATGTCAACGGCAATCGTTCCCGAACCGCCCAGCGTTGCAGACACAGTTGCTTACGTTTCTCTGCAAGAACTTGCTACGCGCATTTCGCACCGCAACACCGGAAAGCTTGTTGAAGACAAGGCCGGCTACGACATCATGGCGCGCGTTGCAACCGACGAGAACCACCACTTCTTGTTCTACCGAGACTTGTTCTCTGCAATGTTGGAAGTCGACCCTTCAACCGCTGTCGTGGCGCTTTACAACCAGGTGCGCGACTTCGAGATGCCGGGTACTGGCATTCCAAACTTCCGCCACCACGCATATGAAATTGCCAAGGCGGGCATTTACGACCTTGTCAGCCACCACGACCAGATCCTCCAGCCTGTGGTCATACGCCACTACAAGATCGAGACCGTCGAGGGCTTGAACCCCGAGGCCGAGATCGCGCGCGAGAAACTGGTTAAGCACATCGCTCGCATTGGCAAAGCTTCGCAACGCTTCTCTGCACGTCGCGAAGAAGAAACCGCCACCGCCAACGCTTAGCCGCTTTCGCAATCCGCACCGCGACAAGCCGCAATGAACATCCCCACCATCTCGCCGCGCACGTATCGACGCCTGACAATCGGCGCCCTGTTCACGTTGACAACAATCATCGTCACGGGCGCTGCAGTCAGGCTTACTGGCTCGGGTTTGGGTTGTCCCGATTGGCCAACGTGTGCAAATGACAGGGTTGTTGCACCACTTGAGTTTCACCCGATGGTTGAGTTCGTCAACCGCGTCTTTACTGGTGTGTGTTCGGTTGCCGTAGCCATTGCAGTTCTCGGCTCCATTGCGCGGCGACCGTTTCGCAAGGACCTCTTGTACTTGTCGTTGTCGTTAGTGCTGGGCGTTGCGGCCCAAGCCGTGCTCGGCGGCATCACGGTGCTGGTTCACCTGAGCCCGCCGTTTGTAATGGCGCACTTCTTGTTGTCGCTGATCATTGTGTGGGCCGCGCAGGTCTTGTATCACCGCGCCGGACAACCCGACTCTGCGCCTGCGTTGATTGTCGAACGCGGAACGATGATTTCGTTCCGGGTCCTTGGGTTGCTGGCATTCGTTGCAATCTTCATTGGAACAATGGTCACGGGCTCGGGCCCTCATGGCGGCGACGAAAACGTCGAGCGGCTGGCCTTCTCGCCCCATGACATCACCAAGGTTCACGGCATTGCCGTTTGGATACTGCTGGTGGCCGTCGGCCTGGTGCTGTGGCGCCTGCAAGCGCAGAAGGTTTCGCGCGAGATCGTCAAGCGAGGCGAATGGCTCCTCATTGCCCTCTTTGTCCAGGGCGGCCTCGGCTATCTGCAATACAGCCTGGGGGTTCCAGCATTCCTGGTCCTCCTCCACGTCTTTGGATCTGTGGTCGTTTGGATGTGCGTGATCGGGCTGAACCTTGCGGCCTATCAACGCCGAGAAAGCTTCGGGATCCCCGTTTACGACGAGACGCCGGGACCCGGCGCCGATGAGGCCCCGATAACTGACTCCGAAGCGGAATCTGCCTCCAAAACCTGACGTTCCCACGCCTCAGAACCGGGATAGTCCAACCGTTTGCCGGGGTTTTCCGGGCATTTGGAAAACCGTCCAATTTCCCCTTATTGTGTACTCAACGCATTATGATGCGTAGCAGTTGATGCTTTTGGTTGGTTGTTATGGCTTTTGCACGCGAAGAGGTGATTGTTCCCGAGTATTTGCGAGGCGCTGTCTCGCAAGCCGGAAACACCTCTTCACCTGCAATTCGTCGTGCAATCGCCTTGGCCGAGGTCGGTGCCGGTTCCCCCTCCGGTGCCGACCTCGCATCTTTTTCAGAGCCCGTTTCGCCGGGCACCGCCCCAGCGGCACCCAGAGACACTCGACTGAGCGCCAGAACGCCGATCGCGAGATTCCTCGCCGTGACTTCGGTCACGACGGCTCCCCCAGCCGTTGAGATGGCCGTTGAGATGGCCCCTGTGGCTCCGCTGGCCCGCCCAGCTGCACCTCAGAGTCCTGCCATTCCAATGGCTCCGACGGCCCGCATGACACCAATCAAGCCAACGGCAGTCACCTCGACCAGAGCTCCGCAGGCAGCTCCGGCCTCGCCCGCACCCAAGGCGGCACTGCCTAAGCGCCTTGCCTCTCCCGGCCAGGAACCGGTAAGCCTTCGCCAGGCCAGCTTGATCCACCAAAGCCCGTGGGGCCTCGATCAGCTCGCTCTCTGGCTTGCCGAGTCAAGCACTTCCGCACGCGATGCTCAGGCCTATTCAGGTCATTCAATTCGCCGCTACCTGCCTGCGGAACTTGACGCAGACGCATTGCTTGGAAGCTCACAAGATTTCCAAGACGCTGTTGCCGAGTTTGTAACTCGTCAAACACGCTCAAGCCGCCTGCTCAGCTCGCAAGCCGAAGAGTCGCTTCGCGCTCGTGTCGACGAAGCAATGGCCGGCAGTCGCCACCTAATCGACACATGCCCCCCAAGTGTCAAACGTGCCGTTCCGGCTTTCCTTGCAACAACGGTCGTTACCGCTGCATTGATGTTCAACGGCGCGCAAAGCGGAGTCGCTCACGCAGAGTTCGCGGCTCAAGCAGAACGCGGTGTAGAAGCAACGGCAAGTCGCAATCAAATTGCAGTTGACCCCGCACAAGTTGCGCCAACAACAACTACAGTACCAGTCGCGCCGCCAGTCGTTCCCGTCGCTGCGGTTGCGCCTGCTCCCGCGCCAGCACCCGCTCCTCCGCCTCCGCGCGAGTGGGTTAGCCCGCTGGCATCTCCTCGTCTGACTTCGGGATTTGGCGGTCGCGTTCACCCGATCACAAAGAGGTACACGGGTCACGAAGGCATTGACTACGCGGCTCCCACCGGAACACCAATTTACGCTGCAACAGGCGGCAAGGTTGTTTTTGCGGGACGCGAAGGTGGCTATGGCAACTACACATGCATTGCCAAAGACGCCGTAATCAAGACTTGTTATGGACACCAAAGCAAGATCTCGGTCAAGGTCGGACAGACCGTCACTGCAGGCCAAATCATTGGTGCGGTTGGCAACACCGGCAATTCAACCGGTGCTCACCTCCACTTCGAGGTGCGGGTTAACGGCACGCCCGTCAACCCGACCAAGTACGTCTAGCCACGCATTTCGAACATTCCAAACAAAGCACCTTGTGGGTCTCTGTACAACGCCTTGCGCGCAATTGGAATCTGTTCGATGTTGCCAACCGGTTGTCCACCAAGACGTTCAATGTCGTGTGTTGTTGCATCAAGGTCTGAACAAACGAAGTAGTTGACCCACGTGGCCGACGTGTTGCCCAACGAAGCAGGCTGGTCGCGCATGACACCTGCAACAAAGTCGTTCAACATGATTGTGTAATAACCGTCGGTGCCTTCCCACGGCGATACTTCCCAGTTGAACACTTGCTTGTAAAAGTCCGTTACTTGACCAACGTTGGACGAGTTCAATTCCGAAGCCATCCAGGCACCGGCTTCGTTACCAATCTGCGCACCCTTGTGCGACTTGGGTTGCCAGACTCCGACGAACGAGCCCCCTGGGTCCGCAAAGCCACCAAAGGTGCCCTTTTCTGAGACCTCGGCAGCCGGAACGATGACGGTGGCTCCGTTTTGCTCGGCTACTTCAAGCGACTTCGCGGCGTCATCGGTGCAGACGTACATGTTCCACGAGTCGCGCTGCTCGGGCGACATCGTTGGCGCCAGACCACAAACTCGCTTTCCGTTGAGCAACATGTTCTGGTAGCCGCCCATGGCCGGATCTGGATCGGCTTCTGGAACCCAGCCGAAGAGCTGGCCGTAGAACTGCCTTGATGCCTCGGTGTTGGTGCTGTTGAGATCCAACCAGCACATCCGATTTGGCTCGTATTGATCGAAGATCGCCATTGTTGTCCCCTTTGGAGTCGAGTCTTTGATTCCCCGCCTGTCTACCGAGAATCCCCGCCTTCCTCAAGGGCCATCAGGGCATTTGGCCACTTTTCGTGACCGAATACAGTCGCTCTTCAGGTTTTCGCCCTTGCTGCCGATGTATTTAATGAGCACGGACTGCTCGGAACCTCACGCCACGGATGGGCGTTGAACACCTCAGTACAGGGGAACCATGAGGACCGAGATACAGGCCACAATCAATGCGTCTCTTCACGGGTTGACCGACCGCCAGAAGGCTGTCGCCAACAACCTGTCGAACATCGAGACACCTGGTTTTCTCGCCAAGCGCGTCGACTTCGAATCAGCGCTGAAGCGCGCCATTTCAACCGACAGCGCAGTCAACCTCAAGACACGTCGCACGGTTTCACTTGACGAAACAAACGTCAACGGAAACAACGTCAACCTCGACAACGAGACGGTTAGCGCAGTCGAAACCGAACTTCGCTACCAAGCAATGATCTCCGCGATGAACAGCCAGTTCCGCACTCTCCGCACGGCGATGGGATAACGAAATGCCATTGTTCAACGAGCTCAGCATCAACGGATCTGGATTGCACGCCTACCGCAAGTGGATGGATGCAATTTCAGACAACATCGCAAACATCAACACCACATCGGCAACAAACGAAGACGCGTTTCGCGAGCGTTTTGTGCAAGTGCAGTCGGCAAACGTCAACCGCACTGGTGGCGGTGTGGTTGTTAACCAGGTTCGTTACGGCAGTGGCGAGGGTCGCATTGTCAACCAGCCAGAAAACCCCATTGCAGACGCTGAAGGCAACGTAAAGCTGCCAAACATCGACCTGGCTTCACAGATGACAAACCTCATTGTTGCGCAGCGTGCGTACCAAGCAAACGTTCAGGCAATTGAGCGCGCACGTAACGCGTATCAACAAGCACTCACTTTGGGCAAGTAAGGGACCGACTAGATGGCTATTGCAGGAATTGGTGGCGTTGGGTCTTTTAGCCCGATTGACTTCCCAGCGGTAAAACCAAACGCAGGTACTCAGTCGGCAGACCAAGCCGAGGGTTTCGGCGCACGCCTTAACGGCGCGCTTGAGAACCTTCAGCAAACCACGGACAACTCCGACAAGTTGGCAGCACAAATGGCAACCGGTGAACTCACCGACGTCCACGACTACATGATTGCCGCCACGCAAACCGAACTTGCCACCCAGCTGACCGTTGCAGTGCGCAACAAGGCTGTTGACGCATTCAACCAAATCATGAACATGGCGGTCTGATAGATGCCATCGATTGACACCGCTGCACTGCGTGACCGTGCCCAAGGCTTTCTAAGCGGCTTCTCTGCCGGCCAGCGTGCAGTTGTCATCTTGGCAATCGTCGGACTGATCGGCGGTGGCGCGCTGTTTGCTCAGTGGGCAGCAACGCCAAACCTGGTGCCGCTTTTCTCAAGCCTCACCACCGACGACGCATCTGCAATGACCCAAGAACTGTCCAAGAAGTCCGTCACCTACAAGTTGACCGACGGCGGACGCACAATCCTTGTTCCAGAACGCGATGTCTACCAACTTCGTCTCGACATGGCGGGCGCCGGCCTCACCGCAGGCAACAGCGAGGGTTACAAGTTGCTGGACAACGGATCAAGCGTTACACAGTCACAGTTCCGCGAGCAGATCAACTATCAGCGCGCGTTGGAAGGCGAACTTTCCAAGACAATCGGCTCCATTGAAGGTGTAAAGAGCGCCCAGGTCCACTTGGTTATTCCAAAAGAAGACGTGTTCAGCCAAGACACCGTTAAGCCAACGGCTTCTGTGTTGATCAGCAACCAGCAAGGCCGCACTCTTTCGAGCCAGACCGTGCAGTCAATCGTCAACCTGACCGCAACATCTGTTCAGGGTTTGACGGCAGACAACGTCACCGTTGCAGATGCAACCGGGCGACTGTTGAGCGCGAATGGTTCAACCGGTGGCGATGGCAACGAAGCGCAGAACCAACAAACCGCCGCTACCGAAAGCCTCTTGAACACCAAGATTGCAAGCCTTCTGACACCAGTTGTCGGTGACGGCAAGGCAATCGTGCAAACTCGCGCCGAACTCAACTGGGACAAGTCAAAGAGCACAACCGAACTATTCAACCCCTCGAACAAGCAAGCCGCGGTCAAAAGCGAAAACACTACTGCCGAGGTCTATGGCGCAAACGGCGCCGGCGGCAGCGCGGCAACGGGCTGTGTTGGCGTTGGAACACCGGTTAACGGCGTGTGTCAAACACCACAGGGCAACGGTGCAGGCGCTGGCACCGACGGCGGCTACTCGAACACAAGTGCAACACGCGACTTTGCAAACGACCGTCAGGTAACCGAAACCGAAGCAGCAATTGGCACGCCAAAGCGCATCACGGTTGCAGTTGTTCTCGACTCGAACGCAACCGGCGTTGACACCACACAGGTTGAAAACCTTGTAACTCAAGCTGCAGGTCTTCAACCGGCACGCGGCGACACCGTCACGGTCAGCCGCATGCCATTTGATGCAACGGCTTCTGAAGCTGCCGAAAAAGCAGCAGAGGCTGCCGACAAGGAAAAGAAGACCGCGCAGATGATGGACTTCATCAAGATTGGCGCGACCATCCTCATCATCCTGGTTGTCCTTGGCGGTCTGTTCATCTCCACCAAGCGCCGCGCCAAGAACTACACCCAGTCCATCCCGCTTTCGATGGCTGAACTTGACGCAGCAATGCCTCCGCTTGGTGAAATTCCAACTGCAGAACCCGACCTTGCAATTGCACCGCTTGAAGAGACTCCAGAAGCTTTGGAGCGCGCGAAGGTGGACCGCGAGATTGGCGATCTGATTGAACGTCAGCCTGATGAAGTGGCTCAGTTGCTCCGTGGATGGCTTGCTGACCGGAGGAATTGATGGCGCGCGTAATCACTGGCCCACAGAAGGCCGCAATGATCTTGGTCCACCTTGGGCCGCAAAAGGCCCAGAAGGTTCTCGCCAACATGCGCGAGAGCGAGATTGAAGACCTCATGGCAGAGGTTGCTCGTCTTGGCGATGTTGACCCGAAGCAAATGGAAAAGACACTCGTCGAACTTCGCGACCTGGCATCTGCACGCACCTACTTTGCAAAAGGTGGCATGGACTTTGCACGAGAGATGTTGGAAAACACTCTTGGCAAGGACAAGGCGCGCGACATCATCGAACGCCTCACCGTGCAGACAATGGAGCTGCCGTTTGAGTTCTTGCGTCAAGCCGACCCTCGCCAGGTGTTGACGTTCCTTCAGGAAGAACACCCTCAAACAATTGCGCTTGTGCTCGCGCACATCACGCCTGACCAAGCCGCATTGGTAATGAGTGGCCTCGCCGAAACAGTGCAGGCCGAAGTCGCAAGTCGCATTGCGCAAATGGATCGCACCAGCCCGGAAGTCATCCGTCAGGTTGAAACCGTGTTGGAGCGCAAGTCTTCAACGTTGTTGCAACCTTCTGAAAGCTCGACGGCCGGTGGCATTCAGCCCCTCGTCGAGATTCTCAACCGTTCAGATCGCACAACTGAAAAAGTCATTCTCGAAAATCTCGCGCGCACGAACCCGCAGCTTGCTGAAGAAGTGCGTAATCGCATGTTCGTCTTTGAGGACATCGTGTCGCTGGAAGACCGTTCGGTGCAGCTGGTTCTTCGCGAAATCGACTCGAAAGAACTCGCCATTGCCCTCAAGAGTGTTCCGGACAAGGTTCGTGACAAGGTGACTTCCAACATGAGTGAGCGCGCTGCCATCACCTTGAAAGAAGAGATCGAACTGCTGCCACCAACACGCATGAAGCAGGTCGAAGAGGCACAAGGCAACGTCGTAAAGGTCATTCGCAAGCTGGAAGAGTCCGGTCAGATCGTGTTGTCACGAGGCGGCGAAGAGTTTGTCTGATCAACGTCTTGCACTTGTTCGCGAAGCTGCTGCGCGTCAGGCAAAGCAACCGGTTTCGGGAAACAAGGCATCGGTCTTTCGTGGTGATCAAGCAAGCGTTGCTGCATCGGCAAGCCTTTTGTCAGACAGCTTCGACAAGACGTTCGAGAAACAAGTCAAGCCAAGCACTGCAGCAGAGCGCCTCGAAATCGAGCGGGCAAATGCAATGCAGCAGGGCTATCAAGACGGAATCTTGGCAGCCAAGGCCGAAGTTGAAGCCGCACTCGAAGACGCCAACGTTCGCGTCAAACGCTTGCTCGCAGCACTTGGCGAAGCCGTCAACGACTTTGACCAAAGACAAACAGTTGCTTTGCATGAAGTCGAAGACGTGATCGCCGCCGGCGCATTGGCCATTGCGGAGTCCGTCTTGCAGCGCGAAATTGCGTCAGCCACCGACCCTGGCGCCGAAGCAATCGCGCGAGCACTCAAGCTGGCTCCCGAAAGCGGCGATGTCGTCGCACGTCTCCACCCCGATGACGTAACCACGTTGTCGATGGACTCGATTGAGGTCACCGGCCGCCAGATTTCCGTGGTCGGCGACCCCGAAATTGAGCCCGGTGGGGCTGTTTTGATGATTGGCGACCTGAGGATCGATGCCCAGGTCAGCTCTGCCCTGAAATCGGTTCGCAGAGCCCTTCGCGTCTAGCCCTCTCGGATCAAATCTGGCCGTGATTTAGGGCAGATATGCCCTTATTTAAGGCACATTTGGGCCTAATGACCACTGGATGGGGCCTCAATTTCTCACGAATAGTGCCGATCAAATAAGTAAGCACTAAACGTGGACGCAGGATGCGCCACCAGACTTCACGGATGACCGCCTTGGAGGCCCCAACGCCTTGACTGCGGTTCTACAGAACCTTCCAGCCGAACTAAAGAGCCGTTTCGCGCCGGGCTTTCAAGCCGCTGCACCGCAGCGTCTTGGGCACGTCAAGCGAGTTGTCGGCTTGAACATCGAAGTTGCCGGACTGACGGCCTCGATTGGTGACGCCGTGGAAGTCCGCCGTGATGGCGAGGCCCCTTTGACCGCCGAAGTCGTAGCCGTTCGCCCAGATGCCCTTGTCTGCATGCCTCTTGGAAGTCTTGAAGGTGTCGGCGCGGACTGCCTTGCAACCACAACGGGTGAGCCAATCGGAATGATTGTTGGCCCTGAACTTCTCGGCCGCGTAGTCGACGGGCTGGGCAACCCAATTGACGGCGGTCCGGCAATCTTCGGCGAAACGGTCAGTGTTGACGCCGACGCTCCCCACCCGCTTCACCGCACCCCAATTAACCGCCAACTTCCCCTTGGCGTTCGCGTGCTCGACACCATGATTCCCTGCGGCCGCGGCCAACGCATGGGCATCTTTGCGGGCTCAGGTGTTGGTAAGTCAACGCTGCTTTCCATGATTACGCGCGGCACCGAAGCCGAGGTTTCTGTGATTGCACTGATTGGTGAGCGTGGTCGCGAAGTTGGCGAGTTCATTCGCAACGACCTCGGTCCAGAAGGCCTCAAGCGTTCGGTGATTGTTGTTGCAACTTCAGACCAACCGGCTCTTGTGCGTTTGCGCGCAGCATTTACGGCAACTCGCATTGCAGAGTTCTTTCGCGACCGCGGTAACGACGTGTTGTTGATGATGGACAGCCTCACTCGCTTTGCAATGGCGCAACGCGAAGTCGGCCTTTCAGCAGGCGAGCCACCGGCAACACGTGGTTACCCACCCAGCGTTTTCGCGAAGCTTCCCCGCCTGCTTGAGCGTGCAGGAACCAACGATGTCGGCAGCATCACCGGGCTTTATACAGTTCTTGTTGAAGGCGACGACATGAACGAGCCCATTGGTGACGCTGCTCGTTCAATTCTCGATGGTCACATTGTTCTGTCGCGCAAGCTTGCAACAACCAACCACTACCCATGTGTCGACGTTTTGGAATCCGTGTCGCGTGTCACAAACGCAATCACCACTCCAGAACAACGCGCACAAGTAAGCGAGCTGCGCCGCTTGATGGCTGCATACCGCGACGCCAAAGACCTCATCGACATCGGCGCATACGCCGAAGGATCAAACCCAACCGTTGACCGCGCGATTGCTCTGCAATCTGCTGTCGACATCTTCTTACGTCAAAGCACGGACGATTTGACGCCTACTGAAATCAGCTGGATGGCACTTTCACAGGTAGTTGGTGCTCAATAACATGAAAAAGTTCTCTTTTCGCCTGGAATCGGTCCTGCGCGTTCGCAAGATTGAAGAAGACCTCGCCAAGGCTGAGTTGATTGCAAAGAACAGTGCCGTTGATTCGGCACGACGCGAGCTTGAAGAGCGCAAGGCAGCCTACGAGACCACCTCGACGCAAAACACCAAGTCCGCAATCGTTACCGTTAGCGACGTGATGGCGGCTCGCAACCGCGCAGAGTTGTCCGGTCAGCGTCTGATCGCAGCCGAAGCCGCGTTGCATGAAGCGCGCAACGCGGCCCAAGTTGCACAAGTCGGTTACGCAGATGCCGCAGCGAAGACCAAAGCCATTGGCAAGCTTCGTGAAACCGCATTCGAAGAGTTCCAGGCGCTTGCGCTTCGCGATGAGCAAAACGAGCTAGACGACCTGGCAAGCACCCGCAAGCTGCTTTCTTCTGGAGCTGCGTAAATGCCAGTCGCCGCAGTAACCGACGTTCAGAGTCGCGTTGCAGAAATCGAAAACCGAATTGCTGCACTCACGGACAAGCCTACGGGCGACTCCTTTGCGAACGTCTTGGGTTCTGCGCTGAAGCAGTCAGGCTCCACCGCATCGAGCGTGCTTGGTTCGTCCCAAGCGCTGGGTTCATTCCAAGCACTCGGAGGCAGCAACAAGGGCCAACAAGCCGTCGACATTGCCAAGCAGTGGATGGGCACTCCCTACGTCTGGGGCGGCAACACACCGGGCAAGGGCCTTGACTGCTCCGGGCTTGTTCAGCAAGCCTTTCGCAAGGTTGGCATTGAGCTTCCTCGCGTGGCCTCGGACCAGGCGCGCGCAGGAACCAAGGTTGACTCGCTCGCTCAGGCCAAGCCCGGTGACCTTGTTGCATTCGGCAGTCCCGTTGATCACATCGGCATTTACGTTGGCGACAACAAGATGATTGTTGCGCCTAAGAAGGGCGATGTCGTCAAGATTCAAGAGATCTACAAGACGCCGACAGCAATTCGTCGCGTTGCTCCGGAGGCTGGCGCTGCTTCAGCATTTGCGTCTTCGCTCAGCTCGCTGGGTTCAGTCGCTAGCGCAAGTTCTGCGCGCAGCGGTGCAATTGCGGGCAACTTGCACAGCCAGTTCGATCAACTGTTTGTTCAGGCAGGCGCGAAGTACAACATCTCGCCGAACTTGCTTGCAGCAGTTGCAAAGACCGAGTCCAACTTCAACCCGAGCGCCAAGAGCGGCGCCGGTGCACAGGGACTCATGCAGATCATGCCTGCAACCGCGCGCGGATTGGGCGTCAATGCAATGGACCCATCTCAAGCGGTCGATGGCGCAGCAAAGATGCTTTCAGGTCTGATTTCCAAGTTCGGCTCAGTCGACTTGGCCCTTGCCGGCTACAACGCCGGTCCCGGAGCTGTTCAGAAGTACGGAGGCATACCTCCCTACCGCGAAACGCAGAACTACGTGTCCAAGATCAATGGACTGATGAAAGGCAACCGATGAAACCGGACTTTCTTAAAACTGTGAGCCCTGTCGAAGGCGCAAACATCAATGCGACGGCGCAACGCAACGGCCGCAACCCGCTTCGCCACTCGTCCACGCCACAACAAGGCCAGTCCTTTGCCGACGCATTGTTCTCCGCGCGCCAACGCGACAACGCGCCAGTGGAGCGCAACAAGGATGACAGCGACAAGCCTGCCGACAAGGCCGACAACAAGCCGACCAAGAACAACAAGGTTGCAGACGATGCTTCGTCACGTCCGCAAACAAAGAACCAAACGTCGGCCAAGTCAACCGACGACGCTGAAACGCCAGACCCCAAAGACGTCACCAACGAAGGCGAAACCGCAAACGGCAATGCACAAGCCGAAGAGCCTGCGTTTCACGACAATCCAATGACTGCCAACACCGCGCTTTTGGGAAACCAGCCGACACCGGCTCAAGGCGCAACCGCAGTCAGCCAAGCATCGAGCGACTTTGCACAACAGTTGGTTGACTCAATGGAAGGCACCGGCGCTCCGGCCACGGGTGCGCTTGCTAACGGCGCCGCTATTGCAGCAACGACCCCAATCTCAGGTGCAGCAAACACCGACGCGACCGAACTTGCACCATTGGCCATGTCGGATGACCTTGTGGCTGCTGTTGAACCGGAAGCGGAACTGGCAACAACTACCGCTCCTCTTGCGTCAACCGCTGGCGACGACACACTCAAGACCGAGACAGCACCCAAGCCTGTTGGCGACGCTCTCAAGCCAGTCACCAACTTCGACAACGCACTTCATTCCCACGTTGCACGCAACGAACACAGCAACGCCACACAGCAGAGCGATGCTTCAACCAACACACCACGCGCACTTCCAACCCCCGCTCAGGCGCATGAAAACGTTCGCAATGTTGTAAACGTTGTTGCTCCGCTGCGCAACCGTGGCGACGGCGACTACTCGGTGACCCTGAAACTTCACCCCGAGCACCTCGGTTCGCTGGAAGTCGTTGTTTCCTTGACCGGCGGTCAGGTTTCGATGTCGCTCAACGCGGACAGCCAGGGCGCGCGTGACATGTTGCGCGACCAGATGAACAACTTGCGCGAAGCACTCGAAGGCGCAGGCATTTCTGCAGGCGATTTGGACGTGTCCAACGGTGACCAGTTCCAGCGCCACTTGAACGGAGAAGCCGCAGACAGCCGCAATCAACGAGCTGATTCCTCGTCAGACGACGCCACCGCACCGCTGATTCACATGGCGGTTCCGACCTCGGTAGAGAACCTCGCCCCAGGAGAGGTTGACGTCAGGCTCTAGGCCGCCATCTCCCCCATTTTCAACCCAGAAATGCCCCAAATACGGGCTAATTCACACAAATTGCCTCTAACGGTAATCAAGCAAACAGCCGATAAATAAAACAAGGTTCTAAAAGGAAACACATGCCAGTAACTGGAGTTTCACAAGACGCATACGCAGGCACCACACAGTCTGCAAACAACAGCGCAATGTCGAACGCGATCAGCAAGTCCATGGACAAAGACGCGTTCTTGAAACTGCTAGTCGCACAGCTGAAGTATCAGAGCCCTGACTCCCCCGTCGACACCAACCAGTTCATGGCGCAGACCGCGCAAATGACAATGGTCGAGACATTGCAAGCCATGCAAAAGGCTCAGGAAACGCAAAAACTGACCGATCAATCACTGCTGGGTTCCAGCATGATCGGCAAGCAAGTCACAGCCACCAGCCTGTTTGGTGGTGCAGACATCGTCGGAACGGTTACGGGCGTCAAGCTCGGCACGGATGGTCCCGTTCTGAAATTGGGCAACACGGAAGTCGCCCTCAGTGCAGTCAAGGAAGTGAACTCCGCTCCTTGATTCACGACAGTTAGGACTCTTGCAGTCCGGCTGAGGCGCAAAGCAGCACCGTTGAAGAAGTTGTTCAACACAAGACAACGCGGCCACGGCTGCAGACTTCCAACTACCCAAATCCCGCAAAGGACCCATCAAGAATGCTTCGCTCACTCTTCGCTGGCGTATCCGGTCTTCGTTCGCACCAGACATTCATGGACGTCACCGGTAACAACATTGCCAACGTCAACACGACTGGTTTCAAGGCCAGCACCACTGCTTTTCAAGACCTTCTGAGCCAGGTGCTCCAGGGCGCTACTTCAGGAACTGACGTTCAAGGTGGTAGCAACCCAGCACAAGTTGGTCTTGGTGTGCGCGTTGCCGCCATCACAACCAACTTCAGTCAAGGTGCATTGCAGACAACAGGTAAGGCAACTGACATTGCACTTCAGGGCGACGGTTTCTTCATTGTTCGCCAGAACGGCCAAGAGATGTACACCCGCGCCGGAAACTTTGACTTTGATTCCAACGGAAACTTCGTCAACGTCAACGGTGGCCTTGTTCAGGGCTGGATGGTTGACCCCGCAACCGGTCAGGCCGACACAACTGCAGCACCCGGCATCATCAGCCTGCCCCCTGGCCAGCTGACCGACCCAATCAAGACAAACAACATCGTTCTTGGAAACATGTTGTCGTCTGATGCACCTATTGGCGCACAGGCTCACACAACCAGCGTTGTTTATGACACGCAGGGCAACGCGAACGAGTTGAGCTTCAACCTCGAAAAGACAGCAGCAAACACTTGGACGATCGAGACGCTGGACCAGTCCGGCACGTCTCTTGGTAGTGCAACGCTTGTGTTTGATCCAGCTACCGGACGCCTTGCTACGCAAACCCCTGCCAACTACCAAGTGAGCCCGCTTCCTGCTGCGAACTGGCCAACACCACTGACCGTCAGCTTTGGCGCTCCCGGTGACCCCAAGGCGCTGAAGGAGTTTGCCGGCATCAGCACGATCGATGAAATGCGCCAAGACGGTTTGCCTAGCGGAACCCTGCAATCATTCCGCATCGGCGCCGACGGAACCATTAGCGGTGTGTTCTCCAACGGAACAACCAAGGCTGTTGCACAGATTGCGATTGCAAACTTCAACAACCCAAGTGGTTTGGAAAAGGCAAGCGGCAACAACTATCGCATGACTCCAAACTCCGGCACCGCCCAGGTCGGCACGGCCGGAACCGCTGGCCGCGGAACCATTGCCGGTGGAACGCTGGAAATGTCCAACGTCGACCTTTCTGCAGAGTTCACCAACCTGATCATTGGTCAGCGCGGATTCCAAGCAAACTCGAAAGTCATCACAACTTCAGACGAGATGCTCCAAGAGCTCCTCAACATGAAGCGTTGATGAACTAATCAACCAATCGCGGATCCTGGGTAGAGAAAACCCCGCCTTCGGGCGGGGTTTTCTTGTATACAAGGTGGGTGCATGATGACCAGCTGGACGCGCTGATAGCTGCCTATGGCAACGACTTTTCGCGCCTCGAACAAGATCTTGCGAACCGAAAGCGCGCATTCCGCAAAGCGCACGAGCGACGACGCGACGACATGCCGGTTGTGCTTTCGGCCCAAGACCTGACAAAGACCTACAAGAGTGGGTCAAACCGAATTGAGGCGGCAAAGGACGTCAGCTTCACGGTGCGCGCAGGCGAAATGGTTGCACTGACCGGGCCAAGTGGTTCTGGCAAGTCCACGGTGTTGAACCTGATTAGCGGTCTCGACCGGCCAGATTCCGGAGCGGTTCACATCAACGATGTGAACGTGACAAAGCTCAGTCGCAACAAGATGGCTGCGTTTCGTTGTCAGCACATCGGTTTTGTTTTTCAGTTCTTCTATCTGCAGCCGTTCTTGGACCTGACGAAGAATGTCGGCGTTCCAACAATGTTTCTGGATCAACATCGGCCAACGCTTAGCGAGCGCAACGCGCGGGCAACTGATCTGATTGCATCTGTCGACTTGTCAGACCGTGCAACACACTTGCCGCGCGAGCTGTCGGGCGGCCAGATGCAGCGTGCTGCCATTGCGCGGGCGCTCATCAATCGACCCAAGTTGCTATTGGCAGACGAGCCAACCGGCAACCTCGATTCGCAAAATGCCCAAGCAATCATGGACCTTTTCGACCGAGTGCGAAACGAGTTGCAGACTGCTGTGATTGTTGTAACGCACGATCCCAAGGTTGCATCGTTTGCCGACCGGGTCATTGAGATGCAAGACGGAAAGGTGGCCTCATGAGTGGAGCGCTCTTGCAATTGCGAGACTCTTTGTCGCTTGCGTTCACAAAGTTCAAGGCTCGCAAAGTTCGCACCCTGCTGACGTTGATTACTGCGGCCATCTTGGCCTTCATTCTGGTTGTCTGCAGTGGTGTGTTGTCCGGCTTCATGCGCGCCGCAAACTCCACTCCACAGAGCGCGCTGAAAGACCTTCACCTCGCCAAAGTTTCCTTGCAGGCTGACCCTCAATATCCAAACATCGGCGTGTCCTCGCCGGTTGCGCCCACCGAAGAAAGCATTGCGCGAGTACCGGACAAACCTGAATACGGCGAAGACAAGGCCCGCAAGTACATCGACTCGCTTGCCAAGACCGACAAGCCGTCGACGATCTACTTCGAGCGTTCAAGCGCGGAATCCAGCAACGCTTCATTGGACTTTCTGAACCCACAGCCAGACCCAAGTGACGGCTTTTTCTATTCGCCGCAGCTGCGCTGGACAAGCCAAGCAATCGTCGAGCCCAACCTGGCCGACGGGCAGTCAATGCAGTGGAAGCCCGGCGAGCCGTTGCCGATTCTCATCAGCACAGACCTCGTGAAGCAGTCCCACGCCAGCGAATTGGCCAAGGCTGAAACCACTTCCGAAAAGGTCAAGCTCCTTACGCGATATCGCAATGAGTTGGTCGGCAAGACGGGCAACTTGAAGATTTCGTCGGCAACCCTTTCACCCGACACCGCCGAG
>JBDIBA010000033.1:0-21269 GCA_039812705.1 Acidimicrobiia bacterium
ACTGGCATGGTCGCTCACCTCTTTTGGTGTGCATCAACGCTATCGCGGGCCGTGGTGGGGACTGGTGTCATGGTCGGGCAGGTCGGGCTCATCGGGCTCAACGTGAAGGGCTCAACGTGAACCGACAGCCAATCGGTTGTAGAGTCGGCGCCGCACTCCTTCGGAGGTGGTGTAATCGGCAACACAACTGGTTCTGGTCCAGTTATTAGGGGTTCGAGTCCTCTCCTCCGAACCATTTCTCTTCTGCGGGACTTCTGCGTGCCCTCTTGCCGCTGCCCGCCTCGCGCTTTTTTCGCCCAACCTCTCCGGCCACCTCTTTTTCGCGACCCGGCCGCGCCCTGTTTTCGCGAAAACTGTTACGTAAACGTCGTGATTTCCGCAATTTTCTGAAGAATCACGACACTTCCGTAACAGTTTTGGTTGGAGTGAGGAGGGGATGCGGTCCGTCGGGATGCGCCAAATCGCCCGTGACCGCACGCGCGGGTTGGTTGCGTCCGTTACGATGCTCCTCGGCTTACCGCTCGGTCCCATCGTCTAGCGGCCTAGGACACCACCCTCTCAAGGTGGGTACACGGGTTCAAATCCCGTTGGGACTGCCAAACCATCGTTTCGCCCGATGAAGGTGGCAATCAAGTGCTCAAAACTGGACGTGTTCGAGTCGCAATTATTGGGCTGGGTTCCATTGCCGCCAAGGTGTACCTGCCCGAGCTGACTCAGCGGCAAGATGTTGAGGTCGTTGCACTCTGTAGCCGCCGTCGCGAGACGGTTGAGAATTACGGCGGGCTCTACAGAATTGACCAGCAGTTCACGGCACTTGACGAAGTGCTGAGTCTGCGCCCCGATATCGTATTCGTCCACGCATCAACTTCGGCATACTTCGGGATTGTAGAGCCTTGCTTGTAAGCAGGCATCCACGTCTTTGTCGACAAGCCGCTGACCGACGACATCAACAAAACGAAGGCGTTAGTCGATCTTGCCCTCAAGAAGGGGCTCTTGCTGGCCGTGGGTTTCAATCGCCGGTTTGCACCTTTGGTGAGAAACGCGATTGAAGCCGTGGGCGAGGTGTCCCTTGTTCAAATGGAAAAATATCGCACCGGACCCGACGGTTTCATGAGTCGTGATGCCATCTCTGACGATGTGATTCACCTTACTGACACTCTGGTGTTGGTTGGCGGGGCTGATGTGGAGCTGAACGAATGTGTGAAGCGCGAGGATCGCGAAGGGCACTTGTTGCTTTCAAGCGGAACGTTGGTTTCTAAGACTTGCGTGGCTCGTTTTGCCATGCACCGCAAGACTGGAGCCGACTTTGAACGACTTTCCATTTGCGGCGATGGTGCCTCCGCCGAGATCGTGAACTTGGAACAAATGGCGTTACGTACATTCGATGCCCAGGCGGCGACGTCTGAAGTTACGCAGACGGGTAGCGGGAGTTGGGATTCGATTGCGCGCAGACGTGGGTTCTCTCCGATGATTGACCACGTCATCGACTCGCTTGAAGAGCCTCAGAACTGTTCAATCAGTGCTTTGCAACTGATTCGCACGCATGAGATTGTCGAGACACTTTGCGACAGTCCAGCGAGCTGAATTGTCGAGGGATCAACCTGAAACTCGCCTGATAACCTCAAATGCATGGCAGGCGTCAACTGAACATCGCGTGATTCCATAGTTACCAAGTTCAGTTGAAAGGACGGTCATGTCTAGTGCCGTTTCAAATCTCATCGGCGGTGTCCAGTCCGCTGACCTCCGCCAGACTTATGACCCTAAAGATGCTGTTCTATTTGCGCGACTGGGGTATCCGAATGCAGAGCCGTTGAACAACGGCATGGAATCCGCTGTCTACTCACTTTCCGACAGCCATGTTGGCAAGGTCTGGAGAAAACGTTCGCAAGCAGACGTACTTCTCTTGCAGCGCTTCTATCGGGAACTGGCTGATCGAGACCTTCCGTTCGCGACTCCGCTGATCTCGGAAGTGATCGAAGTGGAGGGTGCTGTCTTGTCGATCGAACGGCGGCTTCCTGGCAAGCCGTTTGGCTCTGACGTTCGCTCAGGTCAGTTGATTGGTATCGATCGGCTCATCCATGTGATGGAGGTTCTTCAGTCCGTTGATGTCCGGTGCGCAAGGGAGTTGTCTGTTCTTGATGAAAATGACTCTCCATGGTTGCCCGAAATATCGTTTGCTGAAGGGCTCGTTGACCTTTTGGACCGGCGTGTCGCACGATTCGGCGATCAGTTACGGCTATCGGTTGAACGGTTTGACGACAAGTTGAGCGTTATCAAAGAGCGGGTTAGGCGCGTCGAACCGTTCAAACCGTGTCTGATTCACGGCGACCTTGGCGGCGACAACTTGTTGGTTGACGAAACGTTCAATGTTGTAGGTGTGTTGGACTTTGGATTCCTCTCGACATCTGGAGACCCGCGTTTCGACGCTTCCATCGTTTCGGGTGTGTTCGACATGTGGAGTTCTCGTGCGCAGCTCCGCCAGCATCAGTTTGATGCGCTCCTTGACCAACACCTTGGCTATGAGCGTGACCTTTTGAAGATCTATCGATCTGCTTACGCAATCATCGTTGCGAGTGCGTATGACTCAAGAGGTCAAGACGGTCAGTTCTGGTGGTCGGCCACACTGCTGAATCGTCCGGACATTCACGAACTCTTGTTGTCGTAGTCAATTCGCGCAGCTCGACCTGTTGAGATGTCCTGAAGCTCAAGACTCTGAAAATGGTCGACCAGACAATGAGTTGGGCTCTGTGGTCCATCGCGTGCACCCTGTTTTGGGCCAGTTGCTTGCTGTCTGTGCTCTCGATGGGATGGAATCAATGACCGAGAGTGCTCGGGTTCGTGAGTCGCTAGCGTCGCGTGTCGAGACTATTGGAAGGCTTGCAGAACGGCAGCTTGCCGCCGGGTCAACCAGTGCGATCACCGTTGCAGTCCTTGGCTCGATTGCCAGATCTCGTGACGTGCAACGTCAGGTGAACGCAATCCGGGTCGAGCTTGAGGGCATCACCCCAGAACGTGCGAGCGCCGAGTTTGAGGTCCTGGATGCGAAAGTTCAGAGTCACTTCATTAGGAATGAAGGGGCTCTTCGAGGTTCTGGGAATGGTACAGGCAAACGTCGCAGATCTTCATGCAGTATCAAAAAGAGTTTGATGCGCGCCACTCAGAGCAATTCCCGGACCAAGGTTTGCGTTTGCCTATGAGGCGAGCTGCGGAAGTGGTCAACAAGGATGATCAACGCAAGACGCCGATTACTTCTGCGATCAGTGACCGGATGCGTGAGAACAACAAGCGGATGTCTATGTTGTCAACGGACGCTCCTTCCGACCTGGCTGCGCAAGGACTGACTCGTGAACTTGTCGA
The DNA here is from genome assembly GCA_039812705.1 of Acidimicrobiia bacterium. Lineage (GTDB taxonomy): Bacteria > Actinomycetota > Acidimicrobiia > Acidimicrobiales > JBBSGY01 > JBDIBA01. Next base: position 3,358 of record JBDIBA010000033.1, read on the forward strand.
GTTTGAAACTTGGATGTTGATCCCCGCGATGGTGAACGAGCGCGGAGAAGGCATTAGCTCGTACGACATCGCAACCCGGGTAGGCGCAGTGACGCGTGATGTGCCGATGACCTCTGAGGGGCGCGATGACTTGCTTACTTTGACGGCTAATCACATGAACGTTTTGGTTCACAAGGCTGACCAAGCGAAGGGACTCTCGCTCTAGCGCAATCAAACTCCGTCTATGTCGACCACGTTGAACGCTTGCCGGTGCGCCAGCGCGCTTGACTCAAACCGCCACACGAAGCCCGTGATGCGCCATAACGAGTTCCTCATTAGCCGCAACGACGACGGTCTCGAACGGTTGTAGTGCGTTGACAGCACTCACGATTCGCGTGCGGATGTCGGCCGAGTTCTCGCCGATGCCGCCTGTGAACACCAAAGAGTCAAGGCCGCCAAGCATCACCCCGTACGCACCGACGTAATGCGCAATGCGATAACAGAAAAAGTCAACTGCAAAGCGGGCGTCGGCATCGTCGCGAGCAAGGATTGATGCCATTGCGTGCTCGCCGGCCAACGCATGCAAGCCCGCTTCCCGCGTGAGCATTTCTTCGATCTCGCCATGACTGTGTCCCTGGCGCAGCAGGTAAAGAACCAAGCCGGGGTCTAGGTCGCCAGGACGGGTGGCCATGATGACGCCGCCAATGGGTGTGAAACCCATCGAAGTGTCGACGGACTGACCATTTCTAACCGCGGTCACACTGCAGCCGCTTCCAAGATGGGCAATCACGCACCGCTTCGCGAGTTTGGGGTCAAGGGTTGTTACAACGTGTTCGCACGACAGTCCGTGGAATCCGTAGCGGCGAACCGCGGTTCCAATGGCATTGCTCGGCAACGCGTAACGCGCAGCAACTTCGGGAAGGTTGTGATGAAAAGCCGTATCGAAGCAGGCAACTTGCCGTGCGTCGGGAAACGCCGAACGAGCAAGGTTCAGTGTTGAAAGTGCCGCGGTCATGTGAAGAGGTGCAAGCCCAGCCACGGCTTCGAGGTCTCGAATCAAAGTCTCGTTGATGACTGCAGGTCCAAAATGATTTGGTCCGCCGTGCACAAAGCGATGCACGACAACAGTTGGGGACTTGGCAAACCCCACAAGCGCGGCTTCACTCAGTTCGTTCGTGGAGAAAGAACCTCGCGCGATCTCGTGCAGTTCCGGCTGGGTCTCAAAGCTTGCAAGCTTCACGGACGAAGAGCCGACATTGATGCAAAGCACCGAGCTGCTCATTGGACGGCGCTCCATGTCCAGTCGCGAACCTCTGGCATGTCCTCGAAATGGTCGCGGATGTAAGAGTCGTGTTTGTCAATCATGGCAGCGCAATGCTCAAGCAACTTGTCGGAGCCCTGCGGAACGCCCTGCGCGCGGCGAACCGACTCGGCGGCCAAGTGGTAACGACTGACTTCGTTGAGCACCACCATGTCAAACGGCGTCGTGGTTGTGCCTTGTTCGACAAAACCTCGGACGTGAAAACGCCCCGCGTTCGCACGTCCGTGAATTACGTGGTGAATGGCTTGCGCATAGCCATGAAACGCAAAAACAACATCGACATCGTTCGTGAAGAGGTCGGCGAACGCGTTATCGGTCAGTCCATGCGGGTGTTGTGATGGCGTGCAAAGTTTCATCAGGTCGACAACGTTCACAAAGCGCACTTTGAGTTGGGGAAGCCATTCACGTAAGAGTTCGGCTGCTGCAAGCGTTTCCATGGTCATGACATCGCCAGCGCAGGCAAGTACGACATCTGGTTTGTCGCCTCCATCGCTTGAGGCCCAGTCCCAAATGCCCGCGCCAGCCTTGCAGTGTTCTGCGGCCGCGTCGAAATCCAAGTACTGCAGTTGAGGTTGCTTGTCGATGACGATCAAGTTGACGTAGTTGGTTGTCTGCAGGCAGTGGTTTGCAACGGACAGCAGACAGTTGGCATCGGGAGGTAGGTAGACACGCGACACGCTGCTGCGCATTGTTGTCACGACGTCAATGAGTCCGGGGCCCTGATGGCTAAAGCCGTTGTGGTCGTTTCGCCAACACGTCGACGTCAACAAGATGTTCAGCGACGACACAGGGGAGCGCCACGGTACGCGGGTCGACTCTTCTAGCCACTTTGCGTGTTGCACGGTCATTGACGCAGAAACCATGGCGAATGCTTCATATGTTGCGAACAAGCCATGTCGTCCTGTCAGCAGGTAGCCCTCCAGCCATCCTTCACAAAGATGTTCACTCAACACTTCAAGCACACGTCCATCGCGCGAGACGTGTTCGTCTGTGTCCAGCACGGGCAACATCGACATGCGGTTCTCAACGTCAAAGACTGGAGTCAAGCGATTGGAGTTTGTTTCATCCGGGCAAAACAAGCGAAAGTTCGCGCTCGAAGCGTTGTGGGTGAACACCTCACGAAGAAACTCGCCAAGTTGTCGCGTTGATTCCTGGCGCTTGCTGCCGGGCCTATTTACATCAACAGCGTGCGTGTGGGGGTCGGGCAAGCGGAGCGGAACGCGAACCGCGCCGCCGTTGGACTGAGGCAGAGAACCCATCCTCTTCGGACCCTTGGGTGCAAGTGCGCGCAACCGTTCGACCAGTGTTCCGTTCTCATCAAAGAGTTGGTTTGGTTGGTAACTGCGCAGCCAGCGTTCTAGTTCGCGAAGATGCTCGGGGTTTTCACGAACCTGTGACAGTGGCACCTGGTGAGAGCGAAACGTGCCTTGCACCTGTTTGTCGTCAACAACGTCAGGTCCGGTCCAGCCTTTCGGCGTGCGCAACACGATCAGCGGCCAGGGCTTCAGTTCGGGACTTGCCTCGATTGGATCTTGTTGTCGTGCGGCTTCTTGGATCGCTTGGATGTCGTCGTAGCAATCGCGCAGAACGTCAGCGAACGTTTCGTGCACGTGGCGAACGTCGTGACCGCTGACGATTCGCGGCGAGTAGCCAAGTGCTCGGAAATACTCGACGAGTCGTTCATCTGACCACCGTCCCATGACGGTTGGCCCAGAGATCTTGTACCCGTTGAGGTGAAGGATTGGTAACACTGCGCCGTCGCGCGCCGGGTTTAGAAACTCAACGCTTTCCCATGACGCAGCAAGAGGGCCAGTTTCTGCTTCGCCGTCACCAACAACACATGCAACCAATAAGTCTGGGTTGTCGAAGGCCGCGCCAAAGGCGTGCGCGAGCGCATACCCAAGTTCGCCGCCCTCGTGAATTGAACCCGGTGTGGGAACGCTGACGTGACTTGGGATGCCACCGGGTGTCGAAAAGCGGCGAATGAGTCGAACCAAACCGTCTCTGTCCTCGCTGACTTCGGGGTAGCAGTCGGAGTAACTGCCCTCCAGGTAAGTGTTCGCAACAATCGCGGGTCCGCCGTGTCCCGGTCCGGCAACGTAGAGAACATTGGTGTCGGTATCGGTGATCAGCTTGTTGAGGTGTACGTAAACGAGGTTTAACCCCGGCGACGTTCCCCAGTGTCCAAGGAGTCGTGGCTTGATGTGCTCCGCCGTCAGTGGTTCACGCAGCAGCGGGTTGTCGCGGAGATATATCTGCGCAACGGTCAAGTAGTTGGCGGCATTCCAGTATTCAATGAGTTCATTGAGGTTTTGACTGCTGGTCACCGCGTTTTTACCCCTTTTCGCCGGTGAATTGCCGAGCGCAACCCACACGGCAACGGTAGGCATAAATGCGGACAGATGGCCTGCAATTGGCACCTGAATAGTCGCTGTGAGGCGGACCATTGTCGTTGCCCGCCTTGACCGTGATGGATAGGTTGGGGTCGCACGAAACTGGAGGCAGAGATGAGCAATTCATCCGTAGTAGTGGGCATTGACGGTTCTTCACACGGGCGAGCAGCGCTTCAGTGGGCTGCGAACGAAGCAAACCTGCGCAAGTGCGAACTTTTGGTCATCCACGCATTTGATTCGCCCTGGAATTACTGGAGCGGGCCGACCGCCGCGGTTCCGATGGAAGACGTCGAGAAGGAACAGCAGCGCTTGTTGGCTGCTGAACTCGATGTCGTCACCGGACAGTTCCCGGGCCTCACTGTCAACTCTGAGATCGTCAATGATTTTGCGGCACGCACCTTGATTGATCGATCCGAAGATGCAGCCCTCGTTGTTGTCGGTTCACGCGGCAAGGGCGGATTCAGCGGTTTGCTCCTTGGTTCGGTCAGTCAACAAGTGGTGCAGCACGCACACTGCCCGGTTGTTGTTGTGCATGAAGATCAACAGTCATGACCAAACATCACGACGATGACGAGCCTGTAAGCGGGGGACTGCGAAGCCTTGAACAGGCGGAGTGCTTGGAGCGCCTAGAGGGCTCCACTTTCGGTCGCCTCGGAGTTGTGGTTGACAACTATCCAATGATCTTTCCCGTCAACTACGTGTTGGACGGCAACCTTGTTACGTTCCGCACCAACGTCGGCGAGAAGTTCAATGCTGCGCGCTACTCGAACGTCACGTTTGAGGTTGACGATGTTGATTCGATTCGTCGTGCCGGTTGGAGCGTGATGGTGCTTGGCGCTTGTCGTGTCGTCGACATGTCAGACCCCGAAGAAGCAAGCAGAATGCAGGCATTGGGTGTCACGCCGTTGGCTTCAGAAGACAAGACGACTTGGGTGCAGATTGTTCCTGACCGCATCTCTGGTCGCGAGATAGCTCCGACCGCCCAAACCGTGGGCTTTGATCCGCGCGGGTATTTGTAGACCTATAGACGCGAAAGCGCGCTAGCGGAATACAACCGTGCGAAGCCCGCTAACAAAGACACGGTCTTCGAGGTGCCATCGGAGCCCTCTTGCAAGTACGGCTTTTTCGATGTCCTTGCCGGAGCGGCGAAGGCTTGCAACATTGTCCGAGTGCTCAATGCGAATGACGTCTTGTTCAATGATTGGGCCCTCATCAAGATCATCGGTCACATAGTGGCAAGTGGCGCCGATCAACTTCACACCACGATCGTGGGCCTGGTGATATGGCCGCGATCCCTTGAAAGACGGTAGGAAGCTGTGGTGAATGTTGATCATTCGCCCCGCGTACTTCTCGCAAAGTTCGGCAGGGAAGATCTGCATGAACCGCGCAAGGACCACAACGTCCACGTTGTACTGCTGCAGCAACTGATCAACGGAATCAAATGCCTCGCTTCGATTTTCGGCAGTCATCGGTATGTGATGGAAATCAATGTTGTGCCAACCCGCGATGTCGTGCAGGTTGTTGTGGTTGGAAATCACGCAAACAACATCGCCTGCCAGTTCACCGCTGCGCGTTCTGCTCAACAGATCGTAAAGACAGTGCTCGTCCTTGCTGACCAAAAGTGCAATTCGTTTGCGATCAGCCTTTGATGACATGGTCCAACGCATCTGAAAACGCTCGGCAATAGGCGTGAATTCGCCGCGCAACACTTCAATGTCGGCGCCGTTGGCAGGCATAGTCATTTCCACGCGCATGAAGAACGTGTCGGAATCCGTGTCGGAGAAATTGCCCGATTCCACAATCGAACAGCCGCGTTCGCTAACGAAGCCGGCGATCGCGGCAACAACGCCGACCGAGTCTGGGCAAGCAAGCGTGAGGATCGAGTGAGGCAGGGTGGTGATCACGGCCAAACACTAGGCAGCAAAGACTAGGGGAGCACCCAATTTGGACGGGAAAAGTGGCACGTGTAGCCCCGCGGGTAGCGCTCCAGATAGTCCTGGTGCTCTGGCTCGGCAATCCAAAAAGGCCCGGCGGGCTCAAGTCGTGTGACAACCGGACCGGGCCAGCGGCCGGAGGCGTTCACGTCGACGATGGTCTGCTCTGCGACTTGGCGCTGTTCGTCGCTTGTGTAGAAGATCGCGGATCGATAACTGGTGCCGACGTCATTGCCTTGGCGGTTCAAGGTGGTCGGGTCGTGAATCTGAAAGAACAGTTCCAGCAACTGTCGGTACGAAACAACAGCGGGTTCAAACGTGACTTCAATGGCTTCTGCGTGCGTGCCATGGTGCTTGTAGGTGGCGTTGATGACGTCGCCGCCCGTGTAGCCCACGGTTGTTCCCGTTACCCCCTGTCGCTTGCGAATGAGGTCTTGCATGCCCCAAAAGCAGCCGCCCGCGAGGATTGCCTTTTCAAGGTTGGCCATGTCGCCTCTCAAAGACGCGTCGAACTAGTTCAACATGTCAGGTAGTTCTTCGCCCGACTCTTCACCGGGGCCCGCAATTTCAGCAGTCAATGCAATGCCCTTGGCTAGGCCGTTGGCGAACTCCTTGCCGCGAAAGCTGGGGACCATTGCTTCGATGACCTTGTCGCAGTCGGTGTCACTGACCCGATCTTTGGCGGTCTCGCTTGTGACGACTTCAACTTGTTTCTTGTCGGGGTCGACCAGAAAGAACACGCCTGGAACCGACTTGAAGTTGCGCGCCGTCAACATGTCAATTGCCTGTTGGCGAGGGTTGTCGGCCGAGCGTCCAACGAAAACCATCATTTGAATGCCGCAGTGTTTCTCGGCGGAGTCGACCGCAGTCGCGATTGTTTCGCGGTCTTGTGCGGTCCACGGGTCAACTTGTTGAGACTTGGAGACCTTTCCCGCCCCGCCCAGGACACGGGAAATTATTGAACCTTTACCAGCTGCCACTGGAACCTCCTCCACCAAAGGAACCGCCGCCGCCTCCACCGAAGCCGCCGCCTCCGAGACCACCGCCGCCAAAACCACCGCCACCGAGGCCGCCCATGCCGCCCCAATAGGCCCATCCGCCACTGCCAAAGCCGTTGCGTCGACGGCGTCCTGCGCCGAACGCGCCAAGGACGATTGGCGCAAGGATGAAGACCCACGGCAGCCACCAGAAGCGATTGTTCTTTTCGTCGCCACCGCCGGTGCGCTGCAGCGGCACGGGTGCTTCAACATTTGTGTCGCCAAGGGATGCGCGAATGGCGCGCTCGCCCGATACGACAGCTTCACCTGGGTTGCCTTGCTTGAGGCGAGGGAAGACTTGGGTTTCCAGAATGTCGCGAGCCTTTACGTCGGTTAGGTCTCCTTGGACCCCGTAGCCGACTTCGATGCGGCCCTTGCGGTCATCCATGGCCAAAACCATCAAAATGCCGTTGTCTTTGTCCTTGTTGCCAATTCCCCATTCATTGCCGACGTCAACGGCGTAGTCCTCAATGCTTTGGGGCTCTGTTGTCTTGACCGTGAGGACGGCCACTTGGTTTGTCGTGCGGGTTTGATAGTCCGCCAGCTCGTTATTGACCTGTTGTTCGACGTCATCAGGAACGACATTTGCGTCGTCAACCAGATGGTTCGAAAACTTTGGAACGTTCTTTGCGGCAGCAGCGGGGGAGCCTGAGGCAGCGCCTCCCACGACGATTGCCAATACGACAAACAACGCGAACGCCAACCGTCCCGTGCCTTGTTGAAGCATGGGAGCGGTCGAGCCGTTCGCGTTGTTCAGTTCAGTCACCTAATCAGCCGACGGTGCTAGTGGTTGGCTGCGCTGCGGTTGTAGCTGTTGGTGCAGCAGTCGTCGACGGTGCAGGTGCAGCAGTTGTTGCGGCTCCCGCTGCGGCAGATGTCGTTGGCGAAACTGGGTTTACACCAAGGTCTGCGTTCGGAACGGTGCGAGCCTCGGGTGTGGCCTCAACAAGCTTGGCCGGGTCAAAGTTGAAGATGCCCGCTGCAATGTTTGTCGGGAACTTCTCAATCTTGGTGTTGTACTCGGTTGCCTTCTCGTTGTAGATGCGACGCTCTTGGCTGATGCGGTTCTCGGTGCCTTCAAGCTGTGTCATCAGGTCGCGGATGTTCTGGTTGCTTTGCAGTTGTGGGTATTGCTCCACAATCACAAGCAAACGGCTGAGCGCGCCGCTCATCTGATTTGACGCTTCGATCTTTTCGTTGTTGTCCTGTGCGCCTGCATAGCGAGTGCGAGCGTCGGCAATCTCGCCGAACACTTGTTGCTCTTGGCCGAGGGCAGCCTTTACGGCGTTGACAAGGTTGGGGATGAGGTCGTTGCGGCGCTGCAGTTGAACGTCGACGTTCGCGAACTGCTGGCGAACTTCATTTCGCTTGGTGACAAGACCGTTGTATGACCCGATGACTGGGATGGCAATCAGCAAGAGGATTGCTGCAATCACGGCAAGGGGTATCAGCCAGCCTGGACGTCTTGACCTTGCGGGGGCGGTTGTTGTTTGGCTCACTCGGGATCCTCCAGTTCGGATGTCGCCCACATCTTTACAGGTGTGTGGAGATTGTTTGAGGTCTTGTGAAAGTCCTGCTCAACCTCGGACCATGGAGTGCCGATATATCGCCAAGAGGCCACTATGCAAGTGACTCGCCTCAACCAAGGAGGGCTGGTGTAATGCGCGCGAGACTTTCCATGAGCCGCCCCAGATGCTGGTAGCTGCCACTTCGATTGTTCTGGTTCTTGCCATTACGTCAGCGGGCGTAGCTGCAAGTTCCGCCAATTCTTCGAAGCGGGACAAAAGCCGATCCGCTCTGAGCAGCAGATCTGTGGGTTCGAGCAGCACTGCAACCACAGCTCGAGACTCAATAGTCGGTGCGACCGCAAACGATTCAACAGCGACTTCTAGAGGCGCCGACTCGGCAGCCGGCACGGCACAGGGCTCGGCGGACCGTGGTTCTGTGTCGCCCTCTGGAAATACTTCGGTTGTGGTCACGGGCCCCAAGCGAACTCTGCCAACTGCTGCAACGCCCGACGGTGGCTCCTCGGTCGTTTCCGCCCCTCGCACGACGGTGCACCTGTGCCCAAGTCAAGGCCGCTGCCCACCTGGGTGGCAGACTTTGAGACAGGCAGCCTTAGTCAGTGGCAGAACAACCAGTCCTGCCCAGATGGCGTACAGGTGGTCACCAATCCTGTCCGTGGGGGCAAATACGCAGCCAAGTTGACCGTGTCAGACTCGTCCACGAAGTCGAATTGCCCAAAGGTTCCGACCGATAACCCTCGTGCGCAACTGGTGTCCGATCCATTGTTTCGCGAGGGCGACGAGTTCTACGTTGGCTTTTCCACACTCTTCCCAAACGGCTTTCCGGTGATCACTGATTGGTTTCAGGTGGCTGAGCTTTACGGTGAACCGTGGGGAGGGTCGCCCACCATGGGAATCGATGTCAAGGGAAAGCGAATGGTTCTTGCGCGCGACCAGGCATACGGCTGGGATGACGCTTGGACGGCCCCCGTTGACATTCAGACGAACGCTTGGATTGACATTGTGATGCGCGTCAAGTTCTCAACGAACCCATCGGTTGGTTTCGTTGAGATTTGGTACAACGGGCAACCACAGACCATGAAGAACGGGTCCAAACGCATTTATTACGAAACGCTTCGCACTGGTGTCAACTGGAATGGACGTTCGCCGAACCGCGTTTTCATGAATCAATACCGTTCCTCAAACACACCACTTGGAACGGTCACGATCTACCACGACGAAGTTCGGGTTGGGCGTTCCTACGAAGCCGTGGCGCCGTAGTCGGATGTAGCTAGCGCACGGCAGCTAGACCTAGTCTCTGCGCGTGGAGTTCAACAACGACAGCCAGCTCGATTCCTCCCAAATTTCTGATCGCCGTGGAATCCCAGGCGGCCGCGTCGCCTTGGGTGGAGGGTCGCTCGGACTCGTCGGCATCATCATCACGCTTGCGTTGACGCTTACCGGAAACGGCGATGTGCTCAACGAGCTGAACACGTTGCAGAATCAACAGATTGACGGCGTGTCTCAACCCGCAGGGGAGCTCTCGGAATGCAAGACGGGCGCAGATGCCAATGCCAAAGAGGACTGTCGCATTGTCGGTTACGTGAACTCCATCCAGACCTACTGGCAAGGCGCGTACCCCAGTTACACCAAGTCCAAGACAGTCTTCTTTAACAACCCAACGCAGACCGGTTGCGGCGTTGCGACGTCAGACGTTGGGCCTTTCTATTGCCCCTCTGACCAACAGGTTTACATCGACCTCGGCTTCTACGAAGAACTGCATTCCAGGTTTGGCGCAACGGTTGGGCCATCGGCTCAGGCCTACGTGTTGGCTCACGAATACGGGCACCATGTTCAAGACCTGCAGGGCGTGTTCAGTCGCGTTGACAGCAACGACACCGGACCACAGGGCTCAGCCGTGCGCTCGGAGTTGCAGGCGGACTGTTATGCAGGAGTCTGGGCAAACAACGCTTCTAAGACCGGCTACTTGAAACCGCTAACACAAGCAGACGTAACAGATGCGCTCAACGCAGCTTCGGCGATCGGCGATGACCGCATTCAAAGTCAGGCGACTGGCCATGTAGATCGCGAAAGCTGGACTCACGGTTCGTCCGAGCAACGTGTTCGTTGGTTCCAGACCGGCTATCAGTCCGGAAACCCTGGTTCCTGCAACACGTTTGCTGGCTCCGTTTGAGCAACGGCAGCGCATGGAAAAGATAATTCTCTTCTACAAGTTCGTTCCGATCGATGACACCGAAACTGTCATGTTCTGGCAACGGGCTTTGTGCGAAAAGCTGCAACTAAAGGGCCGCGTTTTGATTTCCAAGCACGGAATCAACGCAACGCTTGGCGGCGAGCTTCAGAACCTGAAGTACTACACGCGTGAAATGAAGGCTCATTCCAAGTTTTCATTTATTCATTGGAAGTGGAGTGACGGGGGAGCAGACCATTTCCCTCGTTTGTCCGTAAAGGTGCGCGACGAGATTGTTGCTTTTGATGCGGCAGACGAGTTGGAAGTAGATGAGCGAGGTGTTGTCGGCGGCGGCAAGCGTTTGAAGCCTGCGCAACTTCACAAGTTGCTTGCAGAAAAAGATGTTGTGTTTTACGACGGGCGCAACAAGTTCGAAGCCGACATCGGGCATTTCCGAGACGCGATCGTTCCCGATGTGGAGCACTCGCGTGATTTCAAAGCCGACATCGAGTCCGGCGAGATCTCCAAATACAAAGATCGCCCGATTGTGACGTATTGCACGGGCGGTATTCGCTGCGAAATCTTGACGTCAATGATGCGCAAGCGCGGCTACGAAGAGGTGTACCAACTTGATGGAGGCATCGCGACCTACGGAGAGAAGTACCCAACCAGCGAGCTGTGGGAGGGCAAGCTTTACGTCTTCGATGACCGCATGAGCATGGCGTTTTCAGACAACCCCGACATTGCCAAGTGCTACTCGTGCGGGAAACCAACATCGCGCCAAGTCAACAGCATTGGTGTGCATCGCAAGCTCTATGTATGTTGCGAAAGTTGCCCTATTCCTGAAGATTGATTGCGTGGTGTTGGACCAGTGAAGATTGTGAGCTGGAACATTTACAACGGTGGCCAGAATGGCCCCGAAGGGTCCGATAGAGTGTTTCCGAGGCGTGAGGCTGGTCGGCTCGACGACGTTATTCGCGTGCTGAGAAGCTCGAAAGCAGATGTCATTTTCCTGCAAGAGGCCAACCACTTCGAAGCCGATAACCATGCGCGCTTGAGAGAGTTTGAACGCAAGTTGGGCATGAAGGGTGCCTTGTCGTTATCTCGTCACGGCAAGTTCAATGTTGCTGCGTTCTACTCAAAGGCGGCAATGGTCACGGAGCTCCAGCGATTTTCTGGCGACCATATCCATGCGGGCCTGGACATGACGTTTGCGGTCGGCGACGGCCAGCGGCTGCACCTTATCGCGTGGCACTTGTTGCCATCCGATCGCGATTCCCGTCTTGGTGCAGTCAGGAGTTTGGCGCCGCTTATCGAGTCTCGAACTCCGGTGGTTGTAATTGGAGATTTCAATTCGCTTGGCTCGGAGGCAGTGGGCACCGACATGAGCGGGTTGACACGTGCCCAGCAGAAACGGTTTCTTGACGAGAAAGGTGAAGTCGATACAACGGTCATTGATGCAATGAAGATGATGGGGTTTAGCGACCTGCATGAGCGATTTGTCGGGCGAGTCAGTGCTCCGCCGTTTCACACAGTGCCCACCCGGCTGGACAAAGGTGAGCCAAACGAGTTTGCGCCGATGCGCCTTGATTACGCCTTTGCAAACACCGCGGCTGCTGACTTGTTGAAGTCTGCCGATGTCGACCGGACCGACAACGCGAGTCGCGCGTCAGACCATTATCCAATCAGCATCTCGCTTGACATTGGTTTGGAGCAGGCCGCCCGTCCTGCCTTTGGATTGTTTTACTGAGCACTTCAGCCGCCTGCTCGTTGGCCGAGTTGGAGCGCGCTGAATGAGGTGATTAGCTGCCCGACATGCAGAAGCGGGTACACGTATATGAGCTGGACGGCGAATCTCGGACGGTCGAACTGTTGGATGACGAGCAGTTTTCGTCCGCCACATTGATGGCGCTCAAACCAAGCCACCGTGTGTCGGCGGTGCAGTCGCTTGTAAATATGGCTGGATTGGTTTCCGGTCGGTCCAGTCGGGAACTGGGAAGCCGTGGACCCGTGGTGGCTAGTCGGGCCAACCGCGAGAACTCCGGTGACGCAACGGTTGGCGTTTACGACGCAATGTTTGGCCGGGACAGCTTGCGCATTGCTTCGATGCTTCACCGCTTTCGGCCCGAACTTGAAACAGCAACCGTTGAGTACTGGGCTGCTCGGCAAGGAACTGTCCACAACTCTGCGAATCACGAGGAGCCAGGAAAGATTGCCCATGAGTATCGCGACGATGACGATCCTCAGCGTGCAGTGAATGAGGCAAAAGGTTTTGTCTATCCAGACTTTGGTTCGATGGACTCCACTCCGCTGTGGCTAATTGCTGCCGGTCGCCGTATTGCTGCAGATCCGAGCTTTGCCTCAACGACGGTCGAACACGTTGAGGGCGAGCGACTCACCATTGCCACGGCTATGCACAGAGCCCTTGATCGCATGGAGGCTTGGCGGTCCAGCAACCCAGAAGGTCTGATTGAAGCTGACGCTTCGGTTGGCGCCTACGGGGCGTTTCCTTATTGGAAGGACTCTCCCGATGCGTACCATCAAAGCAACGGCGAGTTGGCGCAAGGCAATGTTTCAAGTGTCGAAGTGATGGGTTACGCATTTCAGGCCTATGACGACTTGGCCAAGCTTGCGCGAGAGCATCCAGGGTTGGAACTTGATTCTGAGAAATTGGCCGGCTCTGCCGAACAGGTCAAGTCGGCAATCTTCGATCACTTTTGGATTGAGTCTGAGGGCTTTTTTGCTCAGGGTGTCGAGCGCCGTACTCCCGAATCTGATGTTGAACCGTTGGTTGTGAAGTCTTCCAACATGGGTTATCTGTTATCGACCGGAATCTTTGACGGAGATGGTGACGGACGCAATCTTGCCTCGATCAGAGAACAGCTAGTGGGAACTCTGTTTAGCGATGACATGCTGTGTCCCGCGGGTATCCGCACGCTCGGTGCTAACGAGGTCAGATTCAGGCCAAGCAGCTATCACAATGGCGCGTCATGGCCTATGGACACCTACACCATCGCCGAAGGTCTGGAGCGTGATTATCCTCGCCTTGCCAAAGTCTTAAATGATTGCGTTCGTGCAGATTGCCACAACTTCTTGCCAGAGTTCCTGCCGGGTACCGATGATCCGAATCCGACGCCAGGAGACGTGGTCGTCCGAGTGGACGCTGTCAACTCAAAGGGCAAAGAAATCAACAGAAGTGCAGAGAAGGTGCCCGAGCCCATGCAGGGCTGGACTGCGGCGGCCCTCGCTGCAGTAAAGATGAACGCACGCGAGCTGGACGCGGAAATCAGAGACCGTTCGGTCAATCAGACGAGAGAGACTCGATTCGAGGAGCGGCTCCTGATGTCTTTGGAACAAAGGAACGTACTTGCACTGCATGCAGCGAAAGAGATGGGGATGCAACTGTGAGTCAAGAACAAGCAACGAACGCGATTGCCGGAGTCGCCAAGCAACTTCGGGTTGATCCGGAAAATGTTTGGGCCGCTCTGGAAGAAGCTGCGAACAAACAGAATGCTGGTAGGTCAGCGTCTCGCTTAGATCGCCAGACGGTTGTTGTTGATTCCAAGGCTGTTGGAGTGGCAAGCGGCACTGTCGGCGTCTGGACCATTGCGGGCAAGACTTCTAATGGTGACGATGTATCTGTTGTCGTGAAGGGCATTCAGCTGAGGGAGAACCCACTGGACCCTTTGTGGGACACGACGAAAAGGTCGGTTAAGGACCCATTTCATTGGATGCGAGAAGTTCATGCGTACCGGGGTGCCTTGTTGGATAATCCGGTTGGCAATGTCCGGACTCCGAAGTCTTACGGACAGCTGGCTTCGGTGGACTCTGTCAGGGAGCGGATAGCCGGCATTGTGATTGAACGTGTCACTGGCATCGAAGGTGTCGACATGGATCGCCAAGAGTTCTTGAAGGTTGCTCGCGATGTCGGGGAAATGCAGGGTGCCTTTGCATTGCGTTTTGCCGCAGAGTCGCGGTCGCAACCGCAATGGCTTTCCCGTGGATACTTTCGTGAGTACGTGTCGCGTGTTGCAACGCTGATGAAATCGTTCGACGAGTCGGTGCTGGAAGAGCCCTTGATCTCAGCCTTTGCGCAGGAACGCCAGGGCGAGACGCTTTTCCAAGCAACGAATCGGATGTGGGATGACCGTGAGACATTCCTGAAACTGACCGAGGCAATACCGTTGCGAACGTTGGCTCACAATGACTTTTGGCAGGGTCAAGTCATTAGAGACGCGGGCGGACAAACCGTTGTCATTGACTTGGCCGCAATGGGCGATGCACCCTTGGGGGCTGACATTGCAAAGCTCACCATTGAGGTAATTGCTCGAGACGCTTTGGATATGGATGCTGCAAGGCAGTTCGAAGCCGAAATGAACAAGGCTTACTTCGATGGCTTGGAGCGCGCCGGGGTCCCCGTTGGCGAAACTGAAGTTGCTCAGATGGTTCAGTTGGGTTGGAGTGCAAGCGTTGCGGCTACCGAGTCCTATCGAATGGGCGTTGACTGGATTCCAATGGTCCACGGCGATGAGCGTTCTGCCGTCAACAGAAAAATGTGGGGCGGGCGTGATCCGCAAGACGTGTTTGAGCTTTATGCGCAGCGTTCGGTCCGCTTGATTGAACATGGTGAGTTAGCGCGCGAGATTGCTGTTCGCCTTGAGCCCTTACTCAACGAAGAAAACGCTGCTCAAAAACTCTTGGGTGTTAGCTCTAGCGATCGCGACCCTGGCCTAGAGAAAGCGATTCTCGCCTGACTCCGTTACCCAACGGTTGTGCCGAATAGGTAGCCAACGCCATAGGTGACACTCATCGCGACAAGACCACTTGCAACGTTTCGCACAACGGCTCGCGGTATTGGCGCGCGGCCGAGTTTGGCGCTGATTGCGCCCGTCAAGGCAAGCGCCAGCACAACAACTGCGCCTGTCACGATTACTTGTGCATCGTGCGGAGTTGCCAGGACGGCGATCATGGGCAACACGGCACCTAGGGCGAAAGCAAGAGCGCTGGCAATTGCAGCAGCCCAAGGGCTGACTATTTCGTCGATGTCGATGTTCAACTCGGCTTCGGCGTGAGCGCGCAGGGCGTCGTGTTCGGTTAACTCGATGGCAACTTCCTTGGCGAGTTCTGGCGAGAGGCCCTTGCTTTGATAGATGCCTGCCAGCTCGTGAAGCTCGGCTTCGGGGATTTCTTGTAGCTCGCGGGTTTCCAGGGCGATCAACTGACGCTGGGAGTCGCGTTGACTACTGACGCTTGCGTATTCGCCGGCGGCCATTGAAAGCGAACCAGCGACCAAACCTGCGACGCCGGCTGTCACAATCGCCGTGCGAGAAGCACCAGCGCCAGCCACGCCGATGACGAGTGAGGCGGTCGAAACAATTCCATCGTTCGCGCCTAGAACGCTTGCACGGAGCCAGTTGAGCCGCGCGGCCAATCCTGCATCGTGTGGCTCCATGGAATGATGTGTGCGACGCCTGGGCATGTTGAGAACGGTACCGGATTGTGGTGTGAAACCTAGGCAGGAGGCAGCCGGAGTAATGAACGAATCGCTGTTTGGCCAAGCTGTCGACGAGGTGGCTCCCGGCGCGTTTCATGTTCCAGGTTGGCTCGATGGCGACCAGCAGCGATCCCTGCTTCAAGCGTGTAACGACTTGATGGATGGCCCAGTGCCAATGCATTCGCCAATCATTGGGTTTGGACGAAAGATGTCGGTGCGCTTGGTGTGCGCCGGCCTGCATTGGCAGCCTTACAAGTATGGAAATGTTGCAAGCAACGTGAATGGCGCCCAGGTTGCGCCCATGCCCGAAATGTTTGCAACGCTTGCGCATGATGCCTTGTGCGCAACGGGCTATGACAGCGTTACGCAGAACTACTTACCCGACGCAGCACTCGTCAACGTGTACGACGAAACGGCAAAGATGGGAATGCATCAAGACAAAGACGAGAAATGTTCGGCGCCGGTGGTGTCTTTGAGCCTTGGCAATTCGTGTGTGTTCAGGTTCGGAAACGCAATGACTCGAAACAAGCCTTACCGAGACGTTGTGTTGAACTCCGGAGACCTCTTTGTGTTTGGAGGCGCATCGCGTTATGCGTTTCATGGTGTCGTCAAGACAATGGCCAACAGCGCGCCGCTGCAGCTCGGCCTTAACAACGAGCGAATCAACATCACTATTCGCCAGGTTTACGCGGGACGTCAGCAGTGAGTGGTGCAATGCCGGGCCCAGATGGCGTGTTGCGTACGCCGTGGGCTTTGGGCGATCCGTTGTTGATGGACTACTACGACAACGAATGGGGCCGGGTGGTGCGAGACGAGCAGGGTCTGTTCGAACGCATATGTTTGGAAGCGTTCCAGGCAGGCCTGTCGTGGATAACCGTGTTGCGAAAGCGCGACGCGTTGCGTGCACGATTCCTGGACTTCAACCCAGATGCCTGCGCAGAACTCAGCGATGTTGAACTCGAAGACGCACTGAGCGACGCAGGCATCATTCGTAACAGAGCAAAAGTGTTTGCGGTTCGGACAAATGCCGTTGCGACTCGAGAATCGCGATCGTCGGGCGGGTTGTCGAATGTGATTTGGTCGTTTCAGCCTGTCGAGAATCCACGACCTCGGACCACCGCAGAGGTGCCGACGACGTCACCCGAATCTGTTGCCATGGCAAGAGAACTCAAAAAGCGCGGGTTTGTATTTGTCGGGCCGACCACCGCATACGCATTGATGGAAGCCATTGGCATGGTTGACACCCATGTAATGGACAGCCATTACCGGGGGATTGCGGGGATCTAAATCGAAAGGGAAGCAGTTTGTGGCTGGCTGCGCTCTTGCCTGGGACTGATGTCCATTCCGACGGACCCGTACAGCAGTTCAATCCCGTCCATCGAGGTCTCCCAGCTCATGGTTCCTCGGGTTGCCGCAAGGCCTCTTTCCGTGAGGTCTTGCTGAAGCTCTGAATTGTTTAGGAGGTTCGACATTTTTGATGCCAGATCGGTTGGTGATCCCGGTTCGGCGATCACGTCTTGTGCGCGCTCGCCATAAGCCAGTCTGATTGCTTCATCTTGGCCACCAAAGGTTCGCGTTGGATCTGGCGATCCGGTAGATATCACGGGCTTTCCACTTGCCATGGCTTCAATCATTGTTTGCGCCCAGCCACCCTCAGCAATTGTTGATGGAACGACGACCACGTCGGCGCTGCGCATTGCCGATGGCATGTTGCGGTAGGTAACTCGCGCAAAGTGGACACGGCCCTCAAGGCCTTGGTTTGTGATTAGCTCCGCAAGTTTTTCGTGTCGTGCTGATGCCGAGTCGTCGGGTTCCAGCGCATCGCACAGGACGATTTGGACGTCTTTGTGCTCTGACATTTGTCCGATTGCCTCGATGAGCGTTTCGACGCCCTTGGTTTCGCCGTCTTCAAAGCGGCACGCCAAGAAGATGCGTCGGCCTCTGGGTAGTAGGAGGAATCGAATTGTGGGCTTTCACCCCAGATGTTGTGCGCCTGGTGAACAACTCCAATACCGCGCTCGCGACCGACCTCTGTAATTGCTTGCATCATCTCTTTCA
>JBDIBA010000034.1:0-20837 GCA_039812705.1 Acidimicrobiia bacterium
CGAGGACAAAACAAGCGAGGACAAAACAAGCGACGACAAGACAAGCGAGGACGCGCACCTAACCCCGCTCGGCTGTGCGTTGGTCCACCGAAGCCCGTCGCATCTACACCCTGTTCGCAATGTCGTAATGAATGTGGCTTGCAGCGCCGAAGATCTCATCGAATTGCTTGAGCGCAGCATCGGCGACATCGACGCCATGAACCTGCTGCCCGGCGCGGCCGAGGGCATTGAGACTTGGTTCCGCGGCCTGCTCGAAACCGTTGTGGCAAGACATGTTCAAGACCTCCGCTGGACTGCCACCCGATCAATTGCTCTCATGCAGTGGCCCAGCGCAAACCTCCGCCCGCTGGTGCCCATCCCAGAGGCCGTTGGCAATCAGCACGATTCGCTGGACCCTCACTTCAAGATCGCATCGTTAGATCCTGGCGACGAAGCCGAACTAGCACTTGTCAACAATGCTGCATTTGAGGATCACCTAGATCGAGCCAACTGGACTGCCCAAACAGTCCACGACGAGCTCAGTTCAACCGAAACCCAACATCGCGACGTTCTCGTTGCACGCGTGAATCACCCAAGCGGGCAGATGTGCGGATATGCATGGACTCGCATCTACGACAAGCAGGAAAACATCGGAGAAGTCTGGGCGCTGGGCGTGTCGCCGAGCTTCGGCGGAAAAGGCATCGGCAAGGCACTTCTGAGAACCGCAATGCATCACCTCATTCGCAGGCGCCACATGTCACGCCTCGTCCTCTACGTAGACACTGACAACGCCGCAGCGATCAAGCTGTATCGAGACCACGACTTTCAAGATTCAGGTCAACGCCTCAGTGCGTACCGCATCAAGAGCCAGAAACAGGCAGACTAGGAACATGGAACAACGCAAGTTTTTCAATCAGATGCAGCCGCAGACTCTTCAGGTTGGCGTGATGCTGCTTTACATCCACGCGGTGTTTGCCGTGCTCAACATCTTCTCTGGAAACGCGCTGTTCCTGCTTGTCGCCGCCGCCACGGTTGCTGGCGGCTTTGGCGCGTACGGCATAGCCAATGACCGCAAATGGGGCTATCAACTGGGCCTTGCATCGGCGGTCATCGCACTTGGTTTCGACATTGTCCTTGTCGTGCTTGGCGGCCTCAGTTTCAATTTGATTATTTCTTTGATGTTCGATGCCGCACTGGTAGCCGTGTTGCTATCCAGCCAGACCAAGAGCTACGTCGCAACGTGGTTCAAGTGAACCCAACTCCACAAACCGCCCAAAGCAACTGAATCATGGACGCACTAATACGCGACGCGTTGGAGCTGGCGATCGTGTTTTCGATTGGTGCGACCCTCGTTGCCGTTGTCCTGCGCATCAAGAACGGCCAGGTGCGTCGCGTGCAATGCAGCAGCTGCAAGCGTCCAACCTCACGGCTTTATGAAATGTGCCCAAGATGCAACGGCCCACTTGAAAGCGTCGGAACCCACAAGTGAAAGATCCCGGGCCCCAAGAAGCCAAGCTGACGGCACTGCCAACAGGTAACAACAAGACAGCGGTTGTCGCGAAAATGTTCGACTCCATTGCCGGACGCTATGAAGCCATTAACCGCATCGTGACCTTTGGCATCGACAAGCGCTGGCGCTTGCAGACTGTCAGGCATATGAGCCTCAAGCCACAAGCCACGGTCGTCGACCTCGCAGCCGGCACCGGAGACTTTTGCCGGATGCTTCAACAAGCAAACGTTGCACCAATCGCCATCGACCTCTCCGCTGGAATGCTCAAAGTCGCAGTCAACAAGCAGACTCCGGAAAACAGCTATCCGGTTTTGCAAGCAGACGCTGCACACCTGCCGATTGCCGACAAGTCCATCGACGGAATTACGTGCGGTTTTGGCATCCGCAACTTTTCCGATCTTGAAAGTTGCTTCGCAGAAATGGCGCGCGTTTGCAGACCCGGTGCCCGCATTGGCCTGCTTGAAGCGTGTGAACCACGAGGCACGCTTTTCAAGACGCTTCACAAGGTGTGGATGCATTGGACGGTGCCCAAAATCGGCGCGATTTTGTCGAGCGCCTTCGCCTACGACTATCTCCCAAAGTCTCTCGCCTATCTGCCACCCGGCGACGAACTCATCGCAATGCTTGAGCGGGCGGGTTTTGTCGACGTGGAGATTCGCCTGTTGACTTTCCAGGCCGCACAATTGCTGACAGCCACCAAGAAGTAGGCAAGGATCTGGGTCATGGGTCCCCAGCCTCACAGCAGCGCCGAAATTGAACTTTTCACGGCAGAAGAACTCTGCTCCGACGCCGGGCGCAGTGCAGTTGCCGTGGCCGCAGCCAGTCTTGTGCATCCTCGCATGACCATTGGCCTGGGCTCGGGCCGCGCAGTTTTTCTTCTGGCCATCCTGATTGGGGACAAACTCGGCCCTCATCACGGCGTGCGAGCATGTGTTGCGTCTCCTGACACCGCCGAGTACTGCAGGAAGGCAAACATTGAAGTGGTCGAGATCGACTCTTCAACCCGCCTCGACGTGGCTTTTGACGGTGCCGATGAAGTCGACCCCAACCTCAACCTCATCAAAGGGAAGGGCGCGGCTCTCGTCAGGGAAAAGCTCCTGATAGCCACGGCCGACCGCTGCGTCATCATGGCCCAGGCCGACAAGGCTGTTTCCAAGCTTGGCGAGCGCGAACTACTACCCGTCGAGGTCATCCCCTACGCTTGGCAACAAACCCGCAACCGGGTTGCCGATGTGCTGGACGAACCGGCACTGCGGGCAACAAAGGACGGCGACATTGTCGTCACGTCAAACGGCAATTACCTGCTCGACGGCCGTTTGCGCTCATCGAATCTTGCCGAAACTGCCGACCGCCTTGACCGGACACTTGGCGTAGTTGATCACGGTCTTTTCCTGCACCAGGCCTCAGAAGTCATCTTCGGCCATCCAGATGGCACTACTTCCATCGCTGTTCGCGGCTAGCGTTTCCAGAGCCGTACTTGCCCAAAGCGTGGGCTAAGTCAATTACGAGGAGTTTTGCCAGATGACAGGTGGAGAATTGCTGATCGTTCTCATAATCGCAGTTGTCGTGCTCGTTGGTGGAACTCAGATCCCCAAGATTGCTCGCTCCGTCGGCTCTGCGAAATCGGAGTTCCAGAAGGGCCTGAAGGAGGGCGACGCTAGTTTGCGCGAGGAAGAAGATGAACGGGAACGTCGTCGTGGTCGCGGCTTTGACGGACTCGACTCCCCTGACCGCGCTCCGCGAAACGATCGACCAGGAACAGGGCAATCAGGGAACTCCCCACGCCGAGACAGCTAGCCACACTTAGGCGCGCCAACCAATGCGGGCCCGCAACTGGCAGCTGAGAATGAGTCAGGTCGCCCAGCCAAGTGGTCGCGCACACAACAACAACGACGGCACCTCCAAAGGCAGCGGGCCACAGCTGAAGCTTTTTGCCGTCCTCCTCGCGTCCGCTTCTTCGCAGGACGCGAATCGCCGACCAAATCGTCCACACCAGTGCGGCCCACGCCAAAGCGTGGGGCAACATTGCAAATACGGTTTGACCCGCAACTGACGCTGCCGAACCTTGAAACGTCATAGCCGCGGTCACGATGCGCACAACATCAAAGATCACCAGCGCGACACAAAGACCGACAACAGCACGCGCGACCAACAACAGACGGCGGTGCTTCGCGAAACCCAGAACTGCGCCGAAGGCAACTATCGCTCCAACAAGAACCCACCAAGGCGCAGACGTCGAAGTCGGAACCCAGCGCAACGAGCCCACAGCCGAAATCTGACGGTCCCCTTGAGCAAACAACACTTCCCACCGGTCATAAATGACGTGCTCGACGCCGGGGTTACGACGCACAATCGGAGGCGGCGTCTCGCTCATCCAGTGAACTCGGTGATCGTGCCAACTGAAAGAGTTTCCGTTGGCAACCTTTTGCCACTCGGCAGGTGAACCGGCCGACACCGTCGGTGGAACGGTCACCCGTCCATACACGTCACGGTTCAAGTAGGCAGCGGGCGAGTTCTTATTCTCGAAAACCCCATTGTTGGAAATTCGCAAATAGGGCTCTTTGTCGTAGCCAAGAACAAGCACTTCTTCATGGCTGTTATTGACAAGGGTGAGCTTGTCGCCAAGGTCCGTTACGCGAAGCGTTGCGTTGTTGAATTGCGGAACGACCTCACGCATCTTGTTCTCAAAGTTCGTGGCGCGAACGTCTGAACTTGCGTGCGCGCTGACCGACGATGACGCACCCAGCAGTGCAATCAATGAGAGCAGGCAGCAGGCAACCAACCTCACACCAAAGTGCAAACACGCGCCGCGATACTTCATTAGTCCTTCAGAGTCTTGCGTGCAGTGCGCTTCCCGCGCATGTACACACCGACTAGAACAATGATTCCAAACGCGATCAAGAATGTGCCGATGCCGCTCTTTTTCTGAGTAGTTGCGTCGTTCTTCTCATTAACGTTCTCGTCGCTCTTGTCGTCAACAGCCGTCGTCGAAGAAGTTGCAGTCGTAGGCGGCGCCGTGCCACCAACAACTTGAACGCTGGCTTGCGTCTTGGTGACAGTGCCGTCACTGCTCGCACGGGTAATGCTCATTTCAACAGGGGCATCCGTATTCGGTGCCGTCACATATGCAACGAAGCCCATTGCCTTTCCTGCATCAATCACACCGCGTGACCATTCAATTGAATGAACGGTTCCGTCATCATTCTTCTCGACGGTTGACGACCAACCACCCGGGTCTTGAGCGTTGGCCTCACTGAACGGATTTGCATCGAAAGTCACGACAACTCGAGTCACGTCTTTTCCGCCTTCGGCATTCACGGCAACGGTTATGTCGGCACCCGCGCCCGCTTGAAGACTTGTTGGACTAACCGAAACTTGCGCGCTTGCATGCGCACTCGGCAACCCCAACATCGCAATCAAAGCGAGAACCATGAAGATGACAGCTCGCGAAACACGCACAATGGTGAACTTAGATCCCACCCGCGCCCGATGAGAGCAAATTCCGGACGCGAGCAAGATTGCCGAGCTAGAACGGGCCCCATGGTTGACCAACTAGTCATCGTCAGGCACGGAGAAACCGAGTGGAGCAGGTCTGGACAACACACAAGTGTCACCGACCTCCCCCTTCTTGATGTCGGCGTCGACGACGCCAAGGTCGCCGGAAGGCTGCTGGAACAGTGGTCCTTTTCGCGTGTGTTCTCCAGCCCGCGCCAACGCGCCCGCATCACAGCAGAACTAGCCCTTGGCACAGACGCCAATATTGAAATTCGCGAAGACCTAGCCGAGTGGCACTACGGCGAATACGAGGGCATCACCTCAAAGAAGATCCACGAAACCAGCCCCGACTGGTGGTTGTGGACCGATGGCGCGCCCGGGGGTGAATCACCCGACGAGGTAACCGCCCGCTGCGACGCCTTCATCAAGTCGCTCGACGAAATCGAAGGAACGGTTGCCGCATTTGCTCACAGCCACATTCTGCGCTGCGTCGCGGCACGCTGGATCGGAGCCGACGTGTCGCTCGGCGCAAGCTTTTTGTTGGGCACAGCGTCGGTGAGTTGCCTGAGCTTTGACCGAGGCCGCCGCGTTATTTCGCTTTGGAACCAGCGCCGTTAGGCCGCCAGCACAACAAAGGCGCCCGGTTGCGCGTTTTGCTCCAACAAGCGAGCAATGGGCTCTCTGGCGCGCACCAACACCCGGTGCCCAAGGTGATGCGCGTATTCAACGGCAGCCAACAGAGCGGCGATCGCGCCACTGTCAACCTCCCTCGCATCGCGCATGTCAACAAAAATGTCGTCAGACACCCAATGATCGGCAATTGCCTCGATAGCTCGGCTCATTTCAAGCCCACGGGCTTGAAGGATCTTGCCTCCAATAGCGATCGAACGCTCCGGCAGCGGGCAATACTCGCCCGTCAAATTGCCGACATGCGCCTCGACCGTTTCCGCCCGCTCGGTCAAGCCAGTATTCGTTTCAACCACGCCGCTACCCCCGGAACAACGTCAATTGCTTGCGCATTTTACGAAATCAACCGGGGGTGTCTCAAGGGCTATTTCATGACAAGTACGTGTCGGCCTGGCAATGTTGGCGCTCTTGATTGCAACAATCCCTGCACCGCCCTTTTCGACCATCTCGCTAGGCGCATTTTCCATCCACATTTATGGAATCTGCATCGCCGCGGCGATCCTCGTCGGCTTGAAGATCGCAGAGCGCGGCTGGATGGCCCGGGGCGGCAACCGTGACGATGTGGCCACCATTGCCCTGCTGGCCGTCCCGGCGGGCATCATCGGCGCCCGCCTCTTTCACGTGGTCACCGATTTCAGGCTTTACAAGGACAATCCCTGGAAAGCCTTGGCCGTTTGGGATGGCGGCCTGGGTATTTGGGGCGGAGTCGCCGCAGGTGTGGCCGCCGGCGTTGCTTATAGCCGCCACCGCAAGTTGGACACGGCCAGGCTGCTTGACGTGGCCGCCCCGGCAATCGTCATTGCTCAAGCCATTGGACGCCTCGGCAATTACTTCAACCAGGAGCTTTTCGGTCGCCCAACGAATCTTGCCTGGGCGCTCAATGTTGACCCCGAGTTCCGACCCGAACAACACATGGCCGCATCAACCTTTCACCCCACGTTTCTTTATGAGTCCTTGGCAAACCTGGCCATCGGCATCGCGCTAATCGTCCTTGCTCGCAAGAGGCGCTGGGCCGCCGGGCGAATCTTCGCCCTCTACGTACTGGCCTACTGCTGCGTGAGGATCCTGATTGAGCAGTTGAGGATCGACCCCGCCAACACCATCTTTGGCTTTCGACTCAACACCTGGACTGCCCTTTTGGGCATCGCGATCTCGGCCTTCTTCGTCGTTCGTTTAAGATTTTCTCACGCTGCGTAGTTTTTTCGTTGACTCCTGCCGCCCCAACCCGTACCCTCGAACTTAGAAGGGCCGAGCACCTCGGCTCTGACGTTTAGGGGGAGTTCGATGTTCAAGACAGCCATCCGCGTTCTAGCGGTCGCAGTTCTCGCGGCTTCTGCCGTGATCGGCATCTTGCCCGCCATCTTGGCATCGAGCGACCTAGGGGCCAGCTGGCCGGCAATGAGCTACTCCCTTGCGGGAATTGAGCTGTTCTCGCTTCGCCACCTACCAAACGGAACCGCTTCGGCATCAGCCAACAGCGTGTTCTGGATCATCGCCGCAATGGCCGAACTGATTTTGGTCCTGATGTGGATCGTGCGTCCGTCTCGCAACAGCGGCTCTGCGCTCACCTACGCAAGCCACCGCTAAGTCGACAACCCGCTAACTGGCAGCGGGCTTATGACGAAATCAACCGATTGAATTAGGCGTTCATCGTGCCAGCACTCACCTTGTTGCGAACAACCTGAGCGGTGCGGTGCAAGCGAGCATTGCGCTCACGAAATGCGCGGCGTTCTTCTTCGTTTGCGGCCTGAGCTTCCTTGCCCTTTTCAAGCGCTGACTCAACAGCGGTAGCAACCTGCGCAACCTGGTTGTGCATCGAGCGTTCCATTTCATCGCGCGCTTCGATTACGCGCTGACGGCTGTGTTGACGAGCAACACGTTCTTGGCGCTGGATCTCGTCTTGCACACGCTGTTCGGCCGCGGCGAGCAATTGTTCTTGACTGCGACGCTTCGCAAACAAGCGGCTCCAAATGCCCGTTGATGCTTCGCTTTCAAGCGACTGCACGTTTGGCTCTTCTTCCATCCGAGCCTCGGGCGATGGAATAGCAATGGAGTGAAGGTCGACTTCGAACAAGTCGCCGGCAACCTCGCGAAGCTTGTCAACCTTGCGCTGCGAAGCCTTCTCAAAACGCTTGGCTGCACGCTCCCATTCGGGCTCGACTTGATCGTCGAGTTCCAAATAGAGCTTCTCAACGGCCTGGTTGATCTCGTCTTGAACGGCAAGGTCCAAAGTCTTGGCCAAACGCGTTAGCTCGACGTTTTCGCTGGCTGCCGCAAGGCGAGCGTTGCGCTCGTTTTCGCGACCACGAATGCTTGATAGCTCGAAGGTGTCTACCGTGTTCAAAACACGCTCGACAGCGTTGCGGAACAGCACGACATCATCGTCAAAGGCTTCTTGATGCCAGTCGACTGCACGACGGAAGCGGTCTAGGCGCTCGGAAAGCTCTTGGTGGTTGAGGTCAAGGGCGGACTGCTCAAGAGCGCAGTCGTTTTCGAGTCGCTCGATGACGCCGAGAAGGTCGCGACGGATGAGGTCACGACGTGCGGCATCGACGCCGCCTTCCAAGAAGTCGTCAAAAGCCTTGCCAAACTCTTCAACACCTTGACCGGTGGCAGCAGAAACCAAGTAGAGGTCTTGAGGTTCCCCGTAAAGCTCGGTGAGGATGTTGTCAACAAACCAGCGAACGCGCTCGACTTCGTCCTCGCTCAAGAGGTCGATGCGGTTGAGCACAAAGAAAGTGCGCGCCGAACGCTTGCGCAGCAACTTGAGGATTGAGCGCTCGGCGTCGGTGATTGGGCTGACCGCAGAGAACACCATTACCGCGCCATCTGCGCGGAGCAGAAGCTCGCGAGTCTCGTTACTGGAACGGAAAATGGAGTTAACACCGGGTGTGTCGATCAAAACCGCGCCCGAACGCAAGACGCCTGGGTCTGGAAGCGTCACAGCAACATGTTCAACGCTGCGCGCGTTACCCGGGTTCAGTTCTTCGGTGACGTATTCCTCAAGCTTGGTGAGGTCAATGACTTCTTCCTTGCCGTCGGTGTAGCGCACGCGAGCGGACTCTTCACCGCCAAGGGTCAGCTGCGTGGGAATGGCGGTAACGGGAAGAACGCCGGCGGGCAAAACGGAACGGTGAACCAATGCGTTGAGCAGCGTGGACTTGCCACGGTTGAACTCACCAACAATTGCCACTTCGAACCGACCCTCACGGGTTTTCTTGACCAATGCGTTGGTGTCGTCAGCCAAATGTGGAGCGTCGGATTGAATGACCTGGGCCAACTCTTCTGCAGTTCGCTGCAAACCTGCCAGCTCATTGCGATCGCTCAGTACTTCAGACAACGAACACACTCCTTGCTATGGGCAAAACTCCGCCCCCTCTTTGCGGGCCAGCCTAGGCGCTGTTGAACAGGCAGTGAGCCGGGCCTATTTGAGCGTCTTGATGTACGCAACGATTTGGTCCGCCTCTTGGTCGCTGACAGAACCGGGAGGAAACGCGGACACCATTGACTGGCCGTAACCCGCAACCGTGGTTGCTCCGGGATTCACGATTGCTTCCTTTAGATAGGCATCGTCGGCGGTCACGGTGCGGCCGTCTTGCAGCTTGATCTGAGAACCGGCAAGGCCCTTCAGGGTCGGACCGGAGCTGCTTGCGCCGTTCGTCGTGTGACAACCCAAACAGTTGGCGGCCACGTAAGCCTTTCCTTGAGCGGCTTCGGGCGACAACGCAGCGTCTTGCCCGCCGTCGTCCCCGCCGCATGCTCCAAGGCCCAACGCCAGCACCAACGATGTCGCACCGAGAGCCGCAACCTTGCCGAAACCTTTATTCAGACGGATCATGCAAGCGAGTATTTCACAGCCTCTCGCAGAGGTTTAGGCTCGCCACGTGAACCAGATTTCCGCGCACTTAGTTGATGTTCATGGCCAGCTCAAGCCGAAACTGCGTGGCATGGTGCACGCGTGGTCAGCCATTCCAATGGCCATCGCAGGCATCACCCTTGCGCTCCTCGCACCCACCCCGACGGCCAAGGCAGCCGTCTTTGTCTACGCCCTGGCCGTTACTTCGATGCTGACCGCGAGTGCCTGTTATCACCGGCTCAAGGTCAGCGAGCGCGTTCGCCACTATCTTCGCCGCCTCGACCACTCAATGATCGGCGTTGCCGTTGCGGGCACCTACACCCCCGTTGTCGTCCTCACGATGTCCGGAACCACCCGAACGACGCTTCTCATTTGCCTCTGGGCCGGCGCCCTTGGCGCAATGGCCGTCAGTTTCCTGTGGCCCAAGGCTCCCAGTTGGGTGCGTGCGGCGGTGTACCTCGTGCTCGGCTGGTCTGGTGCGGTTGCCATGCCCTCGCTGCTCAATCACGCAGGAGTTCCCGCCTTTGTCATGGTGTTGGTGGGGGCCGGGCTCTACAGCCTGGGCGCCCTTGCCTACGCCAGCCGCCGTCCAAAGCTGTGGCCCAAGGTTTTCGGGTTCCACGAGGCCTTTCATTCCCTGGTCGTTGCCGCAGCCATTTCACACATGGTTGCGGTCGGCTTGGTCGTAGCCGCCACCAACGGAATCTAAAGAGCCCCCAGAACTGGGTAATTCCAAGCGACCGATGGATCGCTGGGCCAAGATGCTCCAGTGAACAAGCGAGTCATTGCCCCGATCGCGGCCCTTGGAATCGTCTTCGGCGATATTGGAACCTCGCCGCTGTACTCAATGAATCACCTGGTGTTCCACACCGGCTCGGAGGTCACCAGCGAGTCAGCAGTTGGTGCGGCCTCATTAGTTCTTTGGCTTCTCACGCTCGTCATCTGCATCAAGTACGTAGCAATCGTCCTTAGGGCAGATCACCACGAACAAGGTGGGGTCTTTGCATTACTTGCCCTGTTGCGCGGAAAACGCTCGCGTGGATTGTTGGTTCTCTCAGCGCTGCTGATCTTTGGTGCAGGTTTGCTTTTAGGCGACGGGGTCATCACGCCGGCAATCAGTGTGCTCTCTGCAATCGAAGGCCTCAACGTTGCTTGGCACGGTTTCGAGAAGTACACCGTGCTTGCAACAGTTGTAATCCTCATTGTGTTGTTTGCCACACAAAAGAACGGAACCCACAAGCTTGCGCGCTTCTTTGGACCAATCATGTTGATCTGGTTCATTTTCTTGGCCGTGTCTGGTTTGGCAGCGATCATCGGCGAACCCGGAGTGTTCGCCGCGTTCAATCCAGCTCATGCAATTGAGTTTTTGTTCCGCGCCGATCTCAACTCGCTGCTTCTAACGGTCGGAACCGTTGTTCTGGTTGTCACGGGTGGCGAAGCGCTCTTCGCCGACATGGGCCATATGGGCAAGAGACCCATCCGTCAAGCGTGGCTGGTAGTTGTTTACCCAAGCCTCGTCCTCAACTATCTAGGCCAAGCGGCATACGTGTTGAGCGGTCGCCCGATCACCGACGAGAACATCTTCTTTTCGATGGTTCCGGTCGCAATGGTCATCCCCGTTGTTGTGCTCGCCACGATTGCAACAGTTATTGCATCTCAAGCGCTTATCTCGGCTGCGTTCTCGCTCGTGCAGCAAGGCATTGCGTTGCGCTACCTGCCGACGATGAGGGTGGTTCACACCAATCCAACCCATGAAAACCAGACCTACGTTCCATTCGTCAACTGGCTGCTGCTCGGTGGTTCGTTGTTGTTGGTCATCACCTTCAAGTCAAGCGAACATCTTGGCCACGCTTACGGTCTGGCAGTTGCCGGCGACATGGTCATCACAACACTTGCCGTTGCTGCTGTTGCGCGACTTCGTTGGGGCTGGGGCGTGCCAGCCCGCATGGCCGTCTTCATCCCGATGCTGCTCATCGACACCTCGCTCCTTATTGGCAACATTCCAAAGATTCCAAGTGGCGGTTACGTGTCGCTGCTGATTGCGTTTGCGCTCGTGTCGATCATGTGGAGCTGGAAGTGGGGCAAGGAGGGCGTGCGCAACGCGTTTCAGTCCTACTCCACGCACACCATGCGCGAGATGCTCGAGATGAAAAAGGGTTGCGAGGCCAATCCATTTCCGAGGCCGGTCGTGCTACTGACCTACCCGTCACCGCGCAGCCTGGACGACCAGGCGCCACCCCTCTTGGACCTCTTCTACAAGCGTTACGGGACATTCCCTCGCCACCTGCTTCTTCTTGCGGTCAAACAGGAAAGCGTTCCTTCGGTGGACCCGGCAAAGCGCTTCAACATTGTTGAGTTCGAATTGACCGATGCAACAGCACCGGGTGCCACCTCATTGCTTGGCATTACCGCCTCTTACGGTTTCCGTGAAAGCCCCGACGTGAACGATGTCATTTCCAAAATCGTTGCCGACGAACGTCTGCCCAATGACGACCTATCCACGTGGCTGATTCACGCCGGACGCTCGCGCATAGTTCGCGTAAACACGCGCGGCCTCAAGGAACGCTTTCGTTTCGGCCTATACAACGCGCTCAGTCGCCAATCAGAACCTTCATATAACTACTTCGGCCTCGACAGCGACACGCGTCTGACCATTGAGTACGTGCCGGTGGTTCTGTAAAGACACGTTGCGTCACCCCCTTGAATCAACCCCGCTATGACCCTCATTTAGCGCGGTGCTTGTGCAAGTCTGAACCCCATGGCTGAGGTTGATTCAACGTTTACCGATCTTGCGCTCGACGAGTTGAGCGCAACCGCCCTAGAGGTCGTCAGGGACTGCGGCGCCGAACACGGCGACGTGCGCATCGAAAGGCAACTCAACCAGTCGCTGCGCTTTCGCAATGCCGATGTCGAAACCCGAGCCGACACCGAAGTCGTTGGCCTGGCCGTGCGCGTGGTCTTGAACGGCTCTTGGGGTTTTGCGGCAACTGTTGACCTGGACAAGGACGAAGCGCAGCGGGTGGCCAAAGAAGCAATCGCAATGGCCCAGACCGCTGCAAGTCTCACAAAGTCAAAGGTGGTCTTGGCTGACGAGATCCCACACATTGCAGACTGGGTTTCCGATTACGGCCTTGATCCGTTCGATGTCCCAGTGCCTGAAAAGGTCGAGCTCATAAGGAGCTGGAACGAGCGCCTATTGCAGAATCCCGTCTGTTCTTTCACCACCACTTCGCTATCGCAGGTCAAGGAAAACAAGTTCTATGCAGACCTCGGTGGAACTCGCACCACACAACAGCGCGTTCGAATTCAGTGTCAGATCGAAGCCGTAAACGTCAACCCCGCTGGCGGTTTCGAAACCATGCGCACCCTTGCACCACCTGTTGGTCGCGGTTGGGAGTGGATGACTGCGGGGCCAGATTCGGGTAATTGGGATTGGGAAAAAGAGATTGCGCAGCTCCCCCAGCTTCTCGAAGAACGCGTCAACGCACCTTCGGTAGACGCCGGTCGCTATGACTTGGTAATCGACCCAAGCAACCTCTGGCTCACTATTCATGAGTCCATTGGTCACGCCACCGAGCTCGACAGAGCACTTGGGTACGAAGCCGCTTACGCAGGCACGTCGTTTGCAACCATCGACAAGTTGAACTCATTGCAATACGGCTCGTCGATAATGAACATCACGGGAGACCGCACCACACCTCACGGTCTGTCCACCATTGGCTTTGACGACGAAGGCGTCGAAACAACCAGTTGGGACATCATCAAAGACGGCGTGCTTGTTGGCTATCAACTCGACCGACAGATGGCTCATCAAAACGCAGATGCATTGGGCACCGACCGCTCAAATGGCTGTGCATTTGCCGACTCTCCCATGCACGTTCCCGTGCAGCGGATGGCAAATGTTTCGCTGCAACCAGCACAAGACGGGCCGTCCACCGAAGACTTGATTTCGAGAGTCAAGAACGGCATTTACGTTGTTGGTGACAAGAGCTGGTCAATTGACATGCAGCGTTACAACTTCCAGTTCACAGGTCAACGCTTCTACAAGATTGAAGACGGAAAGCTTGTCGGCCAACTCAAAGACGTTGCTTACCAAGCAACCACCACCGAGTTTTGGAACTCCATGGAAGCAGTCGGCGGCCCGGAAACCTTTGTTTTAGGCGGTGCGTTCAACTGCGGGAAAGCGCAGCCGGGTCAAGTCGCTGCCGTCAGCCACGGTTGCCCAAGCGCGCTGTTTCGCAATGTGAACGTCCTCAACACAACCCAGGAAGGCGCATAATGAGTGCAGAAGTAGTCGAAACCGCGCTGGCCATGTCGTCTGCCGACGAGGCAATCGTCATAGCAACGGTGTCCAGCAGCACCAACCTGCGTTGGGCCAACTCCACGCTGACAACCAACGGAAGCACGCGCGAACACTCCGTCATCGTCGTCTCAATCATTGGACGCAGCTTTGGCGTTCGGGCAGGAACATCAATCGACCGCGCGTCGCTCGAAGAACTTGTTCGCAATTCCGAGGCCGACGCACGTAACGCAGGCGATGCAGAAGACTTTGGCTACTTGGTCGAGGGAACGCCGGACGCCACCTTTGACCAAGACGCCGATCACACTTCACCAACAGTGTTTTCCGACTTTGCCAATGATCTTGGCAAGGCGTTCGATGCCACGGCATCTGCTGACATTTCACTTTTTGGTTTCGCAAAACACGACATGGCAACCGCTTGGCTTGGAACAAGTTCTGGAATTCGCAAGCGGCACAGCCAGCCCAGCGGCATGATCGAATGGACGGCCAAGAACAAGAACCCGCGCGGCTCCGCGTGGTTCGGACAAGCCACGCGCGACTTCACAGACATTGCCGTCGATTCGGCAATCGAGGAGCTTTCCAAGCGGCTTTCGTGGACCGACAACAGCATCGACCTTCCCGCCGGTCGCTACGAAACCATCCTTCCTCCAACAGCGGTTGCCGATCTGATGATCTACGCATACTGGTCGGCGTCGGGCCGCGACGCCGCAGAAGGACGCAACGCGTATTCAAAGGCCGGTGGCGGCACGCGCGCAGGTGAACGCCTTGCGGAATCCACACTGCACCTGCGAAGCGACCCTCATGATCGCGAACTGGCGTGTCTCCCCTTTGCCGTCGCAGGCTCGTCGTCGTCCATGTCAAGCGTTTTCGACAACGGTTTGCCACTTCACGCAACAAGCTGGATCAAAGGCGGCGTGTTGGACTCTTTCATCGAAACGCGCAAGAGCGCGTCGTCGCGCGGACTTGTAACCACACCGGCCATCGACAACTTGATCTTGGATACCTCAGGCACAAAGTCCCTTAATCAAATGATTGCGACGACCGAACGCGGGTTGCTGGTCACCTGCCTTTGGTACATCCGCGAAATTGACCCAAGGAGGCTTCTCCTCACCGGCCTTACCCGCGATGGCGTGTATTTGGTCGAAGACGGCGAAGTCAAAGGCGCCGTCAACAACTTTCGCTGGAATGAAAGCCCGCTTGAACTATTGGGCCGAATTAGTGAAGCGGGACGTTCGGTTCGCACGCTGCCTCGTGAGTGGAATGACTACTTTCAAAACACCCGCATGCCGGCACTTCGCATTCCAGACTTCAACATGTCAACGGTCAGCCCGGCCAACTAAAACATGCGGCCATCCACACACCAGCCAGCCCGCCCGCCTCGGCCAACCGCTTCAGCCAACGGCGTCTTCTAGGACGGAGAGGATTTCGTCTCCCCATCTTTCAAGACGCGTTGCGCCCATGCCTTTGCAACGCCCAAGCGCCTTCAGGTCGCGCGGAAGATTCAGCGCAATTGTGCGCGCGTCGGCGTTGCTCAAAATGACATAGGCCGGAACGGCTTCGTCTAGTGCCGTTTGTTTGCGCCACGCCCTCAGCGCCTCTAGCGCTTGTTCACCCGTGGCATCTAGCTCAATGACATCGGCCGATGCTGCAACCTTGGAGTCTTTTTCCCTTTTCGAGTGCTGGCTCGATTCCCGGATATCTGATCCTGCTCGTCCCGCGCTCTCGCGCGTACGTTGAGGTTTGCGCGGAGCCGAGCCTTGCATCTCTGCAATAAATGCCGATGGGTTTTCCTTGTCTCCAATCAAAGCAACGCGTTCGGACGCTCTAGTGATTGCAACGTGAAACAACCGGCGCTCTTCGCTGATGTCAGATGCAAGACGATGAGGCAACAGCGTGTTGTCACACCCGTACAGCACAACGTTGTCCCACTCACGCCCCTTGACTCTGTGAATAGTCGACAACTCAACACCGGTATCGCCACTTGGTCGATTGCGAAGACAGTTGCGTAACCAAGCCTCGAATGTGGCGGGGTCGTCATGAAGAACGGCCACCTGTTCAAGTGCAACAAGGTCGTCGACATGGGTTGAACGGTCGGCTTCCCTGCGTGACCGATCCAATGCATCTACGGAATCGTCGAGACCAATCTTGCGGCGAATGGTTCTCATAATCTCGGCTGACGTTGACCCGCGCGCCGAACGCGCCACAACCTCGATATCGGCCACGTAAGACAACACCTTGTCGACGTCTTTCCCATTTAGCGCTTCGCCAACGCGACGCATGGAATCAACCGACATGTGTTTGCTGCGAGTCATCATTTCAACCACGTTGCGCGCAATGCGCCTTGACGGACGACGAATGGTCTCTTGAAGGTCGCTTCGCCTTATTTGTTGAGGATTGAGTCCAATGCGCAACCAGGCCAATGCGGCCCGCATGCCGGTGCGTTCCAGGACGGACTCGTCAAGAGGTGCCCGACACGGCACGTTCCTTTCGGTCAGCAGCACTTGTAACGGCAACAGAATTGAGTTGACACGCGCAAGAACTGCAGTGTCGCCGCCATCGAAACCCTCAATGACATCAAATGCATCTGCTGCACATTGCGACTGATCACCTAACAAGACCTTGATTGAAGACTCGTCGTGATTGTCGCGAGCGGCCTTGATTGTCTTTTCAATGCGTTCATGGTTGTAAGAAAGCAGGGTGTCTGCAGAACGAACGACCATTGGCGGACAGCGATAGTTAGCACCCAGGCCATATGCAGATGCGCCGGGAAAATACTTCTCGAAGTCAATCAAGTAACGCGGCGATGCTCCGCTGTAGCCATAGATGACCTGATCGTCGTCACCAACTCCAAACACGTCATATGCAGGCGCCGACAGCAAACGAACAAGCAGCAGGTGTGCAGCGGTGAGGTCTTGGAACTCATCGACCAACATGTGCCGCGTTTGAAAACGTGCAACACGGCGCGCAACCGGATTTGTCAGAAGTACACGAATGGCTTCGTAAAGCTGGCCGTCAAAGTCAATGAGATTGCGGTCCTTAAGCACTGCCAGGTAGCGCGGGAACATGTCGGCCAAACCTTCGGCATCGACAGCAACCTCGACCTTGGCCGGGTCTGCAAGGCCAAGTCGAATGTCTCGCAAGCCATCGAGATAGGCCGCCAACCGGTCACCGTTTGCAACCGGGCGAACATCAATCAGCGAATCAATGATTGTCCGCTGTTCGCGTTCTCCAATGACGTTTGGCGCGCGACCCGATGAGGGCGACACGAAACCCGCCGTGCCACTGCAGATGGCCAGGCCGAGCGCGTTAAGCGTCTTGATGCGCGCGCCCAACCCTTCACAACGCGCCTGCATTTCTTGTGCGGCACGCTTGTTGTAGGCAACAGCGAGGATTGACGCCGGGTCCCAATTGCTTTCGCCGATCAAATGAAACAGACGCTGGGTGAGTACGCGAGTCTTTCCCGAACCCGCCGGAGCAATGATGCGGGCCGGTCCATAACCGTGCATGACCGCGGCCAACTGGTCATCGGCAAGCTGACCGCCATGTGGCGTACCACGGAGAACATCAAGGCGGACAACCCCGGCCTCAATGGAATCGCGATGCAATACGGCCGCGTCTACACCCTCTGGCGCGGCACTCTGACGTGGTCCACCGTCACACCACACCGGCTGACCATCCACAAGAACATCGCCCACTGGGGTTTCGCTGCCAACCGGCGTGTCGACACCAACACCAACTTCGACCACACGATCACCCAGTAGTCGCCGTGCCTTGCGGGCCCACCACCAGATGGGCTGCCCGCTGCGAAGGTCATAGTTGTTTGCCCAAACCAGAAACGACAATCGCTCCAAGGAAAACTCAAAACCGGGATCAAGAAAGTGAGGCTCTCTGTCTTCGATGCTGGCGTCCTTTAGCGCGTCGGCCTCGACACCGAGTTCAACAGTGACGGGAAGCCTGGCCAACCAGTAACGGTGCAAGACATCGGCAACCGCTCGTGGATTGCGAACCGTCTGCTCGTCGATACGAACGCGTTCGAGAGATACGCAGGAGTCAGGAACCGGATCGCCACAATTGACGATCAATCCCCTTCCCAACCAACTTGGACCAAGTCCCGACACGTTCCCCCTCAAGCTCAACGCGTAGCAAGTTACACAGAGCCTGAGACAACGTTCTTTTTGCCACTGCTGCACACAGACAAATCCACACAAGGTCGCGGTTTCAGCTTCACAGACACGAAATACGCGCCAAGATGTTCCGCATGAATGCTGAAAAGTTTCGCTATGTCGCGCTCGCAGAAGCTGCCTCGTTTTTGACCCTGCTGGTCTGCACGGCCGTCAAATACGGCATGGATCAGCCACTCGGCGTCAAGGTCATGGGACCCATTCACGGGTTCCTATTCATCGTTTACGTGTTCGCAGCATTGATGGTCGCCATCGGCGACAAGTGGAGCGTTTGGGAAACCCTGGGCGTGCTTGTTGGTGCAGTCGTTCCCTTTGGCGGGTTTGCCGTCGACCGTTGGCTAACGCGACGCTACGCAGGCCGGATCAACGCCTAACAATCAGTTGCCAGGCTGTCAGTTGTCAGGCTGTTAGTTGCCAGCCTGAAACGGCGTAGCCACGGACGCTTGGCGGAGTTCGCTGACGCTCACGTTTGTAAGCGTCGAGGGCGGAGCCGCGCTTGAAACCATTGCCATGAAAACCGAAACGGCCAGTATCAGTGCGCGCCCAACCCCACCGACCGGCATCTTGCTGGCAACTTTCACCGCTTGTGACTGCGGTGCCGCCGGCACAGCGTGACCAGTGGATTCGATAGCCAAGGCCGTTGCGTTCTTGACTACAGGCTTGTCAACGCCAACTAAGCCAACCATCGAACAATCCCCCTGACTAACAAGAACAAGCAAACCGATACCCGCAAAACACGGACAAGTTGCCAAACTCGGCTATTTCGAGTGTGCCGTAGCCCTTTTGGCCCGTCAACACTTTTCCGGACAACTCTTTTCAGGACAACACTTCTTCCAAGCCAACTTTCTCGCGGCCAAACCGGAGGGGGCCACATGGTGCCGGTAGCGTGAGCGCGTGACCGCAAAAGGCCCCAAACAGCCCAGCACAGTGCCCGACCCGGGTGCGGCTCTCGATCGAATTGCGTTTCTCCTCGAAAGAGAACTTGCCCCCACCCACAAGGTCAAGGCCTTCCGCAAGGCTCACGAGACCATCGGCGCCAAGTCCGCTGACGAGCTCGACAAGCTCTCTCGCGAGGGCCAGTTGACCAAGCTTTCCGGCGTTGGACCGTCCACAGCAACAGTCATCGAACAATCGCTTGCCGGGCAATATCCCGACTATCTCAAAAAGGTGGAAGACCGCCTCGAGCCCAATCCATCCACCGGGGCAAAACTGCGCACGGCGTTGAAGGGCGACTGTCACAGCCATTCCTTGTGGTCCGACGGAGGCGCGTCAATCGAGGCCATGGCTCGCACAGCCAAGTCACTGGGTCACGAATACCTCGTCTTGACAGATCACTCACCGCGACTAACCGTGGCCAACGGATTGTCCCCCGAACGCCTGGTTGAGCAGTGGAAGGAAATCGATGACGTCAACAAGCGCCTCGAGCAAGAAGACGGCTCGGCGTTTCGAGTTCTCAAGGGCATCGAGGTCGACATCAACGAAGACGGTTCTCTCGACCAGACAGACGAGCTCCTTGCGCAACTAGATGTTGTTGTTGGCAGCGTGCACTCGAAACTGCGCGCCGACTCCGCAACCATGACCGAGCGAATGCTGACCGCCATTGCCAACCCTTATCTAGACATCTTGGGTCACTGCACCGGGCGCAAGGTCACCAATCCCACGCGACCACCATCAGACTTTGACGCTGCGGCCGTCTTTGCTGCCTGCGTTGAGAACAACGTGGCCGTGGAAATCAACAGTCGACGCGAGCGCAAAGACCCACCGCGCGAACTTCTGAAAATGGCAGTCGATGCCGGTTGCTACTTCGCAATAGACACAGACGCGCATGCTTGTGGACAGCTTGACTGGCAGTTCATTGGAACCGAGCGAGCAGGGGAATGCGGTGTCGAAACGGACAAAGTGATCAACACATTGTCGGCCAAAGAATTAGTCGCCAGACAAGCCGCAAAACACGACTAAAACGGGCCGAATTGATCCAGTTCGGGGCGCAAAAACACCGGGCAAAACACTTGATCGATCATTGGTTTCGATTACGGTTCGTAACGTATAGTCGACCCGGTCCTGCGACCGGCAAGACTTGCTGCTTTTCAATCTCGTTTTTACAACTCAGTCAGAGGTGCGCTTATGTTTCACTATTCGAGGAGTCGCGCTGCCCGCTTTTTCAGTGGCGCAGATCGCAAGGCTCGTCTCGGCCTAGTCACGGCAATGCTGTTGACCGCCGCACTCGTTGCCATTCCAGGCTTCAGTTCAGCCAGCGCAACCGAGGGCAATCAGTCCGAGAAGTGCGCAACCCCTGGCACGACATACGCCGGCCGCATGACTGCATTCAAGAGCTTCAAGGCTTACGTCAACGGCAAGGAAATCTCTATCAACAACATGATCGTCTCCGGCTCCGTCAAGCAGGGTGACAAGGTCAAGATTGTTTTCGAGCTCAAGCCTGAATGCACAGACACCTACGTTGGCCTGTCCGCTTTCAAGGGTTTGACCGGACACGATGAAGGTCCCGCACAACTCAAGCAGCAAAAGCTTGCTGACCGCGCAGACGGAACCTTCAAGTCCGGCAAGGTCCACACGCTCGAAGTCGACGTGCCTGAGTGCTACTTCCAGGTTGACGCCAACACCGGCAGCACCTACAAGCCAGGCGACTACACGCTCGACCGTGCAGGCCGCTTGATCTTCGCTGCACAAGGTGGCACGGACAAGACTTGCGAAACCGCAAAGCCAACCACCACCACCACGGCAAAGCCCACAACAACTACAGCTAAGCCAACAACGACAACCACGGCGAAGCCGACCACCACGACGACCACGGCTAAGCCAACCACCACC
>JBDIBA010000035.1:0-20819 GCA_039812705.1 Acidimicrobiia bacterium
GGTCCTCTTCATTAGGTTTCTCGCCGGACGGCTCGCCATACAGGCCGTTGGCCAAAACAGTTCCACCGCAAATGGCCAGCCAAAACAGCACGGAATACACGGCCAATCGCTCCAAAAGGCCGGGGCCAAATAACGGAGCTTGCAGCAAATACAAGAGCCCTCCGGCCAGCCCCACCCCTCCAAACACCGGCGCGACGCGACCCACCCACGGATGACGAGCACTCTCCCAAGCCTGCTGACAAAAGAGCAGACCGAGCGGACCCACCAACAGCACAAGGGCCGCACCGAACTTGTGCAAAAGCTCAATCGAGTCGCGCGGATACACACTGGCAACAAGCCACCCGAGGCTTGACGCAACCAGCAGGGCCCACGCAATTCGACCCCGCGGAGCGTTCCATCAGATTTCACGAATCGCCATCAGGCCAATCAACAACAACGCGCCAATGAGCATGCACGCGTAGTTGAAAAATGTGTGAGCCGGCGAACAGACCTCAACCACACCGGCCGCACTGTTTGTGCAACCAACCTGACCCAACTGACTGACGCTGTTGGTGAAGAAGTCATAAAAGGGACTGCCGGTCCACACAGCCTCGGTAAGAAACTGCACGCCCGTAAATATGAATGGCGCGTTGACCCACCAAGCATCGCAAAGCGCTGCAGGAGGGCTTTGTTTGCCTGATTCATGAGTCGATTGTGCTGCATTTGCGCTCCGATGACCATGATGCACCGCACAAGCCCGGGCAAGGCAAGAGGGCCCACCTCTTTGCGAAGACAGGCCCTCTTGTTGTCATTGCCTTTTTTGTTGTCTAGCTATCGGTTAGAAACCGAGGCTGTAGTACTGGTCAACGTTGTCTTTGGTAACCGGGGTTGCCTGGAAGACAATCTCGCTTGGAACGGCAGGAATGGTGAGGTCGCTAAGACCCTTGCCCTGACCAATCAAGCGAGCCAAGTTCACTGCAGATGCAGCCATTGACGGGTTGTAGATGAAAGTTGCCTTGTAGAGGCCGCCTTCTTTGATCTGGTCAAATGCAGCCTTTGAACCACCAACACCGGTAACCCACATGGAGTTTTCGCGCTTGGCGTTCTTGATTGCCTGCACGACTCCCTGAGCCATGTCGTCATCATGGGTGAACACTGCGTTGATGTTTGGCTGAGCCTGCAAGATGTTGTTCATCACAGACAGACCCTTGTCGGGGCTGAAGTCCGCGGGTTGCGAAGCAACAATCTTGATTCCACCGTTACATGAAGCAATTCCATCGCGGAATCCCTTTGAACGGTCTTCAGTCACGGAGATTCCGGCAAGACCTTGAATCTCTACGACGTTTCCGGTGCACTTCAGCTCCTTGGCGAAGTACTTACCGGCCTGGTAGCCAGCACCCCAGTTGTCACCAAGAATCGTTGAACGTGCAGCAGCAGGGTCTGTGAACTTGCGGTCCACATTTACAACCTGAATACCTGCGTCCATTGCTTTCTTTGCAACCGGAGTCAGTGCGGCACCGTCGTTTGGAAGGATCACCAACACGTCTGGCTTCTGGGTGATCAGGGTCTCAATCTGGTTCACCTGTGTTGACGAGTCGTTTACGCCTTCTTGAAGCTGGAAATCAATGTCTCCATGTTTTGCTGCTTCAGCCTTGGCCATTGAGGTAATAGCCGCCGTCCATCCGTGGTCTGCGCCTGGAGCACTGAAGGCAACCTTCACGTTGCGGTCCGTAATTCCACCGGCAATTGTTGAGTTGCTGCTCTCGTTGTCGTTGTCTGATGTTCCACACGCGCTAAGCGCAAGAACGACGCTCAGCAGTACACCGCCGAACATCGTGCCTTTCTTTTTCAAGTTCATCGTTAGATGCTCCTTGTTTTTGCACTCTTGCGAGTGCGCTTGTTTTGAACGACCGTCGGTTTCACTACGACTCACGCCTCTGGACGGCTACAGCGACGAGAATGATCAGGCCCTGCACGATGGACTGCAGTTCGGCGGGCATGCCCAACAAGGTGAGCAAGTTGAAAATGATGGCGAAGGTCAACACGCCAAAGAACGTGCCAACCATCGTGGCGCGACCACCAACAAGGGCAGTGCCACCAATTGCAACCGCGGCAATTGCTTGCAGTTCAAGCATTACGCCGTTTTGCGGGGCGGCGCTACCAAGTTGGCCGGTTGTGATGATTGCTGCGATTGCCGTGCAAACGCCCACCAAGACATAGACGCTAAAGACAATCTGGCGAACCCGAATACCCGCGATACGCGCGGCTTCGCGGTTGCCTCCGACTGCAACCACGTAACGGCCGTAGCGCGTGCGATTCAACAACACCCAACCAACAAGTGTCACGGCCAACAAGACGAATGCGGGAATTGGAATGCCAAGCCAGCGACCAGAACCGATCTGCAACAAGTCATCGAACTTGTAGAGACTGACCGGGGTCTTGCCGCTGAAGTTCAGTGCCAGACCTCGGCAAATTGTCATGGTCGCAAGCGTTGCAATGAACGGAATGATGCGGAACCAAACAACTGCAGCCCCGTTGAATGCACCCACTAACGCGCCAAAGAACACGGTTCCTAAGAAAAAGCCCAGTAGGCCCCACTCTGGCATTGCGACATCTGTGCCAAACGGCGTGTGCCACGTACCTCCCGTCGCGAGTAGCGCTCCGAAGATTGCCGACACGGCAAGGACAGAACCAACAGAAAGGTCAATGCCGCCAGTTGCAATCACGAACGTCATACCGACTGCAATGACTCCGGCAATTGAGGCTTGGATGAGGATGTTCTCGAAGTTTGACGTGGTGTTGAAGGTGCCGTTCTTCACGATGATGCCGGTAATCACCAGGCCGAGCACCACAACGGGCAACGCATATTCCTGAATGCGCATGCGCCGCCAGTTCTTGGCGGCCTGAGTCTCAACCGAAGAACCCTTATCCGGGCCCGGGTTTGCGCCCGAGGCAGTCGCTACTGCAACATCTGGGGTGTTTGCGGCGTCATTCATGCCACGTCTCCTGTCATACGCACCGCATGACGCAGTACATCTGCTTCTTCACTGCTTGGTCCATCAAGTTCGGCGACCAGCTCTCCTTCGCGCATGACAAGCACGCGATCACAGAAACCGACCAATTCGGCCAGTTCGCTGGACACCATCACAATCGCAATGCCTCTTGATGCGAGTTCAACAATGACCCGGTACAAGTCGCCGCGCGCTCCAACATCAACACCACGAGTCGGCTCATC
The DNA here is from genome assembly GCA_039812705.1 of Acidimicrobiia bacterium. GTDB lineage: Bacteria > Actinomycetota > Acidimicrobiia > Acidimicrobiales > JBBSGY01 > JBDIBA01. The sequence goes on from JBDIBA010000035.1 coordinate 3,215, forward strand.
GAGCAACAGCACTTTGGCGTGATGCAACAGCCAGCGGGCCAAGACCACTTTCTGTTGATTGCCGCCGGACAGCTCGCCGACAAGTTTGTGCGGGTCCCGAGGAGCCACATTCAGCGACTCGAGCGGTTTTGTTGCGGCTTTTGCTTCCGCCTTGCCATCGGTAAAGCCGAAACGTCCGAAACTGCTCATGTCGCTGATGACAGCGTTGCGGATTTGGCTCCAACCAAGCCACAAACCTTGGCTCTTGCGCTCTTCTGGCGCCAAGACAAGGCCGTTTTCAATCGACAAGTCCGGCCTGTTGGGCTTGATCGTGACGCCATCAATTACGACAGTGCCTGCTTCACGTGCATCCAGTCCGTAAATGGCACGCAGCAGTTCGGTCCGACCCGCACCGACCAAGCCAGCCACACCCAGAATCTCGCCGGCGCGGACCTCAAAGCTTGCGTTCACAACAGCAGGGCGTCGCATGATGTTCTGCACACTCATCACAACACGGTCTTCTTTGGTGAGGTGTTCGGGAAACACGTCATCAAGCTTGCGCCCAACCATGTAACTGATCAGTTCATCGGTTGGAGTGTCTGCTTGCAGGTTGGCTGCAACGGACTTGCCGTCACGCAACACGGTTAGGCGGTTACCAATCCGCGGAATCTCATCCATTCGGTGCGAGATGAAGATCACACCAACACCGTCATCGGTGAGGCGCTTGACCATCTCAAACAAGGCATCAACTTCGGGAGGATCAAGAATTGCAGTCGGCTCATCCATGATTAGCAAGCGAACATTGCGCGACAAAGCACGAGCCATCGAAACAAGCTGCTTTTCTGCGGGACGAAGCCTGCCAACACGAGTATCGGCGTCAAGGTCCTTGTGGCCAAGTCGTGTTAACAAGCGGCGAGCTTCGCGACGCATTGCACCCTTGTTGACAAATGGTCCAGTGCGCAGCTCGTTGCCAAGAAAGATGTTGTCCGCAACGCTCAAGTCATTAACAAGATCCAGCTCTTGGTACATGGTCGCAACACCGCGCTGCAACGCAACAAGTGGTTTACCCGGAACGATCGGTTCACCCAACAGCAACACGCTGCCTTCTGTTGGCTCAACCGATCCGCCAATACACTTGATGAGAGTCGACTTTCCCGCGCCGTTCTGGCCCACCAAACAGTGAACCTCGCCCGCTTTGACTTGCAGGTCAACGCCATCAAGGGCGACTGCGCCGGGGTACCGCTTCGTCAGTCCCTTGACGTCAAGGAGCAGGGGTTCGCTCATGCGATAGCCCCCGCTTGATCCGACCCAGCCAACAGCTGGTCCACGGCCTCTGCCGACAGGACGCGGTCAATAACTGTGATTGCCGCTCCGGTAACGCCGCTTCGATCTCCCAGCCTGCTCTTAACAATCTGCAATGAACTTGTCGCAAGAGTGCCGGACTGGCGGTAAACGGCTTCGCGAACGCCAGCAAACAGTTGGTCTTCTGCGTAGGCCAGGTCTCCACCAATAACAATCACTGCAGGATTCATCAGGTTGACAACCTGCGAAATCACCAGACCAAGATCTCGTCCCGCGTCGCGTACATACGCACTTGCCTCACGACTTCCGGAACGCACCAAAGTGACAACATCTCGTGCGCCCTCGGCCTTGATGCCGTCGGCTTCCAATCGCTTTGCAATCGCCGGGCCGGATGCAATGGCTTCGATGCAACCCTTGTTTCCGCAAGTGCACATGACATCGGATGCAGAGTTCAAACGCACGTGACCAAGGTCACCCGCGGCACCTTGCGCGCCGCGCAACACATGGCCATTGACGATGATTCCAGCACCAATACCTGTTGCAACTTTGATGAGAATCAAGTCGTTCACGGTCTTGCGCCAGTGAGCCCAATACTCGCCCACTGCCATGACGTTTACGTCGTTGTCAACCAAAACTGGAACACCGGGAAAGCCAGACCCAAAGAACACGGGAATGCGATAGTTGTGCCAGCCCGGCATGATCGGTGGACTCACCGCGCGTCCCGTTGCGAACTCGACGGGGCCGGGAACGCCTACACCGATGCCGCGGACATCACTTTTTTTACAGCCAACTTCTTTGAGCAGCATCGCAAAGTGTGCAACCGCCCAACCAAGGATGCGCTCAGGACCTTCGTCGATTGCTACTTCGGCAGGCTCCTCGGCAAGCACGTTGCCAGCGAGGTCAGTAACCGCAATGCGGCTGTGCGTCGCGCCAAAGTCGGCCGCAAGCACCACGCCTAAGCGTGCATTGAAGATCAAACGCTGAGGAGGACGACCGCCGGTAGACGTGGCGTCAGACTCCTCGTTAACCAGGCCCGCGGCAATCAGCGCGTCGACCCTTTGAGAAACCGTTGATCGAGCCAAGCCTGTCGCGCGCGCAATGTCGGCACGCGAATTCATATTGCCTTCTCGGATCATTTGCAGGACATGGCCCGCAGAAACCGGACTTCCCAGTCCAAGTGCAGCATTTTTCGACATCACGGTACGGTTCATCATCGACATGTCCGCACCCCCCTTGGTTCCGGACCAGTATTTCCTTGCACTGACATGCTGCTGGGACTGCCGTACTGCATGCCCACAAGGGCAACTACCCGAAGAACAACTACGCGCTTGACATCTAAGCGAAAAACAACGTGTCGAACCGCAATGATCGCTATCCACCTTTAGGCATCAAAACGGACTTTGGTTACAACGAGGCAAGTTAAGCGCAACCAGGCCCGGGTGCCAGAGTTTTTTTGATTTTCGTACAAACCTCTGAACAAATCAGCGTTTCAGGCATATCCTTCGTCTCGTGAAGAAGCCGCTTGGAGTCGCGATTGCAGGTGTGGGTTTCATTGGACAAGTTCACGTGCGTGCAGCGCGCGCGGCTGGCGCCGAAGTAATTGGTGTTGCCGGACTGAATGCGCAACGCACGCGCGCAACTGCAGATGCGTTACAAGTCGAATGCGTTTACACGTCTCCGGAAGAACTGGCATCTGACCCCAATGTTGACGTTGTTCACATCTGCACGCCGAACAACACTCACGCGTCACTTGCGCGGCTAGCGCTCTCCAACGGTAAACACGTCATTTGCGAAAAGCCGTTGGCAACAAGTGTCGATGCTGCAGCATCAATAGCCAATCAAGCACGCGAAGCCGGTCTCCTTGCAGCGGTTCCCTTTGTTTACCGCTTTCACCCAATGGTGCTTGAAGCACGTCATCGTGTTGCGCATCAACTCGGCGCGCTGCGTTTGGTGCACGGTTCCTACCAACAAGACTGGTTGGCTTCGCCGGACAGCTCGTCATGGCGGGTTGATCCAAAGATTGGTGGTCCTTCGCAAGCCTTTGCCGACATCGGTTCGCACTGGTGTGACCTCGTTGAGTTTGTTACCGGCCATCGCATAGTGCGGCTCAACGCAAAGACGCACACGACTGTTCGTGAACGCAATGCAGATTCCACCGAGGCGTTTTCACGCAGTGATAGCACCGAGCGTGTTGAAGTGCACGGCGACGATGCAATCACCATGATGTTTGAAACGGACAATGGCGCACACGGCACTCTGCTCATCAGCCAAGTCAGCTGGGGCCGCAAAAACAGGCTGTTTTTTGAGCTTGATGGCGCAAACGAAGCCATCTCCTTCAACCAGGAAGAATCCGAACACCTCTGGATCGGGAAACGCGATGCAACCGAAATGCTGTGGCGCGATCCCCACTGCTTGTCTCCGCAGGCAGCCCACTATGCAACCCTTCCGGCCGGTCATGCACAGGGGTTTGAGTCCTGCTTCGACGCTTTCGTTGCAGATGCGTATGCAGCAATCAAGGGCAGCGTCAGCGATGTATTGCCGCTGTTTAGCGATGGATTGCGCGCCGCACAAATAACTCAAACGGTTCTTGACTCTGCAAAGAGCGAAACCTGGAAAGAGGTGCCTAAATCATGAAGCTTGGATTCGTAACAGCTTGCTTGCCCGCGTGGGATCTCGGCCGCCTCGGCGACTTCGCTAAGAACAACGGATACTCCGCTCTTGAAGTTGCTGCGTGGCCAGCCCTCGGCAATCGCCCTTTCACTGCGTCGCACATAGATGTCGACAACGTCGATGTTGCAACGGTTGATCGCTTGCGCAGTGATGGCGTTGAGATTTCTTCCCTCGCATTCATGGACAATCCGCTCGACCCCAACCCTTCCGTTCGTGCAGACATGCACGCTCATCTCCACAAGGTGATCGACGCAGCTGCGGCCATTGGGTGCCCAACCGTGGGCGCGTTTGTCGGTCGCAACCCAAATCTGTCGATCGCGAATTCGCTCAAGGAAGCCGAAGAGGTTTTCAAGCCTTTTGTCGACCACGCGGGTCAGAACAACATCAAGATCATCATCGAAAACTGCGTAATGGAGGGCTGGTTTCCAGACATCGGCGTTGGCAACCTTGCATACTCCCCCGAACTTTGGGAATGGATGTTTTCTCTTGGGCTGTACTTGAACTTCGACCCTTCACACCTCACGTGGATCGGCGTCGACCCGGTGGTTGCCGTCAAGCCATACGTCGACCGCATTCCTCACGCTCAGGCAAAGGACATCCAACTTTTCGAAGACATCCGCAACAAGTACGGATTCTTCGGTCGCGTCATGGAACGCCCCAGCGATCCTTGGAACATGGCCTGGTGGCGTTACCGCGTGCCCGGCCTCGGGCAAGTCGACTGGACTCGCTTGATTGATGCGCTTTATGAGGGTGGTTTCAATGGGGTGCTTTCTGTTGAACACGAAGACCCCGTTTGGGGCGGCACCGAAGACAAGATAGGAGTCGGCCTGCAGATTGCCGAGCGCACGCTCAAGCCACACCTGGTTCGTTAACTTCCGCGCACAATCCAACTGCTCATTGACCGACTCGGCATTGACCGACTCGGCCTGGTGCAGATGCAACAATTCGGTACATGAAGCGCCTTGACCAACTGCTTGCAGCGAACGAAAACTATGTAAGGGGTCGCCACGCCGACGACTCGGCACATCCGCGACGCAAACTCGCCATCGTCACTTGCATGGATGCACGTATTGACGTGTTCGCGGCTCTTGGACTGCAGCTTGGAGAGGCGCTCATCTTGCGCAACGCCGGTGGGCGTGTCACCGAGGATGTCTTGCGCTCCCTGGCCTTGGCAACCCATGTGTTGGGCATCGATGCAATCGTCCTCATGCAACACACGGGGTGTGGCCTAGAGGGTCGCAGCGACGCTGAACTGCAACAACTAACCGGGGCCGACCTCGGCTTTCTGCCCATCACAGATCACAAGCAGGCGCTGCAGGACGACATCAAAGTGCTGGAAGGCATTGATTACCTCAGCCACATTGAGCTACTTGCAGGACTGCAGTACGACGTGCTGACCGGCGAGGTTCAAGACGTCACGCGCATTGAGCGATAAGAGGCTCTAAACCCGCCTCGACCGGCGGCGCGGAACCACCTGCCCCTGCCTAGAGTGACGCCATGGCAACCAAGGATGCAGCAAGTTCCAAGGCGGGCTCGAAGGCACGCGCAGCCGACAGTCACGAGATCATTCGCGTTCAGGGCGCGAGGGAGAACAACCTCAAGGGTGTCAGCGTCGACATTCCGAAAAGACGCCTGACAGTTTTCACGGGCGTTTCGGGCTCCGGCAAGAGTTCGCTTGTGTTCGGGACTATTGCAGCGGAATCGCAACGAATGATCAATGAGACCTACAGCTCATTTGTGCAGGGTTTCATGCCAACACTTGCGCGTCCCGAAGTTGATGTCCTTGAAGGCCTGACAACCGCGATCATTGTCGACCAAGAACGGATGGGCGCAAACGCGCGCTCTACCGTAGGGACCGTTACAGATGCCAACGCGATGTTGCGCATTCTGTTCAGTCGTATTGCCAAGCCATATGTCGGTTCGTCAAACGCGTTCTCGTTCAACGTGCCAACTGTTAGCGCAAGTGGCGCAATCAAGATTGAGCGTGGTGGCAAGACCAAGGCCGAGAAGCGTTCATTTCATCAACTTGGCGGAATGTGTCCGCGTTGTGAAGGCATGGGAAAGGTCAACGACATTGATTTGGCGCAGCTTTTTGACGACACCAAGTCTTTGTCTGAAGGTGCACTGACCATTCCCGGCTACAACACCGGCGGCTGGAACTACAGACTTTACGCGTCGTCCGGTTTCTTCAGTCCGGACAAACCGATTAACAAGTTCACAAAGAAGGAAATGGATGACTTCCTTTACCACGAACCCGAACGAATGAAGATTGAAGGCATCAACATGACCTACGAGGGATTGATCCCTCGCATTCAACGTTCGATGCTCGCCAAAGATACAGATGCAATGCAGCCGTTCGTTCGTGCTTTCGTTGAGCGCGCTGTGACGTTTACGACATGTCCGCAATGTGGCGGCACACGCCTTGCAGAACATGCCCTTAACGCAAAGATCGACAAGATCAACATTGCCGACGCTTGTTCAATGCAGATCAACGACTTGGCCGACTGGGTGCGCAAGCTGAATGAGCCTTCTATTGCGCCACTCATCGCCAACCTGCAACACACTTTGGACAAGTTCGTAGAGATCGGACTCGGCTACCTCTCGCTCGATCGACCATCAGGCACCCTTTCAGGTGGTGAGTCTCAGCGCACAAAGATGATTCGCCATCTCGGTTCATCGCTAACCGATGTCACCTACGTGTTCGACGAGCCCACCATTGGACTTCACCCACATGACATTGCACGAATGAACGACTTGTTGCTGCAGCTGCGTGACAAGGGAAACACCGTTCTTGTTGTCGAACACAAACCCGAAACCATTGCGATTGGCGACCACGTTGTTGACCTTGGTCCGGGTGCGGGTGCTAACGGTGGCGAGATCTGCTTTGAAGGAACCGTCAGCGGTTTGCGCAAGTCAAAGACCACTACAGGCGAACACCTTGACGATCGCGCTTCGCTGAAGAACGAAGTGCGCGAGGCAAACGAGATTCTCGAGATTCGCGGTGCATCTCAACACAACCTGCGCAATGTAAATGTCGACGTTCCACTTGGCGTGCTTGTTGCAATCACGGGTGTTGCGGGTTCAGGAAAGAGCACACTCATCAATGGATCAATCGCATCGCGCGATGATGTTGTAACTGTTGACCAAGGGGCCATCCGCGGGTCTCGTCGAAGCAATCCAGCCACATATACCGGCCTTTTGGAGCCCGTTCGCAAGGCGTTTGCTAAAGCAAACAACGTCAAGCCTGCACTCTTCAGTGCCAATTCAGAAGGCGCTTGTCCGACCTGCAACGGCGCGGGCGTCATTTACACCGACCTTGTCATGATGGCTGGCGTGTCTACGCCGTGTGAAGACTGCGGCGGTCAGCGATTTCAAGCCGCGGTGCTTGATTACAAACTCGGCAGCAAGAACATCAGCGAAGTTCTTGCAATGTCGGTCGATGAATCGCTCGAGTATTTCGAGACGGGCAAGAGTGCCGTAACTGCTGCTCATGCAATCGTCGAACGCCTTAGCGATGTCGGCCTTGGCTATCTGACCCTTGGGCAACCTCTTACGACTCTGTCAGGCGGAGAACGTCAGCGGCTCAAGCTGGCGACTCACATGGGAGACAAGGGCGGCATTTACGTTCTCGACGAGCCGACAACCGGTTTGCATCTTGCCGATGTCGAACAGCTGCTTGCGCTACTGGATCGCATTGTGGACGCGGGCAAGTCGGTGATTGTCATTGAACACCATCAGGCCGTGATGGCCCACGCCGACTGGATTATCGACCTTGGCCCGGGTGCTGGCACCGACGGCGGCAAGGTCGTCTTTGAGGGCACGCCCGCCGATCTTGTAGCGAAGAAGTCAACCCTCACCGGCAAACACCTCGCCGACTACGTCAGCTAGCCCGACCCGTGCGGGCGCTTCCTGCTGGCGCGCTTCTTCCCGGGGCGCTTCCTGACCCCGCGCTTCCTGCTTCTCATTAACCTTGCGGACGCTTCGAAACACAAAAGCCCAGGTCGCGTTCCTCAAATCGTCCGCAACGTCAACGAGAAGCACCAAAAAGGGCGCGGGTGATTCGTAAGAAGTAAGAAGAGTTACTGGGGTTCGGGGGCCGCGTAGGGCCGGTTGAGCATGCGACCTCGCACCTCGCGAACGACCAGCACCAAGAACGTGATGACCGTCAACGGGATAACAAAAGCAATCAGCGCAAAGTTGAATTGCTCGGCGCGGTCACGGTCCGTGGAGCTGAGCACCAGGTAAGCAACGTAAGCCGCGTAGTACGCCAAGAACACAACGCCTTCCCACCGCATGATTACGTGGCCGGTGAAGAAAATCGGCAAGCAGGCAATGCACACAGCCAGCATCACCGGGAAGTCGAACGAAAGCATCGATTCTGGAACGGGCAATCCATTCGAGGCTGCCATGCCCGACAAGCCAAGCACGGCAGTCATGTTGAAGATGTTCGAACCAACAACATTGCCTACGGCCAAGTCGCGGTCGCCCTTGATCGCAGCGGCAATCGATGTTGCAATCTCGGGCAGCGAAGTTCCAACCGCGACGACCGTGAGGCCAATGATCACGTCGGACAGTCCCAGTGCTGATGCAATATCCACGGCGCTGTTCACCATCAACTGCGAACCGCCAACCAAGGTGCCAAGACCAATGAGGGCGAAGACGATGTTCAACCCAATGCCGTGTTGACGTTTGGGCGACTCTTCCCTGCCGGCGACTGCCTCTTGTTCTTCAGGGTCTTTGCGCGAGGTGCGAATCGTGAACACTGTGTAGGCAATCGCCAGCAGAAACAGCAGGACGCCTTCCACCCTGCCGATCACCTCGTTCCAAGCCAAGAAATAGGTAACTACGACCAGGCCAACCATGATCGGCACTTCAATGCGGATCAAGCGGCGCTGCACAAGCATGGGTCCGAATAATGCCGAGATGCCGAGGATGAGCAAGACGTTGGCGACCGTGCTGCCAAGCACGTTGCCCAGCGCTACGCCGGGATTGTCGCCTGCCGCACCCGCAACACTGACCGCCATTTCGGGACTACTCGTTCCATAAGCAACAACGGTGAGACCGATGACTAGCGACGAGATTCCGAAACGCCGGGCAATACCCGACGATCCCTTGACAAGCAGGTTCGCACCCACGACAAGGAGGGCAAGACCCCCAATGAATCCAACGATTGTCAATACGCTCACAAACTCTTACCTCTTGCTCGGCATCACCTCGCGTCCCGCCATGCGCGAGCTTGCAGGTTAGAGCCTTGTGAGTGTTAGCGATTCGTTATGCGCGGTTCGAACTCGCACCGAGAACCTTGGCCTCTTTGTCTCGTAGAACGCGTTCGCTGTAGTTTTCGGCGATGGAGAACGCAATCGCATCGATTATCGAGTCGCGCAACGGTGCGTTGCACAAGCCCTTTGCAGAACAAGGGCTAACCAACACCGATAAGTACGACCACACAATCGTGACTTCGATCAGGGCATTGCGAGGTCGCAACCTTTTCAACGACTACGGGACTGCCGTTCTGTTCAATGCGCTCCTCAAGCCACGACTGCGCGTTCAAGAAACGAACAACGACGTGTCCGGATTGGATGCAGTTAGCTGGGCCGCTGACGTTTGGTGGAACATCGTGCGCGACGGCAACGACCCGAGTGCGCCCGACGATTTCGACCAGGCAACGCAGGTCGCTGAGACGCTCGTCGGCAACCTTGGACTCATCGTGCTCGACCACCCGTTTACGCCAGCCGACTGGGCAAACACCGGTTCAATGCGCAGCTACATGACTCGCGTGGCGGTTGCGGCAATTCACAAGGAATCTAGGGGCCCGACTCCAGGGCAGCTTCTGCCGCTCGACTACATGCAGACGAGCACCGAATTCCTGTTTCACATGAACCGAGCCGGCTACTACACCAAGTTCATTGAACAAGTAACGCGCAGCGTTGCCAGCCCTGAACCTTCGAGTCTGCTGGACAGCATCGGGCGACTTTGCAATGAAGCAGTACAGGTGGCCAAGGATCGCGAGCTCGGTGAGCTGGCAAAAGACATGATCGACCGGCTTGAAGAGGGACTGCGCCCCCACCTCGCCCCGACGCTCGCGGGTTATGCAGTTGCGAATGACCTGGTCGAAGGTGCCCGCCAGAGCTTGGCCGACATCACCCGTCCTCCAAGTCTCGGCCTCGAGGCCTAACCGGGTTCGCAAAGTCACCCTCAAGGCCCAGGAAAAGCGGGCCGATGGCATAAATATGGACCTAACCGCAGCGGTGAGCACGAGCACAACCACATCAACCACAATGTCCGCCGTGCAGACCGTGATGCTGAAAAAGGCCATGGACACCGAGTCCTCTGCCGTACTGCAGTTGCTCAATGGCCTCCCACAAAAGGATGGCCTGGGTCAGCTCATCGACGTTCAGATGTGACGACCTCCTGGCGCGACCCGTGCAGCGCCGTAGGAAATCTGGGGTAGCCACACAAGTCTTATGCTTCGGCCATGTCCGATGCCTTCAATACCTATCCGTCGACGCACGAAGTGCAGTTAACCGGCGGCGAGCGGACATCGGTTTGGCGTCGAGGCGAGATTGTGTTGCGGCCCCGACGCTATTGGTCGGAGAACATCATTGGATTCTTGGCGCATTTGGAGAGTTGCGGATTCGAAGGTTCGCCCCGCGTTGAGGGGTCGGGCTTTGCTGCTGACGGACGGGAAGCCGTTCGTTTCATCGATGGCGATGCTGGCCACCTCGGCTCGTGGTCTGATAGCGCGTTGTTGAACATTGGCCAGATGATTCGCAAGATCCACGATGCTTCAACATCATTCACACCTATAAATAATCAGTGGCAAACATGGTTTGGCCGTTCTCTTGGTGGGCCACAACGCGTCATCGGTCATTGCGATGTTGGATCTTGGAACGTGATTGCACGAAACAGCGAGCCCGTTGCATTCATTGACTGGGAATTGGCCGGACCCGTTGACCCAATGGTTGAACTTGCTCAAGCATGTTGGCTCAATGCTCAATTAATGGGTGAGCAAGTTGCGGAGCGAAACGAACTGCCAGATGTTAAGCAGCGCGCGCGGCAGATGCGCGTATTGGTTGACGGATATGGCGCGTCGCAACAAGAACGAACCCGCATTTTTGACCTGATGGTTGAGCTAGTTATCGGTGACGCAAAATTGCAAGCCGACGACGCAGGGGTTACCCCCGAAACAAAAGACGCGGCTGCGCTTTGGGGAATTACATGGCGCGTGGCGAGTGCAGAGTGGATGTTCCGCAACGGATCGCTCTTGCGAAACGCTCTTGTCTGAATGATCAGATAACGACGTTGGCGCTTTCGGAACGCATGCGTCGCTCAAAAGCAGGCAATTGCGAGGCCGGGATGCGACTCAGGCGTTCCCTCCAGTCGGCAAGGCCCTCGTTATACACCTCGGCTTGTCTTGCACGTTGCTCTTTGAATCGGCTTGGTCGCAAGAACGCGGGCCAGGTGAACTTCATCTGGCCATCTTTTCAGGAATCGGCAGGAAATCGGTCCGAACAGGATCAGCCACCACAACTGCTGCGGCGTCGGTGAAATACACGGCACTCGAACATTGAGACACCCTGCCGTTGCGTCCTAGAGCTTCAGCGTTGAGTTGGCCTTGTCGAATGCCTTGCGCGCTAGCGACTCATCCACAGTCGTGTTTCCGCTACCAGCGCTCATGAGCACCACGATCACATTGCCTTTGCGCATGTGGACAATGTCACCGGTTCCAGAACTGGCCATGCGTAACGCAAACGTTTCGTCTCCAATCACCGGATACGGCAATTGGGAAAGCGTGACCTTGACCTTCACGGGAGTGCCGAGGTCGTCTTCGTAAGTGCCGCACGAGATGTCACCCTTCAACTCGTTCATGTATCGCTTGGCTTCATCAACGCTCGAAAACGATTCGACGCTCTCGTACAGGATTGGCCCAGCTTGACTCTTGGTGTAAGAGACTTTGGCGTCGCTTTGAATCGGAACGCGTTCCCTTACCGGTGATTTGCCACATAGTCCGATCTCAGGTCCATCCAAATCGACAGAAGCTTTCGCGTAACCCGACGGTGTTTCGGTTCCGTCGAGCAACGCCGGCTCAAGCTCAGCACGAGTCCACGTCCTTGGTGCCGCAGACGTTGTCGGAGCTGTTATCGGTGCGGCGGTTGTTTCAGCTGTCGGACCCGCCTGGTCGTTGCCACCACCGCAAGCGATAAGGAATCCAACCGCTACTAGAACCACGAATAACCCGACGCATACTCGCGTACCTTCCCCTTTGAGACCGGCCGTAACGCTAGCGAGGAGTAACGCGAGATTTCGGGGCGCTACCTAAACCCGCAGCACACGGACAATGCGGTACACAGATTGTTTGCGAAGGAACGCCCACAGACCTCGTGAAATCCAAGCCGGCAGATATCAACAACAATCAGCAAACTTCAGCCCACGCGTGTGAATGTCTGGTGCGCAGCCGAACTCATTCACTAGCCATCGGGCGCCTTAGGCGGCGTCATGCTGAGGTGGATCTTTCCCACTCCGTCTGGATTCTTGTGGACGAACATCATCGAGTCCACCTGCCTCACCTTCACACCCACAATCACCTTTCAGCCGGTTGTGAAAGGCGCAAAGCATTTGACCGTTGCATTGAATCGTCCGGCCACCATTACTCCAAGCGATTTTGTGATCGCCATCGCAATCTCTTGCAGGTACGTCACACACCGAGCCATGTTGGCAATAGCCATCTCGGACTTCGAGCGCGCGTCGCAACGCGCCTCTGAAGAACCTCTTAGCCCCAACCTCTCTTATTTGGTTTGGCGCATCGAAAACGATCCTGCTTATCTGACATCGCGACAACAGCGGCACAAGCTGCTTCGGACTCAGCTGCACACCGCTTGCAAGCTGACAAGTCCGCTCGAAGCCCGGCAAACCAACAAGAATGTTGATCAACGGTTTGGGTTCTTTGTAATTCGAGCCAACCGTTGACGACCTTTTGGCCATTTCAACCATTGCATCTGCACGACGTTGAGGCGACGTGCGCCACAAATCGCCGGAGGTGATTTCATAGGCCTCGCCTAAGCGTTCACGTGCTTCTTTCCAGTCGGCCTTGAGGAGCTCGTCATAGATCCGTTTGACTTCATTGTTGAAGATGTCGCCACTTATCGGATCAAACAGAACCTGGACGTCGACAGTTCCTTCGAACGTTGTTGAAACGTGAGCATTGCGCTGTGCAACAAAACGTTCTTGCCTATCTGGAAACACAATCTCATCTGCGTGCGCTCTCCAGACCCGAGCACACTTTCTTGCCTCGTCGAAGCGCATCAAGTTCTTGATCTCTCTGACAAGAACTTCTTCATCGCGAGCAAACAACTCTTCAGTGCCTTTGGCGTTTGCCTTCACAAGCACATCGGCGCGACCCAAGGACAACGACCCATCTTCAACAGCTTTCGCCGTCACCGGCATGGTCGCAAGCGCCTCGGCTCGTCGCAACTTCCAACCTGCCTCTTCTGGTGACATGCCGGTATCGCGGCTCATGTAAGAAATTGCCGACCTGGAACCGTCGTGCTCCCAAGCCCTGCTTGCCTTCCACTTAGCAAGACAACGCGACTGGTATGCAACAACACGTTCGGAGAACTCTTGAATCAGCAGGGCATCGTCATAGGCAGCATCAGGAGAAACTCGATCAACATCTTCGGACGCAAGTTGTGCGAAAGCCGCGCGCACATGATCTCGCCAAGTCATGCCGGGCACTACGGGTACATCATTTGCGACTAACTGCATCACGAGATCCACCATAGCAAACATTTGTTCGCCTGCTCGAACAACGAGCCGAACATTCAGCAAATCCCTAGCGACATTCAGGCAAACGCACGCCACCAAAACACACATCCGCCCAAACGCACTGCACTCGGACGCAAAGAACAATGCAGCGCGCGTCCAGCCCGAGCATCGTCGACAGCAATAAGGTGGAGCATGACCGAGACCGCGGCTCGCTTACCATCTGCTCGAGGGGTTGTCCGCCAAGTAGACGGACTCTTAAAGAGTGCGTTGCTCGCTGAGTGCTTACTTCTGCTTGCACTGGCAGTTGTCACCGACCTCGGCCTGTTTGGCCTTGTCTTTGGGTTCATGCATGCCGTGGGACTGTTCTTGGTCATGAATTACGCAATGAGCGCCGCCTGCGTAACACAACTAGGGCACGCCGATGCCGTCACCTTGACCCGATCAGTCTTAACGGGCGGAGTGACTGCCCTCACAGTTTCTACGTTCGGAGAACCCACAGGATGGCTAATAACACTTGCTGCCATTGCACTTTTGCTCGACAAAGCCGACGGGATCGTTGCCCGCCGCACCAACACAACATCGACGTTTGGCGCGCGATTCGACGCCGAAGCCGACGCCTTTTTAATTCTCGTATTGAGCATTGCAGCACTGCCGATGATTGGCCCAGCAGTGCTCCTCATCGGGGCCATGCGCTACCTGTTCTTCGCAGCAGGCCGCGTATTGCCTTGGCTGCGCGGCACTTTGCCAACAAGGCGCTCGACGAAACTCGTAGCTGCTCTGCAAGGAGTTGCACTTGTCGTCATCGCTGCTGGCGTGTTGGCTCCAAGCGCAGCAATGGCGCTTTTCATTGTCTCGCTAAGCGCACTGTTGTGGTCGTTCGGATGCAGTGTTGCCTGGCTCTGGCAACACCGTCCAACATCAGTTTCAGCCAGTTGATATTTAGCCGATTATTCCAAAGCCGGTTGATCCAACGTCGGCATCTTTCTCGAGCCTTGAGCGTTGTGGCCATCGGCTGTGCATATTTGGCTCTTGTCGCGCCCAGCACTTACGGCAATATGCACATGACTGCGCTTCTACGAATTCCGTTTGAGTTCGTTGCCCTTGGATGGCTGTTGACTGCACTTCCCCGTCGCTTTTCTCGAGCAATTGGAGTCGTGATCGGCGCTCTCGCTGGCGTGTTGTTTATACTCAAGTTGGTAGACGTTGCCTTCGATGCCGCTTGGAGTCGACCTTTCAATCCGGTGTTCGACTTCGCGCTTGCAACCGGAGGGTTTGAATCCCTGCAGGCATCTCTCGGAGACAAGAAAGCAATAGCAGCCGTGGTCATTGGCGCACTGCTTGGCGTCGCCGTCATTGCGCTGATTGCTGCCTCGTTCGTTCGAATCGCAAAGCTGACAGCACGTCACCGCAAGCACAGTTGGCGCGCGATGGCTGCCCTAACCGTCATTTGGAGCCTTGCGATGCTTCTGGGCGCACCGCGGCCGTTGCTCAATTCTGCGGAGTTTGCTTACGACAAGTCCGCTTTGACTTTGAAGAGTTTCTCCGACAAGCGTGAGTTTGCCGGTCTCATGGCAAACGACGCCTATGCCGACACACCGGGATCGCGCCTGCTTCCCTCTTTGCGAGGCAAAGACGTTGTCGTGGTATTCGTCGAAAGTTATGGACGAAGCGCGGTTGACGATTCACCCGTTGCATCCCCTGTTACAAACCTGCTGAAACAAGGGTCGGATCGACTCGCTTCGGATGGGTTCGCAGCCAAGAGCGGTTTTCTAACGTCGTCCGTGCAAGGCGGCGGAAGTTGGATGGCACATGCAACGTTTTCCGCCGGCGTATGGACGGACAACCAACGGCGCTACGACACGCTCGTCGCAAGCAACCGGTTGACGCTGGAGGGCGCCTTCAAGAAGGCGGGTTGGCGCACGATTGCCGTCTCGCCCGGGAACAATCGCGAGTGGCCAGAGTCGCGATTCTTTGGATTCGATCAGGCGTACAACGCACAAGAACTCGCCTACTTGGGCCCGGGAATCCAAGGGTGGTTTCCCATTCCAGATCAATATTCATTGGCGAAGATGAACGACATCCTGCGCGCGCAGCCAGATGACAGTGCGTTTATGACAGAGATAACACTGACATCTAGTCACGGTCCTTGGGCGCAGACTCCCCCGCTGTTGGATTGGAAAGACATTGATGACGGTTCTGTTTTCAACCGTTACGCCGAGATGATGAAAGCGGACGGGCCGACGTGGTCAGATCCACCCAAGGTGCAAGCTGCGTATCAAAACGCAATCAAGTATTCGCTGGAATCAATCGTTTCGTACGTGGAGAACTTTGCAGACGACGATCAGGTCTTCATCATTTTGGGCGACCACCAACCTGCATCCGTGGTCACCGGCGACAATGCAAGCAAGGACGTGCCAATCAGCATTGTCAGTCGCGATGCTGCCGTGATGGCGCGCATTGAGCCTTGGGGTTGGAGCAACGGACTTCGGCCGAACAATGATGCACCGGTTTGGCCGATGGACGTCTTTCGTGACCAGTTCTTGCGCGCATTTGGTTAGGACTGGCGGCAATTAGCCGAGGCGGGCAAGTCGGGCACACGCGACTGCGATGCTCAGGTTGTCGACCTCCAAGAAGTACCGCCAGTCTCGAGGCTTGACGCCTTTGTCCGCAATGTTGTCGAGCAGAAGCGCATGCTTTGCCCAGTTCAGTGGGGCGCGATCGTCGAGCAAGCCAGTCAGCAGTTCAGGCTTGTCCCCAAGCTCGGCAACAGCCTGCCACCGCAACCCTTCGCGCGTGTCGTTCAGGCCAAGTTCGACAAGCTGTTCAGTTGAGTCGCCGGTGGTGTGTTTCAACCATGTGTCCAATCGGACACGTCGAGGTCTTTCGGATGGATGGCGTAGGAACCTCCATCGTCGGGAGACCTCGACGTCTATCTGCGGACCGACGCGCCCGGCCGACCTACACCCTCACCTGGGAAGAGCCTTCAAACAACGCTGTCGGAAGCCATTCAGGGAAGGTCGGTGGAGCAGAGTCCGCACACCCTGCTCCACCGATGACTGACAACTACGCGCAAGTCTCGACCGAGGCTCGTGTGACGAACTTGGCGCCGCTGCCATCTGTCTCTGCGTCCTGCACCAGCTCGCCCCGCCGAATCATCAGCGCAATCGAACTGTGCGCCCGACGCAGCATCCTGCCAGCATCGCTGATCTTCATCGATCGTTCGTAGAGTCGCTCGATTCGCTCGCACTCATTGCGAAGCACCTCGACGTTGTCCTCGGTGAGGAGGTACTCGTCGGTCCGTATGTCTTTGTCGACGTCAAGACCGAGCCGATGCATCAGCTGGTACATCTGGTGATAGGTCTTGCCGAGTTCACGAGCAACCTTGGGGAGACTTGTCGACTTCTTCAAACGAGTGCGTTCTGCGTCCACGGACGAGGCCGCTCAGTACTCCGTACCGTTCGAGCAACGGCAGCGTCGGGCTCAACTGTGGTGATGCCCATCGACGGATCGCTTTGCAACCACCCGTTCGTAATTGCGTATTTCACGATCTGGCGCAATGTCCAGAGGATGTCATTCGCATAGCTTTTTGCGAGACCAGCCTTCTTGTCGTTGCGTCGCAAATGCTGCTTCTTCAAGTCGAAGACAGGAATCCAGGCCTTCCCAGTTTCGTCACGACGCGAGTTCGGAAAACGCCCGTCAAGTCGGTGGCGGCGAATGGTCTGAGGCGACTTTTCAAGGAACGCTGCTGCATCGACGATCGAAAGCTCACGGCCAGAATCGAAGTCGTCGTAGATCACCTTTCCGCTGACAGTCATTTGGCGCCCCGCCAGGTGCATCACGAAGTCGAGCGTCAATTGGTGCCCGCTTTCGGCAAGGTCGCTGATCGACGACG
>JBDIBA010000036.1:0-20199 GCA_039812705.1 Acidimicrobiia bacterium
GAGTGCGCGACCCTCTTCGATCTTGTCCGCATGGTGGAACACTATGCATCATGATACGAATACACCAATCGGGGTTCGATGTTGGTGCTAACGCGTGTCTATTGCGCGCAGAGTGGCCGAAGTGGCTCCACGAGGGTGAGCGCAAATAGCGATCATTGTGTTCAACAACGATCTGATTTCGTGCAGGAGGCAATCCTGACAAGTGCGCAAAAGTTGGACTGACTAGCTTCTGTACGCCCAGTGAATACGCACCCAGTAATGGCTCTGTGATTAGGAGATCGGGATGCCCAAGTCAGGTAGTTATCGAAAAGCTTTCGGTGCGATTGCAGTAGTCGCCGCTACGGGACTTAGTGCCGGAGCTTGGTTGCAGCAGCCGGCAGGTGCACAGCATGATGCCCAGGGTGGCCGCGCGAAAGCCGCGACAGTGAACCCCGTCGCGGTCATGGAAGACGCCGACGCATCGACGAACACGAACTTCGCTGTTCCGGATGACGCGGTGTTCGTATCCCCGCATGGCAACGACAAGGGTGCGGGAACCCGCGCGTATCCGATGAAGACGATTAGGGCGGCAATCAACAGGGCTCCCGAAGGCGGGACGGTTGTGCTTCGCGGAGGTACTTACCGTCAGTCGATTGAAGATGAAGCCATTGAGAAGTCGGTAGTGCTTCAGGCTTACCCACACGAGCGGCCCGTCATGAGTGGTGCGGACGTCTGGCGCGAATGGACCAAGGTGGGGGAGCTCTACAAGGCAACTGGTTGGACATCGCCATTTCGGCAAGATGCCTTTCGCGCAGCCGAGATTGACGCTGATTACCCCGTAGCTGGCAAAGTCGAGCAGCTCTATCGCAACGGATATCCGCAACAACAAGTCGCTTCGCTAGACGAACTGACCTCCGACACGTTCTTCGTTGAGCCGACGACGAAAGAACTGTTTGTCAAAGACGATCCCACCGAGGCAACGATGGAGATCACCACTCGCGCTTCTGCACTTACGTTTGCGTCATCAAACCCAGGTACTGCCGTCAAGGGTTTGATGTTCACTGCTTATGGAGCTCCACACCTTGGTGAACACGCAATGGTCGTGTCGCGCGCAAACGGTTTCACCGCGCAAGACAACGTGTTTTTGCGCAGCTCCGGAGCCGGATTGTTTGCGGACGGCGAATCCGGCGCCGTTGTTCTGCAGAACAACACTTTCCAGGACAACGGATCTGAAGGCGCCGTGATCCAGGCAACCGCTAACGCCGAAGTTCTCAACAACTTGTTAGCTGGTAACAACTTCGAGCACTTCAACGTCGAAAGTTGCGGATCTGCCTGCACAATTGCCGGCCTAAAGATGACCAGTGCACAGAATGCGCTTGTTGCCGGGAACGTTCTTCGCGACAACAACAGCGCGGGATATTGGTGTGACCTTGGCTGCACCAATGCACGGTTTGACGGCAACCTGCTTACGGGCAATGCCGGGGCCGCTGTTGTCTACAAAGACTCCACGCAGGGGCAAATCACCAATAACTATGTGGCCAACAACGCAAAAGCGGGCATCTTGATTGATGGCTCTGACCACACGTTGATTTCGTCAAACGAAGTAATCAACAACAAGTATCAGTTGCAGTCATATGACGATCCCCGAACGCCTGAGCTCACTGAAGAGCCCACCGCTAACAAGGCTTTCACGTGGAACACGACCAACAACTTGGTTGTCAACAACGTGTTTCAGGGCGGACCCAAGACCAGTCGACTACTCCTCACGAACAGTTCTTCTGATGTTGACGCGCCGATGATGTTCACGCAGTTGGATTCCAACCGGGTTAGCGGTAACCAAACAGTTGCTTGGTACACGTTTGGCGGTTACCAACGGTTTGAGACCCTTGATGCGTTTCGCAACAGCACCGGGTTCCAGTTCGGAACTGTTGAACAGCTGGTGAACTAACCGATTGGTGCCGTCTGGCGAGATATGTACACGTCTAACATTGCCGTCATGAAGAAGAAATTGGCGATTGTCGCGCTAGGCGCAGCTGTCTCGTTAACGACGCCGCTTGCTGCTGGCGCGCATGTGTCGGTCAGCCCAGCTGAGGCCACACACGGCGGGCATGCAACGCTCACCTTCAAGGTTCCCAACGAGAAAAGCAATGCGAGCACGACGAAAGTAGAGATCAACGTTCCCAAGGATGCCGGAGTCACCAGCATCAAGGTTTCTGGAGATACAGACTGGTCGTACACGGTCGAGAAGACGCCGGCTCAGGGCACTACGCCCCCAGTCGTTACAAAGGTCACGTTTGCAGCTGGCGGCGAAGATCCGATTGCGCCAGACCAGTTTCGCGAGTTCAAGATGTCCTTGGGGCCGCTTCCCGCAACCGGTGAAAAGATCTTGTTTCCTGCCCTGCAGACCTACAGCGATGGGGAAGTGGTCTCATGGATTGAACCGCCGGACGACGCGAACAAGCCAGAGCACCCAGCTCCTTTCGTAAAGCTTGTCGGCGATGTTGATCACGTGCACGACTCATCAGGCCATTCAATTGGCGGCGACACTTCTGCAAGTTCAACCACGACCGCCGTTAATGCGAGCAACGATTCGGATGATAAAGCTGACGACAACGGCGAAGATTGGGCTGCAAGGGCGGCCATCGGAGTAGCTATCGCTGCGTTTGTCATGGCTCTTGTCGCCGCTGTCAGAAAGAAGCGCTAACCAAGAACTGCACAGCAGACATTAAAAAAGCGCCCCGTAGGGCGCTTTTTTAATGCTTCAGTAACAACTCTTACTGCCATTGAGTGTGGAACGAACCTTCTCGGTCGTTGCGTTCGTAGGTGTGTGCACCAAAGAAGTCACGCTGAGCCTGAATCAGGTTTGCAGGGAGAGTCTCGCTTCGGTAGGCGTCGTAATATGCAAGTGCCGAACTGAATGCAGGAACGGCAATTCCCGCGTTCGCAGCTGCAACGACAATGCGTCGCCAGGCGTCTTGTCCGTCGCTCAATGCCTTTGTGAAGAATGGCGCTGTCAGCAGGCTCTGTAGTTGCGAGTCTGAACCGTAGGCATCGGTAATGCGGTCGAGGAAGCGGGCCCTGATGATGCAACCACCGCGCCACAGCGACGCAATGACACCGAGGTCAAGGTTCCAGCCGTACTCCTTGGCTGCTGCAGTCAGCTGATCGCAACCTTGCGCATATGCAATAACTTTTGATGCATATAGAGCCGCACGGACATCGTCAATGAATTGTTCGCGGTTGGCGTTGTCAATCGCGTTGCTTGGTCCTGAAAGCACTTTGGATGCTGCAACTCGCGCGTCTTTGGCTGCCGAGAGTGCGCGTGCATATACGGCTTCGGTGATGACCGTTGCAGGAACGCCAAGGTCGAGTGCGGACTGCGCGGTCCACTTTCCGGTGCCCTTCTGCGCTGCCTTGTCCAAGATGTGGTCAACCAAAGAATCGCCGGTTTCGTCGTCTTTGGTTGCAAGGATCTGTGAAGTGATTTCGATGAGGAACGAGTCAAGGTCTCCTGAGTTCCACTCGTTGAACACGCTCGACAGTTCTTCGTTGCTCATTCCAAGACCACGGTGCAGTAGGTCGTACGCTTCTGCGATCAGTTGCATGTCGGCGTACTCAATGCCGTTGTGAACCATCTTCACGTAGTGGCCAGAGCCGCCTTCGCCAACAAATGCGCAGCAGTCCTTGTTGTTTGCCTTGGCGGAAATCTTGGTGAAGATCTCCTCGACTTGGCCATAGGCGTCCTTGGAGCCGCCGGGCATGATGCTGGGTCCGTTGAGCGCGCCCTCTTCGCCGCCCGACACGCCGGCACCTAGAAAGCGCAGGCCCTTGGATTCCAGGTCTTGTGTGCGGCGCTCGGTGTCGGTGAACTGCGAGTTGCCACAGTCGATCAACAGGTCACCTTCGTCAAGCAGGGGAGTGAGTTCTGCAATGACATCGTCGACGGGCTGTCCGGCCTTGACCATGATGATGATTGAACGCGGCCGGGCAATTGCCTCAACGAACTCCTTGGCGGAGGCCGTTTCGGTGAACGCGCCTTCACGTCCGTAGCTGTTTATGAATTCTTCGGTCTTAGCGGCTGTTCTGTTATGTACGGCAATGGGAAAGCCGTTCCTTGCGATGTTCCGAGCAAGGTTTTGACCCATTACTGCGAGTCCAGTTAGACCGATTCGACAAGCACCTGTTTCCATGCGGCGATCCTTGCATAAAAGGCATTTCTTGGGGCCTTTTGTTGCCTCAGATCCCCTCGCGTTCAGGGAAAGTTTCCTACGATGAACCAATGGCTCGTCGCTTGCTTATTGCGGTGCTGCTTGGGTTTGTGGCGATGTTGTGCGCTTCTACCGGCGCGTTTGCACACGCGTCTCTTGAAGCATCAGATCCAGGTGCAAGCGCCGTTCTTGAATCCAGTCCACCGCAGGCGTCGCTTACGTTCAGCGAGCCCGTTAACGTTAATTTGGGTTCAATAAAGGTCGTCGACGTCAATCAACGAGAAGTTGGAAGCGGTCACCCCACATATGGCGATGCAGATGGCAAGACGGTTGTCATTTCGCTTCCGAAGCTGGACAACGGCTCGTATGCCATCACATGGCAAGTTGTTTCGGCCGACTCACACAGAATCACTGGCGCGCGGACATTCAGCGTTGGTGCGCCATCGCAGGCAGCACCTGCGCCCGTTATCGAACCGACTGAGGAATCACAGTCGTCTTCGCTGAATGTCCTCAATGCTGTTGTACGCGGCTGTGTATTCGCATTGACGCTGCTTGGTGGGGGCTTGCTGCTGTGGCTGTCTGTTTCAGAATCTGCGCGATCCGCTCTGACCAACCTGCCGCGCATTGCCGCCGGTGCATTGATCTTGCTGGCTGTGTTGTCGCTGGTCGGCATTGCAACCGAAGCCGCATATGTCTCGGGTGCATCCGTTGGCGCACTGCTCGACGTAGGTCTTTGGCAGCGATCCCTTGAGTTGCGCTCGGCTCGCAGTGCCCTGACGAGAGCCGCGATATCGCTGTGTGCGGTCGTTGCGATTGCAACCAAAGCGCGTGCTTCAACAGTTGTGCTGTCAGTTCTTCCGGGTGCAGCAATAGTTCTTGCGCTTTCGCTTGCCTTTGCTGGACATGCATCAACCGGCCGCCTGTTCTACGCGGGTTTTGCGCTTGACGTGGCTCATGTCATGGCCGCAATGGTTTGGATTGGCGGTCTCGTCTGCTTGCTCGCCCTCTATAAGCGTTCAAAGGGACAGGAACCCACTGCAACGACCGACGAAATGCGGTCGGTGTCGCTGTTGGTCTCGAGGGCCGCTGCAGTGTCGGTCGGTGTGCTTGCTATTGCCGGGGTCCTTCAGGCAATTCGCCAGCTTGCTTCCATTGTTGATGTTTGGCAGACCGGCTATGGCCGATTCGTGTTGGCCAAAGCTGTCATCACTGGCGTCGTGCTGGCTGTTGCGGCCGCTTCGCGCCGCAGTGTTCATTCCTCGACCTCGGAGGACTGGTCACAGCGTGCACCGCAAGTAACAAAGAAGGTTCGTAATCTCGTTGTTGTCGAACTGGTTGTGTTGTTGGCTGTCGTTGGCGTCACAACCCAACTCGTGAGCGCTGTTCCATCTGCACGCGAAGAAGAGTCATCAGATGTTGTGCAGCGTGACGACAAGCCAGACGGTTCTACGGCAGCGAGTTACTCGTTGCAAAAGACACACGGTGATGTCACGTTCACACTGTTTGTTGACCGCGCTCGAATTGGAACTACGAATCTTCGTATCGAAACCCAATCTCTCAATGGATTGAGCGAAGACAATGCAGCCGACATCCAGGCAACGTTGCGTTCAGCTGCAACTCAGAGCCAGACACCACTTGTGCTGACGCGGACTTCGACGGGTGTCTATTCCTCGCCGGAAGCGCGCTTCACCAACAAAGGCGAATGGATACTCGGGGTGAGCTATCTCAGCTCAGAAGCCAAGCGTGAGACCTTGGAGTTCCAGATCCCCGTCGAATAGATCGAGCGAGGAGTCTGGAACGAAGGTTTCAAATCAAGCGAAGGCTTCGTAGTGCACCTGATTGGTGGGGACGCCCATTGACTTGAGCGTCGCACAGACACCCTTGGTCATCCCTGGTGATGCGCAGATGAAGATGTCGCGCTGACCAATGTCTGGGATCAGGCTGCGAAGGTGGTTAGGTCCAAGAGGCTTGTAGTGCTCCTCGTAAGCCGACGATGGCCCAAGGACCACGTGCAGTTCGGCCTTTTTCTGCATGGCAAGTTCTTCGATTTCGTTCAGCAGAACAGCGTCGGCTTCACTGTTGGCTCGATAGATGACAGCCAAGTCACCTTCAATGAACTCCATGCCCTCAAGCAAAGAGCGGATTGGAGTGACGCCAATTCCACCTGCAACTAGAACCGTCTTTAGCTGAGTCCGCTTCTCGCTAGTGAATCGTCCGAATGGACCTTCGAAGGTCACCCAAGTGCCGAGTGGGATTGACCCGATACCGCCACTGTGGTCACCAAGGGACTTGACGGTGATTCGTAGGAACTTGTTGTTAGGCGCCGTAGAGATTGAGTAGGGGTGGGCGGAGTTCCAATGGCCACGTGTGAGGAAACGCCAGTAGAAGAATTGACCGGCCTTGATCTTTAGCTGGTCGAGGTGGAATCCGGCCATATAGACGGACGTAATTCCGGGACCTTCTTCAACAACTTTGCGAACGTGAAGTTGGTGCTTGAATGCGCGTTGGAATGGGATGACGATTCGGTAGTGGAAGATCGTGAAGAATGTGGCTGCGAACATAAGCCCCATGTACATCTGCGGAATTGGTCGGCCATCAAAGTCCGGTCCAGGTAGAAGGTGGCCAAAGCTGAGCAACGTGCCTAAATAGGTCCACTTGTGCAAGAAGTGCCAGCGGTCGTGGCCAACCTTGCGCTTGGCGGCATGTGCAGACGTGACAATCGCAATGACCATCATGGCGAAACCAACAACCGCGTGAGGCATGTAAGCCAGCGACATTGCCCGGACGGCCATTGTTGGAATGCTGATGTCGTTGAGCCAGGCGCGACCTGCAACCACGAAGAACGCGTGGAACACGATCAGGTCGAATGAAATGTGACCGTTGACCTTGTGAATTCGCGTTAGGCGGTCGTGACCATAGATGCGGTCCAGGAATGGAATGCGGGCGACTAGCAGCAGCTGAACCAGGATTAGGTACGTTCCGACCAGAGCACACGCGCGGGCAACGCCCGTCATGATCTCGCCAAGACTTCCTGCAGTTGGTCCTGCCCCCAGCATGAAGATCAGGCCAAGGATGACAAAGTTTCCAAAGAAGAAGGCTCGAAGCACCGCAAGTGAGCGTTGACGGTCCTTCTGGCTTTGGATTATCGACTTGTGGAGAGTCCGCGCACGGCGGTTGCGTTGCGTCCTGCGCTCAATGCGGTCGAGCATTGCAAAGGCTTCGTCTGCCCGAACCATTGCCGAGCGCAGAACCTCATCGTTCTGCGAGGTTCTGACGGAGCGAGGTTGCGGGCGAGCATGTAGCTCCCCTTCGCGTGACGGGGGCCTTCGAGGCGCCCGTGTTGGGTATTGGGTCTCTGGCATTAGCTCAGGCGCTCCTCAGCGGTCTGAACAATGGAGTCTGGGTCGATAGTGAGTGCCCAGGAGCTTCCGAACCGGTCCTCCGACGCGAGTTCGGAAGTGTCCAGAAGTTCTATTCCGGCGTTGAAGCGAGCTTCGTAGTAATCGTCTTGAGCCTGAACTGATGCGTCTCGCAAAGATTGAAGCGTGCTTCGAGAGCAGTTGAAGAGCTCGGAAGGGTTTGTGTCATGCACCTGAGTGGCAAAAGCGCGAGAGATTGAGCGGAGGTTCTCGGCCGTGTTGGGGTTTACTTCGACGTCATCGTCAATGGGAAAGAGGCAAAGCGCGGCAGCGTTGGCTACGCCGCGGGAAACGCCGAACTTGATGAGTTGGGCAGACGCAACGGTTCGGTATGCGTCGACCGCGGTCGGCGGTACGTCGTCAAACGCATCAAGAACCATGCCTCGATAGGTGACCCTGAAGAAGTACGCAACGCCATAGATCGGGATGAGTCCAAGGAAAACGTCGAACCAGCGGTAGCCGACGCGGGTGTTGAGGACACTCAGCGCAACGGCGTTAGCGATTCCTGCCGTGGCGGTGATTGGGATTGACGATACGAATGGCAGGCCTGCCAGGCCGAGGATGCCGACCGTAAAAGTGCCAGCGAAGAAAATGGTGGCCATCGTCAGTGCTCTGGTTGCCGCCATGGTCCGATCTGAATATGGAGAGCTCATCGTGGTCTCTATCGGAGGTCAATGTGGCTGTTTTAGTAGTGAGGCCGCGGTGATGATTAATTCCTGTGAGGGATTTGTGAATCATGATACGTGTACGCCACCTTGGAGATAGGCGGGTTTGGCTCCATTAAGAAGTACGAGAGATCACATGTCGCAAGGAAGCGAAGAATTGAACCCAATGGGTGGCTTGACCGCTCCAAGTAGTTGGGTGAGGGTTCGAGTCCACCACGGCGATCTTCCTGAACAAGTTCGTAATGAATGCCGAAAATCGTGCCGCGAGCTGGCTCTTGCCGCATCGAGAAGCGGACAGGCCGTGACCTACAGCATTTACGGTGAGCGCATCGAGATGCAGGTCGGGCCGCCCAATGCTCACCCGATCGTCGATGACTTCCTATTTTCCGTACGCCATCACGTCGATGAGAACTGGAAAATCCTTGTTACTGGTTAATCCTCAGTAACCAATTGACGACAATTCAAAAAATCCCTTTACCCCACTCACAGTGACCGATACCGTCACTAGTAGTGAGAAAGTCAGATCGTGACTTGAACTCACTTAGGGATACCTGTGGTTCTTGGGGGTTTTTGTGTTTTTACGTTTTCAAGGTTTGTCGCCTTCTGTTCGGCGAAAACTGGCGGTGGGAACGGCCATGGCCGCGTTTGTCTTCCCTGTTGGGATGTCTTCGGCGTTGGCTCATGGCGGCAGCACCCCTGATGACATCACTGGCTATTCAGCCAGTGGAAGCGGTGATGGCTATGGGTCGGGCACGGCCTCCAATGCAAGCTCTGCAACAACGACCACGGCCTTGCGTGCTGTAGCTGCTGCGGCAACATCGCCTGCTCAGTCTGGCGCTGTTCAGGCAATTGACATCAAAGACTTTGCGTTTCCAGCCGAGACAACGGTGAAGGTTGGAACAACGGTCACGTGGACGAATCGTGACAGCGCGGCTCACACTGTGACTTCGGGGCCTCGAAGCAAGCCAGATGGCAAGTTCGACGCGAAGCTCGCTCAAAACCAGACCTTTAGCTTCACTTTCACGACAGCGGGGACTTTCGAGTACTTCTGCAAGCCTCACGCCAACATGAACGCAAAGATCATTGTTGTTAACGGTGATCAGGGTGCAGCTGCACCAGCCAATGCAGCTGCACCACCGCAGGCGGCACCGGTCACGGATGCAAACTTGCTCGGCGTTGACAAGGTGCTCGCTAAGAGTCAGCCGATTAGTGAAGCTGACCGTGACTTCGCTCGCAAGGTAAAGACCGCGGGACTTTGGGAAATGCCCGCCGGACAGCTGGCCCAAGAATCGAATAACCCAAAGATCCGTGAAGTTGGCGCCAAGTTGATGGCTGAGCACGCCGATCTCGACAAGAAGGTCACTCAGGTCGCTGCTGATTTGGAGATCACACTTCCTGCGTCACCGACGGCTCAACAACAAGGTTTCCTCGACGAGTTCCAACGCACGAGCGGCGATCAGTTCAACCGAGTTTGGGTAGCGCGCTTGCGGGCGGCTCACGGTTCGGTGTTCATCACCATCGCAAAGATTCGTGCCACTACGCAGAACGACGAAATTAGGGCCTTGGCCGAGGCAGCGAACACCATTGTTCTGCGACACATCAACTATCTAGAGAGCACCGGGCTGGTTGCGTATGGCGATCTGCCGGATCCGACCAAGGCCACGACATCGGCAAGCCTCGATGCGACGCTCTCATCGGCTTTCGGTGGAAGTGAAGCCAGAACGGAAACACTTCTGGCCGTCGGAATCATCAGCGTGATGTTGTTGGGAGTGCTCGGTTACCTGTACCGGGCAACGTCTTAAAAAATGAAACACAGGAACGTCAACCGAGCTTTGCATCGATTGAGCATTAACGGAATCAACCCTGAATACACCGGGAGTAAAAGGTGATTAATCAACTATTCAAACGAGGCGGATCCGGCAAAGTTCGGAGAAACCAACTGATTGCAGCGGCAACGGTCTTCGTAATCGCAGGCGGCTTGCTTGTTGTCACTTCAGACGTGGCATCAGCCCACCGCCGCGGCGGTGACCGTTGGAGAAGCTTTCGTAGCAGCCAGGTCTCAACCACGACAACGGTCAATCGTTCAGCACCTACAACCACAGCACTTAGGGACGGTGGAGCAGCTGCGCCTACAACGACGATCCGCCCTGCAGCCCTCGACGTGATTACTCGCGACTGTGACGACTCTCGTTTGCAGACACACGATGGTTTTCAAACGGGTAACAAGTGTGTTGAAACCGAGTTTGGCGAAGTATCTGCAGCAGCAAACAACCCGTCGTTGTTGATTACAGATTCACCAAACCAGGTGCGAGTTGGTCAAACCTTCAACATCACCGTCAGTACCCGCAACTTGATTCGCGACCGCTTCTTGGCGGCTGCGGCTGGTGGTTACTACTTGGAGGCTTCTGTTCTTCGTGATGGATTGCAGCGCGGTCATATTCACACCGGCTGCCGCATGTTGACCAGCACCAACTCTGCGCCTGACCCGGCACCAGTGCCCGCGTTCTTCAAGGCAACTGAAGACGGGCAGGGCGGACGCGGCGCAAACACTGTGACCATTGCGGTTTCCGGTATGCCAACTGCTGGACTTGCACAATGTGCAGTGTGGGCCGGAGACGGATCGCACCGCATTCCAATGATGGAGCGTGCAAACCAGACACCTGCATTCGACGCAGTGCGAATCCGCGTTACTCGGTAGTCCATCTAATCAATAAGACGCTTGAGAGCGTCGACGCATTCGGCGAAGGTCACTTGTTTTGTGAAGTGACCTTCGCCTTTTACTTGCGTGTGGTTTGCGTTCAGTTCTTTGGCGATGTGGCTGAACTCTTCTTGAGGAATGAACGGGTCGTCGGTTCCGCTAATTAGTTCGATGCGAGGCTGGTTGGCCTTGATTGAGTCCCAATCCCAAGGGTCTCTGTACCAGCCGCTCAACTTCTCGAGCTTGTCGCCAAGGTCTGTCCAGCAAGGGCTCACCAGAACCGAGCCTGCGATGCGGTGCTTTTCGGCAAAACGCATTGCTGCAACGGCGCCAGAAGACCAGCCAAGCAAGATGTCATTCTCGCCGATCTTCTGCTTTTCCAGATGTGCCAGCCAGATGTTGCGCCTTGCCAAGCGGGAGTCGGGCATGGTTGTGAAATGCGTTTGCAGTCCAAGGGCTTTGGCTTGCTTTTCCACCCAGGGAGCCCACGCAAAGCTCCAGTGGGTCGTCTGGTTTCCGTGGATATAGACAACGCGCTTTGGTTTGGAACTCATGGTGCGACCCTACCGGCGACGCGTTCCTAGGATGCGGGATTAATGACGCGCGTACTTAACGACACCGAGCTAAAGCGACTGCACCGGACGTGGCGTCGTGAATCTGAAGCCCCGCTTGCTCTGTTGTTGGACCGTGTGAATGGGCCGTTCAACGTCGGTTCAATCTTGCGTACGGCCGCAGCGTTTCGTGTTGAGGCCGTGTTTGCGTGCGGTTCAGAGATTTCGTGGACAGATGCCAAGGTGCAGAAAACTGCAATGGGTACCCACAGATTCTTAGATCTTGCATCGTTTGAGACATCTGCTGAAGCCGTTGCGGAGATCAAGCAGCGTGGCTACAGGCTTGTTGGCATTGAACTTGCGACCGAGGCCAAACCGCTCTGGGAAGTTGACCTGACGACACCAACTTGTCTTGTTGTCGGTCACGAAGACAAAGGGGTCAGTAGCGAAACATTGAATGCATGTGACGACGTTGCCTTCATTCCTTTGATGGGCAAGGTCGGCTCATTGAATGTTGCAACAGCTGCATCAATGGCTGTCTACGAAGCGCGCAGGCAGGACTTGGCGCGCAAGACTCGATAGCCGCTGCTCGACAAAATGCGCTTTGTTTCAAGGCCTTTTTCATCCAGCCACTTTTGCAGCGAATCTGAACCGAGATGTTTGTGGACGACAAGGAATGCTGCGCCGCCGTCGTGAAGCCGTGGCAGCCAGTCGTTCATCATTGCGTGGAGGACGGTCTTGCCTACCTTGATGGGCGGGTTGGAATAGATGGCTGCAAAGCCGATGTCGTTGGGAACGTCGGCCGGCAAACAGGCTTCGATGTTCTGCAAGCCAAGTGCAGCAGCGTTGGCGCGGGTTAGTTCGACTGCGCGTTCGTTCACGTCGACCGCCCACACCTTTCGGTCTGAGTAACGGGTTGCAAGGACGATTGCAATCGGCCCATAGCCACACCCAAGGTCAAGCAAATCGCCTTCGACTGACGGAGGAATGGTCGCGTTGCAAAGCACAATGGTTCCGCGGTCCACGCGGGAGGCCGAAAAGACCCCGCGGTCTGTTGTCAGGTTGACCGATAGGTCACGCACTGTGAAATCGACCGTTCGTTTCTCGCTTGGGGTCTCGGGATTGGGCGTGAAATAATGGTCGGTCACCGGTCTCCAGGCTAAACGGCCACAAGGGTCAGTCTTTCGGCCAGGCCGGGCTTGTACACGAAGTGAATCGATCTAGTAACGTGCCGAAACACTTAAATCGCCCACACTCGTCCATTCAGCCACCCAATAGGAGTCCCAATGAGCATTGCCGAGCACCCAGAACTTGCCAGCCACGAGGCCTTGATAGTCAACGCTCTGCGAAGTTCACATCGGGGTGTTGCGGCTGGGTTGATGCGACTTGCCGACTGCGCCGATTCGCTTGAACGCACGGCTCGGCTTCGAGACGCCGCGGTCATCGTGGCCTTGCATGACCAAGACGCAACGGAACTGAGCGTGGTGGAAAGCGCCGAGGACCTGTTGCGGTTCGAATGTGCGCTGCGGACCCTCGAAGGCCCACAGATCATTGTCGAAGCGCTGGGCGAACTGTCTTGCTCGGATGACAGCGAGGCGGTGGCACTAGGCAAGAAGATGATGGAGAACCTGATCTACGAGAATCCATCGCTTGCGTTTCTCGCCGTGACTATGAATGTGCCCAATAGCTGCTTGAGCCCTCGACAGCGCGAGAACATCGCAGTTAGGGCGATCTCAGAGATCGATGCCCGCGGCTCACTTGATGGCGTCCGTTGCGGCTTGGAGGACACGGACTGGATTGTCGATCACCTAAGAAACCACAGCGACCTGAGCACTCAGAGCGTTGCGAATATCTGTCGCCGGGTCGGCATTCAGGGTGGCGGTCACAACTGTGCAGATGGAGTGTCGCTGGCCCAGGCGTAGTGGCTTGTCCGTCTGATCCTGAGGCGCGTTCGCGCTGCGCGTAAACTGCATCATCGCCGTTTGCTCGGGTAGTCCTGGGTTTTCTGCGATCTGCGTACGCGACAACAAAGGATCAACACTTCGGATGGGAAACGCTCAACACCCTCACGCCAAAAAGCCAGTGGCGGTGCCTGAGAAGGCCTCGCTTGACGGTCTTGATGGTCGAGTGCGCGAGCGGTGGGAATCCGCTGACGTTTTCGCATTTAAGAAGCCGACCGATGGCCGCGAGGTGTTCTCAATCGATACGCCGCCGCCCACGGTGTCGGGAAACTTGCACGCGGGTTCGGCATTTGGGTTTACGCACCAAGACGCCATTGCGCGCTACCAACGCATGGCCGGACGTGCCGTCTTCTTTCCCATTGGTTGGGACGACAACGGCTTGCCAACCGAGCGTCGTGTCGAGAACTACTACGGCGTTCGTTGCGACCCTTCGCTTGCGTTTGACCCAGGCTTCACGCCGCCGGAAAAGCCCGACCCCAAGCGCAAGGTTGCTGTTTCACGCCCGAACTTCATTGCTCTTTGTGAAGAACTGACCGGCGAAGACGAGAAAGTTTTTGAAGAGCTCTACCGGCGGCTGGGGATCAGCGTTGACTGGAATTTCGTTTACACGACCATTGGTGAACACGCGCGACGCACATCGCAGTACGCGTTCTTGCAGAACCTTGCGCGTGGAGAGGCCTACCAGTCAGAAGCGCCGACCGCTTGGGATGTCTCGTTCCAAACCGCTGTTGCGCAAGCCGAATTTGAGGAACGTGAAGTCGACGGTGCTTATCACACGCTTGCATTCACGCTCACGGGCACCGATGAAGTAATCAAGGTCGACACGACGCGTCCAGAACTGTTGCCGGCCTGCGTTGCATTGATTGCGCATCCAGATGACGAGCGTTATAAGCCGTTGTTCGGAAAGACTGTAAAAACGCCTGTTTTTGGCGCCGAAGTAAAGA
Organism: Acidimicrobiia bacterium; assembly: GCA_039812705.1. GTDB lineage: Bacteria > Actinomycetota > Acidimicrobiia > Acidimicrobiales > JBBSGY01 > JBDIBA01. The sequence goes on from JBDIBA010000036.1 coordinate 14,426, forward strand.
TCTGCGCGCACAAAGACGCTTCCCCAGAAAAGGGAACCGGCATTGCAATGTGTTGCACCTTTGGTGACAGCACAGACGTTGTTTGGTGGCGCGAACTAAACCTGCCAATCAAGGCCGTGATGGGTCGTGACGGTCGCTTTGTTGAAGACGCTCCCGAAGACTTTGACGCTTCGGCCCAGACCGCTTACGCGCAAATGGCAACAAAGACGGTGTTTTCTGCGCGCGAGGCGCTAGTTGGCATGCTTCGCGAATCTGGTCAGTTGCTTGGCGACCCTCGACCGATCAAGCACCCCGTGAAGTTCTACGAAAAGGGCGATCGCCCGCTCGAAATCGTCACGAGCAGTCAGTGGTACATCCGCAACGGCGGTCGCGATGCGCCACTGCGCGACACGTTGTTGGAGCGCGGTAAGGAGCTGCAATGGCACCCCGCTTTTATGCGCGTTCGCTACGAGGATTGGGTGACCGGTCTGAACGGAGACTGGTTAATCAGCAGACAGCGATTTTTCGGCGTTTCCATTCCGCTTTGGTATCGCGTTGATGATGACGGCGAAGTCCTGCGTGACGAGGTCCTTGTTCCGAATGACGACGCGCTGCCGATCGATCCTTCAACGGACGTGCCTGATGGATACGACGAAAGCCAGCGCGGCAAGCCGGGTGGTTTTGTTGGTGACCCCGACATCATGGACACCTGGGCCACTTCTTCGTTGACTCCCCAGATCGCCGCGCGCTGGATGGATGACAAGGCGTTGTTCGACTTGTTGTTTCCAATGAGCCTTCGTCCGCAGGGTCCGGAAATCATTCGCACCTGGCTGTTCGACACTTTGTTGCGTGCTCATTTTGAGCACGGCAGCCTGCCGTGGCAGCACGCGTACATGAATGGTTGGGTCCTTGACCCAGACCGCAAGAAGATGTCGAAGTCCAAAGGCAACGTCATCACGCCAATGGGCTATGTCGATGACTTTGGTGCCGATGCGTTTCGTTACTGGGCGTGTTGTGCAAGCCCGGGAACCGACACCGCTTTTTCGGTCGAACAGATCAAGGCCGGAAGGCGTTTAGCGACAAAGATCCTCAACGCCAGCAAGCTTGTTCTTGGATACAGCGCCGAAACCGAAGTCGATCTCGATCAGGTGACCGAGTACGTGGATCGCATTGAACTCGCGCGACTTGACGCCGTCATTGAAAAGGCAACCGCGTCGTTTGAAAAGTTCAACTACGCAAGGGCATTGGAAGCAACCGAGCAATATTTCTGGGACTTCTGCAACGTGTACCTAGAGCTGACAAAGGTCCGCGCTTACGGGGCCGAAGGCACTCAGCCCCAAGCGACTCAGTCTGCTCGCGTCACTGCTCGCTACATCATTGACACAGTTGTCCGTTTGTTTGCACCGCACCTTCCCTTTGCGACCGAAGAGGTTTGGGGATGGAGCCACAACAACCTGATTGCCGAAGAAAGCTGGCCGGTTGCCAGCGGGCTCAGTGTTGGTGAAGCCGGTGCTGCTGCGAACACGGCACACCGCGTTGTTGCAGATGTGCTTGCCAAACTGCGTGGAGAAAAGAGCCGCGCACAGTTGTCCATGAAGCACGGCGTGGAGTCCTTGGTCATTTGCGCTGATGAGGCCTCGTTGCGTGTCCTTCAGGAGGCGGAATCCGACCTGAAAGACGCCGGCGTCATCCAAGCGGTCGAATATGTCCCGGCCGAGCAAATGGAGCTGAAAATCACGCTTGCCGCGGCAGATGCGGGCTGACCTGCTCGTTTAGCCCTTGATTGGGCGGCAAAGCCAGCCGTTTTGTGAATCATGATACGCATCGCCCACACTTGAACTGACGGGTCAGTTTGACCGTCGAGGCGTGTCATACAAAGCAGTACCAAAGTGTTCGAGAGCAGTTTTTCGCAAGAAGGCCTCGAGGTTGTGACCGCCGCTGAGGGCGTCCTTCGTTCGTGGCAAGGCATTCACATTGTCCACGGTCGCCTTCCGGGTGGGGTTCATGACAGCGTTCGCCGTATTTGTCATCGCGTTGGCCTGAAGGCCGCCGAAGAGGGTCGCGCGTTTCATTACAGCTTCAGCGAGGAACGCATCGAGTTTTCCTTCGGTCCGCCTGATGCGGCCGGAACCATGCGCGAGCTTCTTGATTCGCTGAGCCCTTACGTCACTGAAGACTGGAAGATCTTTTCCGGCACTTCTTGATGCTGCGCGTTGTTGGTTGTTGTTCCTTTTTATTTTGTTTGTTGGTGTTGGATGTCTAAATCTCTTACTTATGGCGGCGAAGCCGTATTCGACGGCGTGATGATGCGCGGTCAACGCGTTTGGTCTCTTGCTGTTCGTCTACCTGACGGCAGTATCCGCGTTGAAGTGAAGCCGGTTCCGGCTTGGATGAGTTTCGCGCGACGCGTTCCGCTTGTTCGCGGCATGGTTTCGTTGCTTGCATCTGTCGTTCTTGGAACGCGTGCATTGCAAGAGTCTTTGTCGTTTCGCGATGACAGTCGTGATGTTGCGAGCCTGAAAAACCGCCTATTGACGGTCTTTTCTGCACTGTTGATTGTTGGTGCGTTCTTGATGATTCCGCTGTGGATTGCAAAGGCGTTGGTTCCAGAGTCAAACGCAGTGGTCTTCAGCGTTGTCGAAGCCGTTATCCGTCTGGTGTTGTTCCTTGGTTACTTGGCGGTGCTTGGCACTTCGAAAGACGTGCAAGAGGTGTTTGCGTATCACGGTGCCGAGCACCAAACGATCTACACACGCGAAGCCGGTGAAGAGTTGACACCCGAGAATGTCGTCAAGCATTCACGCAGGCATCCTCGCTGCGGTTCTGCATTTCTGTTGCTGGTGTTTGTGGCTGGCACGTTGGCTCACGCTCTGGTGGGTGTTCACTCAACCGGCATCCTTGCGCTCTCGCGCATTCTGTTGATGCCGCTTATTACGGGCTGTGTGTATGAGTTCTTGCGGTTGACTTCAGATCACCTGCACACTCGCTGGGCAAAGGTGCTTGCAGTGCCAGGTTTGGCCCTGCAGCGTTTGACGACTCGCCCTGCTCGTGAAGACCAGATTGAAGTTGCGATTGCCGCACTTGATGCAGTGGTCGAAGCCGATGGCGCTGCGGTTGCGCCAAAGAACGTGACCGTTGAGCACATTCCATTGGCGGCAGCGTCGTGATCAAGATTCGTGGAGCAGTCCTTGTGCTGCTGGCTTGTGCATTACTGGTGCGCACGTTGGAGATGTCGGTTGACTTTCTCCCGGAGATTCCGTTTGGTGTGACAGCTGTTGGCGTTAGTGACGTGCTTGCCCTCGCCGCGCTAGTTGCGCTTTTGAAACATGAGCGGTTCACCCTTGACCGCAAGGCGAAGCTTGCTGCGTTTGCCCTAATTGCAACGATGGTGGTTGTTGCTGCGGCATTCGTGGTGACCACAGGCATTGCGCCGACAATCTCGGTGTTCATGGTTGGGGTCTCAGAAGAAATCGTTTACCGGTTGGCCGCGCCGCTACTGATTGCCTTACTGCTTCAGCGAGTCGGTATGGCGTGGCGGTACGCGTTACCAATCGCGATTCTGCTTGGTGCGTTGTGGTTTATGGCGCTTCCTGGCCATGTTGCTCAGTTCCAAACCTGGTTCAGTCCACTGGTGTTTGTGTTCTTTGCGTTGTTGATGAGTCGCGTTGTTTGGCGCGGGGGTGCGCTTTGGCCGGCAATTGCTGCGCACATTGGCATCGACATCGTGACAATGATGACGAATATCGGCGCCGCGCCACAGGTGTTCAGGTTGGTTGCCACGGCGATACTGCTGTTGTCACTTGCGCCAATCATCGATGCGCTTGCTAAGACCAGGCCGGCAATGCGTGAAGGCGTTGTCGTTATTGACGAGGACGAAACCGTTATCGATTTGCGCGAAGCTCAGCCTCTCGGCGGCGAAGCCAGCGGTGTTGATCGGCGCGTGGCCGTCTAACCAAGACTGATCTCGCCGTTGGCGATCTGTCGCAACGTCGAAACATAAAGTTCGTGTTCAACCTTCAGCACGCGCTTTGCGAGTGTTTCGACGTTGTCATTGTCGAAAACGGGCACAACCGATTGAGCCAACAGATTGCCGGTGTCGTAGTTCTCGTCAACCACGTGAACTGTCGCGCCAGATTCCCTATCTCCGGACGCAAGAACTGCCTCATGTACCTTCTCGCCGTACATGCCTTTGCCGCCATAGCGGGGGAGAAGCGCCGGGTGGATGTTGATGATGCGACCCGCAAAACGTTCCAGTGTGATCGGCCCGAGTTTTTTCATGTAGCCAGCTAGGCAGACGACGTCGACCGAGTAGCTGGTGAGGGCGTCGGTGATGGCCTGGTCCAACAGCTCGCCGTGCGTCTTGGTGCTCAGGTGAAAGGCCGCGATGTCGGCAGCACGGGCGCGGTCGAGGGCTTTTGCGGTCGAATTGTTGGAAATGACCACTGCACAGGTTGCATCGAGGAGCCCGTTTGCGCAGGCGTCGATGATTGCCTGGAGGTTGGAACCCCCGTGTGATGCGAGGAGCCCAAGGCGGAGTGATGGCGCGTCTGGCACCTGGCAAGTGTTGCACTCAAACGCGGTGCTGATGACTTCGAGATGTGAACTCAACGCGCAGTGGGTAGGGTGCCGAGCCGTGAGTGAGGACGAAGAGCAACAAGAAACATCCTTGGCGGATAAGTCCGTCGCGTACCTGGGTCCGGTTGGGACCTTTACCGAACAGGCGCTTTATCTTCAGGGCGATCTGATGTCGGCGCAGAAAGTGCCACTTGCCACCATGCCTGATGTCTTGGGTGCCGTGGAGTCCGGTGCGGTCGATTGGGGTTTCGTTGCCATCGAAAACTCGATTGAAGGCACGGTCAACATTGCGCTTGATTCTTTGATTTTCGACAACAACCTGGTTGTTCAGAGCGAAGTCGTAATGCCAATTGAAATGGCGCTAATTGCTCCGTTGCATGTCAACAAGATCACCGACATCAAGCGCATTCTGACTTTTCCGGTGGCTGCTGCCCAGTGCCGCGAGTTCCTCGAGGCAAAGCTGCCCGGTGTCGAGATTGTGGCTGCGAATTCAACAGCCGACGCCGTGCGCCAAGTCAGCAAGACCACGTCCAAGCACACTGCGGCGCTCGGGTCTGCGGTGTCCATCCTTCACTACGACGTGCACATCTTGGCCGACGATGTTTCTGACAGCGTGTCGAACAAGACCCGGTTCTTGAAGGTTGCCAAGAGCGGCATTCCTGCCAGTACCGGCCACGACAAGACGACCATTGTTGTGTTTCAGTCGGCCGACAAGCCGGGAAATCTGCACAACATCCTTGGGCAGTTCTCCGCGCGCAACATCAACCTCACCAAACTTGAGAGTCGTCCTACCAAGCAGCAGCTGGGCGATTATTGCTTTGTCATCGAATTCGACGGTCACGTGGAAGATGAGGTTGTTGCCGACTGCTTGAGAGATCTTCATGCTCAGGCAAAATCGGTGAAGTTCCTGGGTTCTTACCCTTCTGCTGGCGAGCATGGCCCGCGTCGTCGCCGCGATGCTCAGGCTGCGTGGAGAGCCGCCGATGCTTGGATCACAGACATTCGTTCGCAGGTAGCGCCCGGCGCGAAGCGGAACCGCCGCTTCAAAGTCATTAAGTAGCTATTCTTGCGACCCTCGGAGGGGTGCCAGAGCGGCCGAATGGAACGGTCTTGAAAACCGTCGCGGGTGCAAGCTCGCCGTGGGTTCAAATCCCACCCCCTCCGCTCAGGCTTTGCCTTCGCTCCGGTGGGCGTCGGCTTCGCCTCCGTGGGATTTGAAC